>VYFG01000065.1 GCA_009842505.1 Gammaproteobacteria bacterium
GAAATCCATGGGAATGATCAAGACTGACTGAGTCGTATGTGGGGTGTTGTGAGGCACCGGGCGGGTCCGGATTGTCCCCAACGTGGGCGACCTTCACAGGGTGGAGGCCGGCGAGGTGCTGGTCACCGACATGACGGATCCGGACTGGGAACCGGTGATGAAAAGAGCGGCGGCCATCATCACCGACCGCGGCGGCCGCACCTGCCATGCCGCCATCATTGCGCGGGAGCTCGGAGTGCCCGCCATCGTGGGTTGCGGGAATGCCACCCGGGTTCTCGTCGACGGCAGCGAAGTTACGGCATGTTGCGCCGAGGGCGATACCGGCAAGGTCTACGCGGGCCGGCTCGATTACGAGGTCATGACCACCGACCTCGACAGGATGCCCGAGATCGGTTTCAAGATCACCATGAATGTGGGCAACCCGGAACGTGCCTTCGCATTTTCGAGGATTCCGAACCATGGGGTGGGCCTGGCGCGCCTGGAGTTCATCATCAACAACACCATCGGTGTGCATCCCAAGGCGCTGCTACAGAAGGACGACATGCCGGAGGACCTGCGCGAGGAAATCCACCGGCGCATGGCGGGATACGCCGATCCAAGGAGCTTCTACGTGGAAAAGCTGGTCGAAGGCGTCGGCTCCCTCGGTGCGGCATTCTTCCCAAGGCCGGTGATCGTCCGGCTGTCCGATTTCAAATCCAACGAATACGCCAACCTGCTTGGCGGCAGCCTGTTCGAACCGGAAGAGGAAAATCCCATGCTCGGCTTTCGCGGGGCCTCGCGCTATATCGCCGACTCGTTCCGCGACTGCTTCGAAATGGAATGCGAGGCGGTCAGGCGGGTGCGGGACGACATGGGACTCGTCAACGTGGAAATCATGGTTCCTTTCGTGCGCACCCTGGACGAGGCCGACGCGGTCATCGGGCTTCTGCAGGAAAACGGCCTGGAGCGGGGCAGGAACGGCCTTAGGGTCATCATGATGTGCGAAATCCCCTCCAACGCCGTGCTGGCGGACCAATTCCTTGAGCGCTTCGACGGATTTTCCATCGGCTCCAACGACATGACCCAGTTCACCCTGGGCCTGGACCGGGACTCCGCCATCATCGCGAACCTGTTCGACGAGCGCGACGAGGCGGTGAAGGCCATGCTCTCCATGGCCATCCGTGCCTGCAATAGGGCCGGTAAATACGTCGGCATCTGCGGGCAGGGGCCTTCGGACCACCCGGACCTTGCCCAGTGGCTCATGGACGAGGGCATCGCAAGCGTGTCGCTGAACCCGGATACGGTGGTGGAGACCTGGCTGTATCTCGCCAGGAACAGGTAGCTCCCCGGGTTATTCGAGGCCGGATACCCTTTCCGTTTCGCTGCCCCCGGGGTGGCGGGGATGCCCGGTTTTCCCTCATCCCTGCACACTGCCTGCACGACCCCGGCAGACCAGCCACTCATCCATGACGGGAACCGTCACCCGCGGCAACCCGTGCTGGCCAGCTTTGCGCATATGATATTATTGCCTGGATTCCCAGCGTCGAGAGGGGCGCCCCAGGCTTTTCCCGCACGTCCGACAAGATCAAAGCCCTGACCCCCAACGTGCCCATGCCCCTCGAAGTGATCATTCTTGCTGCCGGCAGGGGGACGCGCATGCATTCCGACCTGCCCAAGGTTCTGCATCCCGTGGGCGGGAAACCGATGCTGTCGCATGTGCTCGGGACGGCGCTCAGCCTTGAACCCACCCGCATCCATGTCGTCATCGGCCATGGGGGTGAATCGGTACGCGCTGCCATGGAGCCGCTGTTCGCCACGGCGGCGGACCGGTTCAACTGGGTGGTCCAGACGGAACAGAACGGTACCGGACATGCCGTACGCCTGGCCATGCCGGACGTGGACACGAAGTCCCGGTGCCTGATCCTGTATGGAGACGTTCCGCTGGTGAGCCAGGACGACCTTCACAGCCTGTGCCGGGCGGAAGCCGCCTTGGCGATTCTCACGGCATCACCCTCGGACCCCTCCGGACTCGGCAGGATTCTCAGGGACGGCGTGGGCAACATCACGGGCATCGTCGAGCAGCGGGACGCCAGTCCCGGTCAGCTTGCCATCGGTGAGATCAACACCGGCATCCTGCTTGGCAGTGCCACCGACCTGGCCCGTTGGCTGAACGGCATCGACCGCGGCAACATGCAGGGAGAGTACTACCTGACGGATGTGGTCAGCCTGGCCACCGCCGACGGCGAGACCGTCCATGGCGAAACTGCGCAGGACCCCGACAGGTTTCTCGGGATCAACTCCCGCGGCGAACTGGCCATGGCGGAAAGAACCTTTCAGCGGCTGGCAGCCGGCGCCCTGATGGAAGCTGGGGTCACGCTCATGGACCCCGCACGGATCGACATTCGCGGCGAGACCAGATTCGGCAGGGACTGCGTGGTGGACGTGAACGTGGTACTGGAGGGTGTCGTGGAAGTCGGTGACGGCGTCAACATCGGTCCGGGTTGCGTAATCCGTGACGCCCGCATTGGAAACCACTGCCGCATCCATCCCCACAGCGTGCTCGAGAACGCGGAACTCGGCAACCACTGCCAGGTCGGGCCGTTCGCACGGCTGCGCCCGGATTCCCGTCTCGGGGACCATGTCCGGGTCGGCAACTTCGTCGAGGTCAAGAACAGCGAGCTGGCGGAAGGCAGCAAGGCCAACCACCTGGCCTACATCGGCGACAGCACGCTGGGCCGCAACACCAATTTCGGCGCGGGAGCCATCACCTGCAACTACGACGGCGCCAGGAAACACCGGACCGTGATCGGTGACGACGTGTTCGTCGGCTCGGACAGCCAGCTGGTCGCGCCGGTCCGTATCGCCGACGGCGTTACCATCGGAGCCGGGACCACCGTCACGCGGGACGTGGACCAGCCGGCACTAGTGGTCAGCCGGGCGAGGCAGGTTTCCTATCCCGGGTGGAAGCGCCCGACCAGGAAACCCGACCGGTAGGAGACCCGCCCGGCGCGGAATGCCCGGCATCGGGGCGTTGCAGGCTCACCACGCCCAAGAACCTGCGGGATGCACCACCTGAACAGGGGGAATTGCCGTAAATGTCCACGCACTCCCCGGGGCGGCGGATCCCGGACGCTGGCGGGACGGCGTTCAATGCCGCCGTGGCATTCCGGTTGCGAAAGTGATCTGGAACCAGCCCAGCTGACGGGCCGCATCCATGGCCCTGACCACGGATTCGTGCGGGGTGAGACCGTCGGCCCTGATCAGGATCAGGGGCTCCTTGAGATCTCCTGCCGCACGCTTTAGAGCCTTGCGCAGCGTTTCCACGCTGGTACTGACCAGTTGCCTGGGGGCATCCTCGCCTGGACCCTGTACCCCGTACTGGCCGATGTCGTTGATCTGGATGGTCAGGAAGCGGGGTTCGGTGTCGATCTGTTCCGCGGTATCCGCCTCCGGCAGGTTGAGCTTGATTTCCGCCTCCCGGGAGAACGTGGTGGTTACCATGAAGAAGATCAGCAGCAGGAATACCACGTCGATGAGCGGAGTCAGGTTGATGTCCGCATCACTTTCGTCGCTGACGTTTCGAAACCGCATATCCCCGCCCGGCTAGCCTTCCCGCTGCAGGATCTTCATGAACATGAGCGCCTGCTGCTCCATGTCCACGGTGAGGGAACTCACCTTGCTGCGGAAGTAGCGGTAGAACAACAGGCTGGGAATCCCCACGGACAGGCCGGCCGCGGTCGTGACCAGGGCCTCGGAGATACCCTCCGCCAGGGCCTGGGGGTCGCCGACGCCAAAGGTGGTGATGGCGGAGAACACCTTGATCATGCCGATCACGGTTCCCAATAGGCCGAGCAGCGGGGTGATATTGGCGATGGTGCCCAGGGTGGGCAGGTTTTTCTCCAGGTCGTGCACGACATGCCGCCCGGCTTCCTCTATAGATTCCTTGATCACCACGCGGTGCTGGTTGGGATTGCGCAGCCCGGCAGCCAGGACCCTGCCCAGGGGCGAGTTCTCCTCGATCTCGTTGATGACTTCCGCATTCAGCCTGCCCTTCCTCAGGTCGTCACGAATCTGGTCCAGCAGTTCCGGCGGCGCCACATCACTGGACTTCAGCGCCAGGGCGCGTTCCAGGATGATCGCCAGGGAAATCACGGAACAAAGGAGAATGGGCCAAATCAGAAAGCCGCCGGCCTTGAGCAATTCAAACATGTCTGATGTGGACACTGTCTTCCGAATGTGCCGGCTAGTGTATTCATTTAACCGCCAAGGGTCTATTCGATGCGGCCAGGGGCGTCCACCTGCAGGCCTCCGAGGGATTCACCGAGCCCGTTATGCCGACTACGCACGCTGAATCCAGCTTGGCACCCGGAAAATCGTTTCATATTCCCTGAAACGATTTTGTGGTTTCTCCAGATTATTTCATAAAATCAATGTGATAATCATTTCATCGAATTGCGGTTTCGTTTCATGCCGAAAACCGGCCCGATGATCGTTTCATGGCACTGTCAGATCAGGAAATTCTCGAATACATCGCCGCCTTCCCGCTCCCGGCGGAAAGAAATCAGGCGACATACCACTGTTGACGGCATTGCTGAAGGAGGCTGTGCACAGGCGGCAGATTACTTTCGACGTGAATTTCCGGACCCCACAAAGGCAATGTCATACGTTACCGGATTCGACCCTCTGACCCGGTTGGGATCAGCCGTACGTAGGCAGAATCCGACAGCCGGCGCTGAAGGCATACCGGTTACGTCATGTTGCCCGGGACCGGATTCAACAACATGTCGATCCTTACCTGATTGTAAGGTGCCCGCGGGGCGATCGATCCCCGCCGCCCCTTTTCCAGTTCCACGAGTCCATACCGCGCCATTGTCTTCAGTGTGCGCGATAGATTCGACTTTTTTCGTCCAGATATCTCCGCCAGTTCGGTGATGGAGTCCGGACGTTCCCGCGCAATCAGCGTCAGCAACTCACGATTGCGTTGCGAGAGGACTTTCGCGAAGCTCTCCACCGACGTGAACCAGACCTTCGGTTCGCCTCTTGCAGGCTTGTACTCACCCCGTGCGATTGCCAAGGTACGCGCCTTCATCAAGTCATACTCCGCAATACCGAGCTTCAGTGTCTTCATTTGTTCGATCCCCTTTGTTTCAGAACCCCGTCCACTTCCCACCAGAAATCCGATATGAGCGTTCCTGCGTCCCTGTAGTCGTAAGGCCTGACTGTATTTTGCTGGTGGCGGTGATCACTCTCGGCACGCTTTCTCGCTCCCGGACTGCGACTATCCCTTACCGGGTGGGCATTATCGAATCCTGCCAATCTGGTACCGTCCGGCGCATGCAACGTCAGTGAATACCTGATTCCGTGCGGTCGCTCTGACGTGACCTCGACCCGCCGGACTTCGAATTTCACCCAGGCCCTGCCTCGTCCACGAAGTACGTATCGCCGTCAAGGTCCAGCAACGTGTCAAGTCCGGGATCACGGTTGGGCGTTGGCATCAATAAAGATTATCAGAACATGATAACCATGGAAAGATCAATCCCACAGACCAATCCCGCTGTCCGCGACTAACACCCTGTTCTTCCGGTTCCGTTTAACAGTCCGCATGCGAAAGACGCTCTTGCCTGGAGCTTTCGGATTTGCCGCACATGCTGTTACAGTTCCATATTCCGACCCGGGCTCTTCGGCTCTCTCGTCCTTTCACGTTCATGGTCTTTCGATAATCCGCAATTTCAACATCATGGGCGTGTCCGTTGACGAAACGGAAGCATAGTCGCCACTGTTCGTTGATGCGGATACTGGAGAAGCACCAGCGGTCGTGAACATGACTGCCTGCCGCTATAATTCATGCCGAGAGCAATTCCTGACGCCATATCGTGCCGGATGACCAAAACGGTGAAAGCCTTTACCAGCGGATCTACCGCGTGGTCCGGCGCATTCCTCCCGGGCAGGTGGCCAGCTATGGCGGAATTGCCAGAATGGTCAGAACCGGGCCAAGGCAGGTGGGCTACGCCATGGCGGCGCTGAGCGTCCACGACAACGTTCCCTGGCACCGGGTCATCAACAGCCGCGGAGAGATCAGCCTCCGGAAGGACGGCCGGGCCGACACGGAACAGCACAGGCTGCTGCAGGCCGAGGGGGTGGTGTTCGATCGCCGGGGCCGGGTGGATTTTGAACGGTTTGGCTGGATCGAGGCCGATCTGTTCTGGTTGGAGGGGAGCAGTGACTGAGCGGATACAACCACCGCGGGCAAGACGGCGTGCTCCGGCAACAGATTGGATTCTGTACGGAGATGATCGCGCGTGACCCGCTCCGCTCCGTCCCGGATCATTGTCACCGTCGGTGAGCCAGCGGGTATCGGACCGGATGTCGTCCTGACGGCGCTCACGAAACCCCACGCTGGAGCGATCACTGTGCTCGGGGACAGCAAGGTTCTCCGCCAGCGTGCCGCCATGCTCGGGCTCGATGTGGAAATCCGGGCAGTCGACCCCGCAAGTTCCCCGGCGCCGCACCGCGCGGGGCTGATCCCGGTTGTCGACATACCCGTTTCCCGGGCCGTCAGGGCGGGACGCCCCGACCCTGAAAATGCACGCGCCGTTGTCCGCGGCATCGACACTGCCGTCGACCTGTGCCTGGATGGCCGGGCCGACGCGATGGTCACAGCCCCGGTGCACAAGGCGGTCATCAACGATGCCGGCATTCCCTTCCAGGGGCACACGGAATGGATCGCGGAGCGCGCCGGCGGCGACATGCCGGTGATGATGCTGGCCGGTCCCGGGCTGCGCGTCTGCCTGGCGACGACCCACCTGCCCCTCGCGGAAGTGCCCATGGCCATCACCCGTGACCACCTGACCCGCGTCCTCAAGATCGTGGACCGGGACATCGGCCGGCTCTACGGACTGGACAGGCCGGTGATCGGCGTACTCGGTCTCAACCCCCATGCCGGCGAGGGCGGCCACATGGGAACGGAGGAAATCGACACCATCGTCCCGGCGATGCGTTCCCTCGAGTCCGGAGGCATGAGGCTGGTGGGCCCTCTTCCGGCAGACACTGCGTTCACGCCGTCCGCGCTCGGGCGCCTGGACGCCGTCCTGGCGATGTACCATGACCAGGGACTGCCGGTGGTCAAGTACCGCGACTTCGGTGAAGTTGTCAATGTCACGCTGGGACTGCCGCTGATCCGCACTTCCGTGGATCACGGAACTGCGCTCGATCTCGCCGGCAGCGGCCGCGGCAGCGCCTCCAGCCTGATCGCCGCGATTCGCCTCGCCATGGAATTCTCCGGGGGAAATCCGTCCCGGGGTACCTGACCCATGAGCGGCAACGACGGGTCCATGGCCTGGCATCTTCCGCGCAAGCGGTTCGGACAGCATTTCCTGCACGACCGGCAGGTCCTGGACCGCATCGCCCGGGCGGGATGCGCCGGCAATCCCAGCAATCTGCTGGAAATCGGGCCGGGACTCGGGGCACTCACGGAAATGCTGCTGGAACGGCTGCCGGAAATCACGGCGGTGGAACTGGACCGGGACCTGGTTGTTCGGCTGGCCGGACGCTTCGGGTCCGACCGGCTGAAGCTCGTTCAGAAGGACATCCTGCGCTGCGACCTGGCCGATCTGCCGCGCCGCTGCCCGGACATGCCCTTTCGCGTGGTGGGCAATCTGCCCTATAACATCTCCACCCCGCTGCTGTTCCACCTGATGGACCAGCTGCCGCAAATTGACATCATGGTGTTCATGGTGCAAAAGGAGGTCGCCGCAAGGCTCGCGGCCACCCCGGGCGAAAAGGCTTACGGGCGCCTGTCCGTCATGGTGGCGCTGGAACTGGAATGCGAGACGCTGTTCGATGTTCCCCCGGAAGCCTTTACTCCACCCCCCAAGGTGGATTCCAGCATCGTCCGACTCGTCCCCCGCCCTGATCCAATGGCCATGGACCGCAAGCTGGTGGGCCGGCTGGTGTCCGCGGCCTTCGCCCAGCGGCGCAAGACGTTGCGAAACACGCTTCGTGAACTCGTCACGCCGGCACAGTTTCGCGAAGCCGGGATCGATCCCTCATTGCGTGCCGAAGCCCTGGGACCCGGAGATTTCGTCCGTCTATCAGCCGCGATCACCCCGGAGCCGTGAGATGGTCCCTGAGCGGCGCGCATCCCGGGAGTTGCCGGGACAGGTCCCGTTTCCCCGGAGCCGCAGAACGGCCAGGAAACCCCTGAGTCAGCCCCGGGCGCCGGGCAGTTCGGCCATCCGGGCCCTGATCCAGCTTTCCACCTCTCCATTGATCGCACGCGCTTTTCTCCCCTCGGGCCAGACCGGCGCGCCAATCACCACGTCGATGGTGCCCGGGTACTTGAGAAAGCTCCTGCGCGGCCAGAACACGCCGGCGTTGTGCGCCACCGGAAGGATCGGCGCCCCCGACCTGCTGGATATCATGGCGCCCCCCGCCTGGAATGTGCCCGGGGAACCCGGCTTCATCCGGGTTCCCTCAGGATAGATCACCAGCCATCTGCCATCGGACAGTCTCTCGATTCCCTGATGGATCATCTGGTCCAGCGCCCGGATTTTCTGTGACCGGTCAATGGCAATGGGCCGGTAGGCTGCGAGCCCCCACCCGAAAATCGGAATCCAGAGGAGCTGACGCTTGAGGACAAAGGAAACCGGCGGGAAGAACAGCTGGAAACAGAGCGTTTCCCAGGCTGACTGGTGATTGGAAATGACGATGGCCGGCTCGGCGGGAAGATTTTCCAGGCCCCGGACACGGTAGTCGAGTCCGCACACCACTTTCAACGTCCAGATATTGAACCGCGCCCAGGTGCCGATTACCCGGTCGGTGATGCGGCGGGGAAACGGCACGGTCAGCAATATGGCGATTTCGATGATGACCGCGCTGACTATCTGACCCACCAGGTATATCAGCGATCTGACACCGGTCATGAGGCCAGCAGCCCCCGTTCGCGCAGCGATTCCACGTACCCCGCAAGGTCGTCGTGGATTGCCACTCCGCCGAATTCGTCGGCGTCCGCTCCGGAGGCCAGGGCGGCCTCGGTCCCGAGGCCCTTTCCGGTACGCACCAGCACGGGATTGGCCTGGGCAGCCCGGGCAGCCTGCAGGTCCTGCAGGGAGTCTCCCACGGCGTCCACACCGTTGAGATTGCATTTAAGGCGTTGCTGCAGGTCGAGAAACAGGCCAGGCAGGGGCTTGCGGCACTGGCATCCGTCGCCGGGACCATGGGGACAGAAGAAGATCGCATCGATTTCCCCGCCAAGGGCATGCAGCTGTCCGAGCATCTTCTGATGAATGCGGTTCAGGGCATTCAGGGTAAGGCGTCCCCCGGCGATTCCGGGCTGGTTGGTCATCACCACGACACGGTAGTCGGCATGGCACAACCGGGCGATTGCCTCGAGGCTGCCGGGCAACGGTTCCCACTCTGCCGGCGACCTGATGCAGTCTTCGGAATCACGGTTGATGACGCCGTCACGGCCCACAACGACTATCCTGGTGGAATCCATCAGTCCGTCACGGCCGGATTCCGGTACCGGGAAGCACGGAATATGATGACCGCAAGCCGGCAGTCATCGGGAGAAATTGGGTCGTCTGCGCCAAAAAGGAAAGCCTCTTGTCCCCGGGATGGTATCAAAATCAACGAAGGAAGAATAATGACCGGCCCGGGGATTGGCACGAGGTTTCTTGTCCTGACCTGCCTGGGTTCGGACCGACGCCCCTGCCGTCAATCGGCAGACCGGGCCCGCACGGCACCGCACCCGTACCGGGCGCCCTGTCCGTCCCATGCAGGTGCTGATGTCGCCACCACCCCCGCGGGCGGTTCAGTGCCCGGGGTCCTCTTCGTCGCGGTAGGCGGTTACGCGCACCCTGCCATCCACGATGCGCTCACCCCGCTGGTTGACTTCCGCCATCTTGCGCCAGAACGCCTCGGCAAGGTCGAAGTCCGCAGCGATCGCGTTGCCCATGAGCAGGATCAGCAGATCGGCGCATTCCGTGGCCAGTTGATCCCGCGACTTGCCCTTGGTCACGCAGTCGGCAATCTCGCCGAGTTCCTCTGTCATCAAGGCCAGACGGTACACCAGATCCTCCCCGCCCCTCTCCCTGAAGCGGTGCTTGTGGTGGAAAGCCCGAACCTCCGCCATCATTTCCGAAAAGGAATCCCTGTCACGGTTTTGCCTCTTCCCCATCATTCCGCCCTGACCACGGAGATATCCGCCACCGCCAGGAACAGCCGGCGGATCCCGGCCAAGAGCACCAGCCGGTTGCTCCTGACCGCCGGATCCTCGTCCATGACCATGACCCGGTCGAAGAACCTGTCCACCGGTTTCTTCAGGCCCGCCAATGCCATCAGTCCCCGGCCGTAACGCCCTTTCGCAAAATGCCTGCCGGCCTTGGCGCCAACCTTATCCAGTTTCTTCGCCAACGCGATCTCCGCCGGCTCCCTGAGCAGTGCGGCATCCGGGATACTGACTTCGTCGATCTCCTGATCCGCCAGGATGTTGACAATCCGCTTGTTCGCGGACGCCAGTGACCGCGCCGCCTCGGGTTCGTTGCCGAAGAAGTCGTGCACCGCAGCCAGGCGGCGGTGGAAATCCAGCGGGCTGCGTGGTGCTACCGCCGTCACGGCAGCGATTTCAAGGGCATCGAACCCCATGGAAAGGTAATAGGCCCGCAACCGGTCGGTGACAAAACCGAAGACCTGCCGCACGGTTTCATCGGAGACGTCCAGGTTTCCACCATGGCCATCCAGCTGGTGCATGGCCTGTTCGATCAGCCGGTAGAGATCGAGTTCGATGCGCTCTTCAATCTGGATCCGGAGAATTCCCAGGGCCGCCCGCCGCAGGGCGTAGGGGTCCCTGTCGCCGGAGGGAACCTCTCCGCAGGCGAATATGCCCGCCAGGCTGTCAACGCGGTCCGCAAGGGCCAGGCAACGGGAAACTCTCCCACGGGGAAGCCCGTCCCCGGCGAATCTGGGCTTGTAGTGTTCCCGGATCGCGTTACTCACCGCCCTATCCTCGCCGCCGGCGGCGGCGTAGTAGCCGCCGACGATCCCCTGCAACTCCGGAAACTCCCCCACCAGGTCCGTCACCAGGTCCGCCTTGCAAAGATCGCAGGCACGTGCCACCTGTTCCGCATTGGCCCCGACCTGTCCGGCGATCTCCAGGGCCAAGGCGCGGATTCGCTCCACCTTGGCCCCGATGGAACCCAGCCGCTCGTGGAAGAGCACCCGGTCGAGGGCTCCGCGACGGCTCTCCAGAGGCTGCTTCTGGTCGCTCAGCCAGAAAAACTCGGCATCCGCCAACCTCGCCCGCAGCACCCTTTCGTTGCCGCTCCGAACCCGCTTGGGGGAACGGCTGCGAACGTTGCTCACGGTGATGAACCCCGGCAGCAGCCTGCCCCGGCCGTCTTCCAGGTGGAAATACTTCTGGTGGTCCTGCATGGACGAAACGAGCACTTCCGGGGGTACCTTCAGGAAACGGCGGTCGAACTCCCCGTACAGTGCCTGGGGCCATTCAACCAGCCCGGTGACCTCATCCAGCAGTACCGGTTCCAGTACCGCCGTGCCGCCGTTGCGGCGGGCGAGCCTGGTCACCTGCCGCACGATCAGTTGCTGCCGTTCCCCGTAATCGGCGATCACCAGCCCCTGCTTCTTCAGCGTATCGAGGTAGCGGTCCGCCGACATGATGCGGATCTCCCCGCGGGAATGGAAACGGTGACCATAGGTCCACTTCCCGGCCTTCAGTCCCAGGGCGGAAACCTTCAGCGCCTCGCTGCCGTACATGGCCAGCAGCCAGTGAACCGGCCGGACAAATTCCTCGGTGCCGTTCCCCCAGCGCATTCGCCTGGCAATGGGCAATCTGCGTATGGCCTGCTCCAGGGCCTGCTCCACGATGTCACGGATACGCTCCCCCGCCACCTTGCGCCGGAACAGGAGCCACTCACCCTGGTCGGTGACCTGCCGGCCCAGCTTGTCCACGCCGACACCGCAGGACCTGGCGAACCCGAGCGCGGCGGGCGTGGGCATGCCATGACCATCGAATGCCGCCCTGATCGAGGGCCCCCGGCGTTCCTCGATCCTGTCGGGCTGGCGCGGTTTCACCTTTCCCACCCAGACCGCGAGCCTGCGCGGGGTGGCATACCAGCGGCAGGAGTCCCCACCTTCGGGGCCTACGCCGGCTTCGTTGAGGGCCTCGTGCACGGCCCCAGCAAAGCATTCGCCCAGCGATTTCAGTGACTTCGGAGGCAGTTCCTCGGTACCGATCTCCAGCAGCAGGTTGCGGGGACGGGCTGCCACTGGCCTGCGTCGGGTCACTGCCATCAGGCGCTTCTCCGCTTCCTCTGGCGCGGAATCCTGCCCCGGGGAAATCCAAGGGCCTCCCGGCTTTCGTAGTAGGCCTGGGCCACGCCCCGGGCCATGGCACGCACGCGGCCGATATATCGCGCCCTCTCGGTGACGCCGATGGCGTGCCGCGCATCCAGCAGGTTGAAGCTGTGGGACGCGGTCAGTACCTGCTCATAGGCGGGTAGCGGCAACTTCTCTGCGAGCAGCAGCCGGCACATGCTTTCCGCCTCGTTGAACTGCTGCAGCAGGAAGTCCACGTTGGCGTGGTCGAAATTGTAGGCAGACTGCTCGACTTCGTTCTGGTGGTAGATATCGTGATAGGTGTAGCGTCCGGCGGGGCCATCGCTCCAGACGAGGTCGAATATGCTGTCCACGCCCTGGAGATACATGCCGATCCGTTCAAGACCGTAGGTGATTTCACCGGTGACCGGTCTGCAATCGATGCCGCCGACCTGCTGGAAATAGGTGAACTGGCTGACCTCCATGCCGTTCAGCCACACCTCCCAGCCGAGCCCCCAGGCCCCGAGGGTCGGCGATTCCCAGTCGTCCTCGACGAACCGGACATCATCCTTCAGCAGGTCGAACCCCAGCTCCCGCAGGGAGTCAAGATACAGGTCCTGGAAATTGTCCGGGGATGGCTTCAGGATCACCTGGTACTGGAAATAATGCTGCAGGCGGTTCGGGTTGTCGCCGTAGCGACCGTCCGTGGGCCGGCGCGACGGCTGGACGTAGGCGGCGTGAAACGGCTCCGGTCCCACGGCGGCGAGGAACGTTGCCGTGTGGAACGTGCCCGCGCCCACTTCCATGTCGTAGGGCTGCATGATGACGCATCCTTTCCCGGCCCAGTAATTCTGCAGCCTCAATATGAGATCTTGGAAGGTCAAGTGGATCTTCGGGTTTATCAGGCCAACTGCGGGCATTCGCCGGGAGATCGGGACGCCGCCCCCGCCGGTTCATTGCCGATGGACGGATTCTAACAGCTTGCGCCCTTGCTGTTATGCCGACAGCAATTCCCTGGCGGAATCCGGCTACCGTCGCCGGGGGAATTGTGCGGGGGATGGATGGCAAAAGCCCCGCCAGGGGCGGGGCTTTTGCTGTTTCCGATGAACGGCCTGATTACATCATGCCGCCCATTCCGCCCATGTCGGGCATCGGGGGAGCCGGCTTCTCTTCCGGAATCTCCGCCACCATGGCTTCGGTGGTCACCAGGAGGCCGGCAATGGAAGCGGCGTTCTGCAGCGCGGTGCGGGCAACCTTCGTGGGATCAAGGATACCCATTTCGATCATGTCACCGTAGTCGCTGGTCGTGGCATTGTAGCCGTACGCCCCTTTGTTCTGGGCTACCGCGTTGAGTACCACGGACGCGTCATCGCCGGCATTGGCGACGATCTGGCGCAGCGGTTCTTCCAGCGAACGCAGGACGATGCGAACACCCATGTCCTGGTCGGGGTTGTCACCGGCAACCTCCTTCACGGAGTCGACGCAGCGCACCAGGGCGGCGCCGCCTCCGGGAACCACGCCCTCTTCCACCGCGGCCCGGGTGGCATGCAGCGCGTCTTCAACGCGGGCCTTCTTTTCCTTCATTTCCACTTCGGTGGCGGCGCCGACCTTGATGACGGCAACACCCCCGGCCAGCTTGGCTACACGCTCCTGCATCTTCTCGCGGTCATAATCGGAGGTCGCTTCCTCGATCTGAACACGGATGGCGCCAACGCGCGCCTCGATTTCCGAGCTGGCACCCGCGCCATCAATGATGGTGGTGTTCTCCTTGGTTACCTGGATACGCTTGGCCTGACCCAGATCTTCCAGGGATACGCCTTCCAGGCTCATGCCGACCTCTTCGCTGACCACACGGCCACCGGTGAGGATGGCGATATCTTCCAGCATGGCCTTGCGGCGGTCGCCGAAACCGGGGGCCTTCACCGCGCAGACCTTGACGATGCCGCGGATGTTGTTGACCACCAGGGTCGCCAGGGCTTCCCCGTCAACGTCCTCGGCGATCACCATCAGCGGACGGCTGGCCTTGGCGACACCTTCCAGGGTGGGCAGCAGATCACGGATATTGGAGATCTTCTTGTCGTGGATCAGGATGTAGGGACTTTCCAGTTCCACCGACATGCTGTCCTGGTTGTTGATGAAGTAAGGTGACAGGTAGCCGCGATCAAACTGCATGCCTTCCACGACATCCAGTTCGTTGTCGAGCACATTGCCCTCTTCAACGGTGATCACACCTTCCTTGCCCACCTTCTCCATGGCCTCGGCGATGATATTGCCGATGGCGGTGTCCGCATTGGCGGACACGGTGCCGACCTGGGCGATCTCCTTGTGATCGGCGCAGGGGCGGGATAGTTCCTTGAGGCTCTCGACGGCGCAAATCACGGCCTTGTCGATGCCGCGTTTCAGATCCATCGGGTTCATGCCGGCAGCGACGGCCTTCATGCCCTCAAGCACCATGGACTGGGCCAGAACGGTCGCGGTGGTGGTTCCGTCACCGGCGACATCGGACGTCTTGGAAGCAACTTCCTTGACCATCTGGGCACCCATGTTCTCGAGCTTGTCCTTGAGTTCGATTTCCTTGGCCACGGAAACACCGTCCTTGGTGACGGTGGGCGCGCCGAAGGACTTGTCCAGGACCACGTTGCGACCCTTGGGTCCCAGGGTTACCTTGACCGCCTCGGCCAGGGTGTTGACGCCCTTGAGCATGCGGGCCCGGGCCTGTTCGCCGAATACGACTTCTTTAGCTGACATTTTTCAATATTCCTCTCAGAAATTCTGTTGTTGATGACCGGTAACCGATCAGCCCTCGATGACACCCATGACGTCGTCCTCGCGCATCACGAGAACCTCTTCGCCGGATACCTTCACTTCGGTGCCGGAATACTTGCCAAACAGGATACGGTCACCGACCTTGACGTCCAGCGCCCGTTGCTCACCGTTTTCAAGCATCTTTCCATTGCCGACAGCAAGCACTTCGCCTTGCATCGGCTTCTCGGTGGCGGAATCGGGAATCACGATGCCCCCCGGAGTGGTGCGCTCATCCTCAATACGTTTGACGATGATGCGGTCATGAAGCGGACGTATGTTCATACGCTCTATCTCCTCTAAGAATTACAGTTGTTGACAGTAAGAAAGCGATGGCCAACCTGCGAAAATCGCGGCACCATTTTTCCTCGAACCGTGTCAGGGGCTCCCCCTGGTCCTCCGATATGGTCCCGGAATCCCGGGGATTGTTAGCACTCGCCTTTAGTGAGTGCCAATAATAGTGATCCAGTCCGAAAAATCAATGGCATTCCGCAAAATTTTTTACCTGTCGCCGGAAAGCCAGCGGGTGAGCCGGGCTCGGGAGGCGGACCGCGGCATAATGGCTCCGACACGGTAAATCGCCGGCCGGAGCCTCCCTGCATTGACTCGAAGCCGCTGCCCTTGGCGTCGACCCGGACCAACCTGCCCGCCCGGACGGCAGGCAACGCCTATCCGTCGATATCCCGGTATTCCCCGTCGATGATCCTGCCCTGACGGCCCTTGGCCTGGTGAATTTCCTCCGCCTGTCCGGTGACCATGCCGCTGGACAGGAACCGCCGGATCAGGGCCTGCCGGAGGGACGGCGTCAGGCAGGCGAAGCCGATGGCGTCCGTGAAGAATCCCGGGGTCAGCAACAGGGCACCGGCCACCAACAGGAACAGTCCTTCAAAAATTTCCAGCGCGGGCAGTTCGCCCCGGTCCAGCTGTTCCCGCACCCGGGCAATGGTGGAAAAACCCTGGGAACGCACCAGCACCGCACCAAGCAGGGCCGTCCCGACGACCAGGGCAATGGTTGGCCAGGCACCGATGACACCGCCCACCTGGATCAGCAGATAGATTTCCGCCAAGGGTACTACGAGGAATAAGAGAAAGAGAAATTTCATGAACGGTCTGCCTACAGCTCCAGGGGATATGGGGCCAGAAACACCATCCCCAACCGGTGATGTCCGCCGCTATCCCCATGTGGGAGATCAAAACCGGACCCCCTCCCCCTATAATATACGGATTCATTCCTGACCTGAACTTCAAACCAGAACGACGGTCAGAATTTCTGTCATGCCCATACCGCACCACGTACGTGCCCTGATCCTTGCGCTCGCTGCCGCATTCGTAACCCATGCGTCATGGGGTCTTGTGGGAGACGACGTGTTGCTGCCGGAGGATGAGGCGTTCGCCTTCAGTGCCCGGCTGTTGCCGGACAACAGTGTCGAGGCTCGATGGGAGATCGCGGACGGTTACTACATGTACCGGGACAAGATGGGATACGACATCGTCGGCGACAACGGGTTTTCCGGATCCGTGGAGTTGCCTCCCGGCAAACCCAAGCACGACGAGTTTTTCGGCGACGTGGAAGTGTATACCGGCAGCCTGCGCATGGTGCTGCCGCTGAAGGATGCCGGTTCCGGGTTCACCCTGATCGCCGACGGGCAGGGCTGCAATGAGCCGGTCGGCGTCTGCTACCCTCCCGTGCGGCACGAAATCACGTTCCTGCCGGGAATCAGCAATGCATACGCCGACCCCGCCTCCGGTCAGCCGTCCGGCAACGTCCTTTCGGAGCTGACGGGGTCCGCCGCCGGTACGGGCAGTCAATCGGAGGACGACCCGGTGGCGGAGCTGAGAAACCTCCTCAAGCCGACGCCGGCAAATCCGGATTCCGACCCGGCCGAACTACTCCCGGATTCCCGATCCTCCTCCGCGGATGGGTCAGGAGAATCCGGCGGCGCCGGGGATGAGGACAGTGTCGCCGCCCTGAAGAACCTCCTCGAGACCGGCTTCCCCCAGCCCGAGTTCCTGCCGCCGGAAGAAGCCTTCAAACTGTCCGTCGATGTGGTGGACGGCAATACCCTGGAAGCGCGGTTCGATGTCGTCGAAGGGTATTACCTCTACCGCGACAAGATCTCTTTCAGCGGACAGGGTGACGCCAGGGTGGGTGACTATGCCCTGCCCGCCGGGGAGGAAAAGCAGGACGAGTTTTTCGGCCTGAGCCGTGTCTTCAAGTACCCGTTCACCGTACCCATCGACCTGCAGCGTACCGCACCCGGGGCGGGCTCCATCGTCCTGGAGGCGGGTTACCAGGGTTGCGCCGATCAGGGCATCTGCTATCCCCCGAGCACCCAGAGCGTGACCCTGGCGCTCCCCCCCATGATCTCCACGGCAGCAGCCTCGGAGACGGTCACACCCGCCGGCGGCGGCGATGACGGCATCCGGCCGTCCGGAGGGGCGGGACCGGACACCGACACCCGATCGCTGGTGAGCATCCTGGCCGGCGCCCTGCTGGCAGGCCTGCTGCTGACGTTCACTCCCTGCGTCCTGCCCATGATCCCCATCCTTTCCGGGGTGATCGCCGGACAGGGCGAGAAACTGACCCGGATGCGCGGCGGCGCCCTGGCCATGGTCTACGTCATCGGCACCGCGGTGACCTACGCCGCGATGGGCTGGGTGGCCGGCGCCACCGGCGAACAGCTGCAGGCCTATTTCCAGAATGTCTGGGCCATCGGCATCATGGCGGTCATCTTCTTCCTCATGGCCCTGTCGATGTTCGGGCTCTACGAGATCCAGATGCCGTCGGCGATCCAGTCACGACTGCAGAACAGCACCAGCGGCATGAGCGGATCATTCCCCATGGTATTCCTCCTCGGCCTGGTTTCCGCGCTGATCGTCGGCGCCTGCGTATCCCCCATCCTGATCTCCTTTCTCGGAATCGCCGTGAGCAGGGCGGATCCGGTGCTGGGCGCGCAGATGATGTTCGTCATGTCGCTTGGCATGGGTGTCCCCCTCGTTGCCCTGGGATTCGGCGCGGGCTACCTGCTGCCCAAGGCGGGCGCCTGGATGGACCTGGTCAAGCATTTCTTTGGAATCCTGCTGATCGCGGTCGCCATCTATCTGCTCGGTGTCTTGCCGGCAGTGCCGGTGTTGCTGTTCTGGGGTGTCTTCTTCATCATCCTCAGCACCTATCTCGGGGCCACCCAGTCCCTGCCCGATGGCGCCTCCGGCTGGCGCAGGCTGGCCAAGGGGATCGGAACGGTGCTGCTGATATGGGGCATCGCCGCCATCGTGGGCGGTTTCTACGGCGAGCGGGACCTGCTAAAACCATTGCCTGCCAGGCTGTTCTCCATCGGCGGGAGTACGGCCGCTCCGGAACCCGAAACGCACCTGTTCACGGCTGTCAGCAATACCGCGGAACTGGATCAGCAGTTCCTCCAGGCCAGGCAGAGCGGGCGGCGCATCATGCTGGACTACTACGCCGACTGGTGCGTGGACTGCGTGAAGATGGAGAAATCCACCTTCCAGGATCCCGCGGTGGCAAGAGTGCTCGAGGAACGCTACCTCTCCCTGCAAGTGAATGTCACCGACCCGAACGACCCGGGACCGAAGTCGGTCAAGAAGCGCTTTGGCGTGTTCGGGCCGCCGGCGGTGCTGTTCTTCGATCGGAACGGAAATCCCCTGAAAGAGCTGAGTTTTTACGGCTACCGCAATCCGGAAGACTTTCTTGCCCTGATCGATTACTAGATGAGGCTGCCCTACATACTGCTGTCAGTGCTGGCGCTGACGCTGGGTGCGCTGTTCGGCCTGTACAGATTCGGTTTGCCCCCGTTCTCGGGATCGCCCGAGGCCAGGCTCGCGGAAATCTCCCTGCCGGACGTGGACGGGAAGCTGCAGAACGGCGAACAGTGGCTGGGCAACGTGGTGCTGGTCAACCACTGGGCGTCCTGGTGTCCACCCTGTGTCAGGGAAATACCCGTACTGGTGGACGCCCAGGAGCGCCTTGGGGACCGGGGACTGATTGTGGTCGGCATCGCCCATGACGTGCCGGAGGCCGCACGCACGTTCGGCGACCAGGTCGGGATCAACTACCCCTCCCTAGTAGTGAGTGCCGGCAGCGCCGAGCTGATGATCAGCCAGGGCAATCCGCAGTCGGCGCTGCCGTTCACTGCGGTATTCGACCGTGACGGGCAACTGGCGGAATCCTGGCTGGGTGAAATGGACAGCGAAGATGTCAGCAGCCTGGTGGAGCCGCTGCTATGATCCGTACCTGGCGGAACCCGGCATGCCGCCGGTTTCCCGGATGACGGTACCTGCACATGGCGATTTTCCCGGGAATGTCGGCGCAGGCAGGTTTGTCCGTTCCCGATATTTTTCGATTGGAGGCAATCAATGAATAGAATAGCTGTAGCATCCGCGTGGCTGGGCGGTGTCCTGCTGCTCGCAATGGGCTCGATGCCGGCCACGGCCAAGCAAGCTCACGACCCATCATCCCACGCCCATTCCCGGGGCACCGAAGTGGCGAGCCTGACCGACGAGGAAGTCCGCGCGCTGCGCCTCGGTGAGGGGATGGGGCTCGCCCGGGCGGCCGAACTGCACCACTTTCCCGGGCCGAAGCACCTGCTCGAGCTGGCGTCGGAACTCGGCCTCAGTGACGATCAGATCGCACGGATCCGGGCAATCCATGCCCGGATGAAGTCCGAGGCGGTTGCCAAGGGCGAGGCCATCATCATGGCCGAGGGCCATCTTGCGGACCTGTTTGCATCCGGAGAGCCCACAGCCCGAGAAATGACCCGGGTGACCGGACATCTCGGAGCCATGCGCGGCCAGCTGCAGGCAATCCACCTGCTCGCGCATATCGAGGCCACCAGGGAACTGTCGGCCGGCCAGATCAGGGAGTACGACCGGCTGCGGGGCTACCTGAACTGACGAATTCGGCCGCGCCAACCGCCGGGACCATGCCGGGAACCAGGAACCGGCGGGACGGACCCCGAAGGCTGACGGCGGCTTTTTCCGGAATCAGCCCGGGGTATTCCGTTCCACCCAGCGCTCTCCCCTGCCCAGCTGTTCCTTCTTCCAGAAGGTGGCCCTGGATTTCAGCATCTCCATCATTTCCCGGCAGGCGCCGAGCGCCTCCTTGCGGTGGGCGGACCAGGCAGCCACAAGGACGATGGGGTCATTGGGCAGAATCTCGCCCACGCGATGCAGGACCAGCACATCCAGCAGGCCGTGGCGACGGATACATTCTTCCGCCAGCTGCTCAAGCTGGGCCTGCGTCATTTCCGGATAGTGTTCCAGATGCATCGACCGGACTTCTTCGCCTTCGTTGAAGTCCCGCATCGTGCCGACGAAACTGGCGCAGGCGCCGTAGCGGCCCGGTGCGAGGGCGTCGCTGGCGGACTGGTGGGCCGCAAGCTCATCCCAGGGATCATAGGGCTCGGGCCTGATCTCGATCTTCATGCCGGCAACCTGGCTCCGGATCAGCCCCCGGTTACCGGGGGAAAGAATGCCACCTCATCACCGTCGTTCACCGGCGCATCCCAATCCGTGTAGGCATGATTGCAGGCACACAGCAGGTTCGCCGGCGGCGTCATGCGGGTAGCCTGGCGCCAGACGTCGGACACGGTCACCGGAGCGGCCAGCTCCAGGAGCCGGTCCGCGGCGCCCACCTCTTCCCTGAGACTGGCGAAAAACCTGACACGAATCTGCATGCGGAATGCCGAGCTTGAATCTCTTTCGGATGGGTCGATAATAGCAGGAAGCGTTTCACCATGGCGCCAACATGTCAAACACCGACCGTCCCTTCATTCCCGTCAGCATTGCCGTGCTCACCGCCTCGGACAGCAGGACCGAGGCCGATGACAAGTCCGGCAAGGCCCTGGTGGAACGTCTCACCGAAGCCGGCCACAGGCTGGCGGAAAAATGCATCGTACCGGACGATGTCTACCGGATCCGCGCGAAGGTGGCGGGCTGGATCGCCGACCCCGGAATCCAGGTGGTGCTCACCACGGGCGGCACGGGCGTGACCGGCCGGGACGGCTCCCCGGAAGCGCTCGAACCCCTGCTTGACAAGATCCTCAACGGATTCGGCGAAATGTTCCGGGTCCTTTCCTACGACGACATCGGCACCTCCACCCTCCAGTCCAGGGCCCTGGCCGGCGTGGCCAACGGCACCTATGTCTTCGTGCTGCCGGGCTCCACCGGCGCATGCAAGCTGGCCTGGGAAAAGCTCATCGTGCACCAGCTCGACTACCGTACCCGCCCTTGCAACCTGGTGGAACTGATGCCGAGGTTACTGGAGAAGTGACCGCTCCCTGCCCTGAAGAACGGGTTTTACGGCACAACGGATAATTCTCCTGTCACCAGATGCACGGCTCCACGGCTACCCTGGTATCCCCTGCCTTCCGAATCGCCTCACGACGGACAACTTCACAGCCCAGTACCCCAAGGCACGTCAATGGCGGCCATGGACAATATCTATCTCTTGAAAGAGGCACCAAAACGACGTACAGTAAGTATCGGGAGGAAGAATACCCCATGCCACAGACAAACACAGAACGTAACGAGCGCATCAACCTGCGACTCAGTACGGTCGCCAAGCAGCGGATCCAGCGGGCTGCCTCCGCGGAAGGCAAGACCGTCAGCGCTTTCATCGTGTCCAGCGCCCTGGATAGCGCCGAGAAGGCCATAGAAAGGTACGAGATCATGACACTCGTCCGTAAGGATGCGATGCGGTTCTTCCAGGCCCTCGAGAATCCATCGGCGCCGAACGACCGGCTCCGGGCGGCCCTGAACGAACATGAGGAGCGCGTCAAGTCCCGGTGACCGTTCCCGACCGGCTCATCATCGAGCCACTTGATCGCCGGCATGACCGGTCCGGTTTTTCCTGCAGCATTCCCGAACTGGATCAGTACCTCATGCATCAGGCCGGGCAGGATGTGCGGCGTCGATTTGCTCGGGCGTTCGTTTGTACTTCTGATGGGGCCAATGCCATTCTCGGTTTCTACACGCTCAGCACTCTTTCGATTGATTTGGACTCGTTGCCCGCAGAACTCGTCCGGAAGCTTCCCCGCCATCCCGTTCCGTGCGTTCTCCTCGGTCGCCTGGCGGTCGATGCTGCAACTCAAGGGCGGGGTATTGGAAGCATGCTGATAGCTGACGCAATCAAACGAACGAACGCTGTCGGAAAGACTGTTGGCGTGTACGCCATGATCGTGGATGCCACGAATGAAGCTGCCAAGCCCTTCTACATGGCATTCGGCTTCCTGCCGTTTCAGAATGACCCGGTGCGCCTGTTCCTTCCACTGGGCCCTGCTGGTTTCCGATAAGCGGCAACGCAGATATTGGAGTGGCCGATTCAATGGAAGATTGACTCTCCTGAGCGGCCAACCTCAACCGACCGGGGATTGCGGCAACTGCTGACCCGAACCAGGGATCAATCAACCATCCGGGTCAGAACGCCGGTCGCTTACCACCGTCACCCGGTTCATGCATCGCCGTGCAGGCAGATAGTCCGCAACGGCGTAATGCATGGTGACCCGGTTGTCCCACATCGCGATATCGCCCTCGCGCCAGCGCCAGCGGACCTGGTCCTCTGGCTTGTTCATGTGGTTCGCAAGATAGGTTCTGAGGGCGGCGGACTCGTTGGTGGTCAGGCCCACGATATGGTTCACGAAGGCCTCGTTGAAACTGAGGAATCTTTTTCCCGTTACCGGATGCACATCAATCAGCGGGCGTATGGCGTGACCGAAACCGGAGACCTTTTCATTGAGCCTGTCCACACTGGCTGGGGTATCCGTATCGCTCACGAAGGAATTCCGGAAATCTCCCATGTCATGGATGCCCTGCAACCCCTCGAGGTGACTGCGCATGCCATCGGAAAGGCGTTCGTAGGCGGCATAGCAACTGGACCATAGCGTGTCACCGCCGGTAGGCGGAATCACGCGGGCCGCGACGATGGAGGCAAAGGGCTGCTTCACCTTGAAGGTCAGGTCGGCGTGCCAGGTGTTGGTGTCCGGCGGAGTCCCGGAATCATTGTCCAGCAAGACGATGTTCTCGAATCCATCGACATGGGGATAGACGGGATGCGGCACGTCGACCTCCCCGAACTGCCGTGCGAAGTCGAGGTGCATCCCGGGACTGATATCCGTGCCCCGGAAGAAGATCACCAGGTAATCCAGCAGCGCCTGGTAGATGCGGTCGTGCAGTTCGCCGGACAGCGGCCGGGAGAAATCAACACCCCTGATTTCCGCGCCGATTGCCGGTGTCAGCGGATCGATTTCCAGCATGGACCAGTCTCCGGGTTGAAACGCAGCGTCTACTTTTCCATCAAACCACCGGGGCTACTTCCGCAACAGCGACCACCCGGGACAACACCGGCGTCAGTCGAAACGGATCTCCCCGAACGGATGGCCCCGCGCAGCCAGGAACGACAGCAGTTCTTCACGCCCAATCGTTGTGGTGCGGGTATTCACCAGCGGATGGACGTGCAGTTCCGGGGCCTGCATCAACGTCCCGTCGATCAGGCAGGTGACTTCCCGGGTCACGTCGTTGAGGGCGGAAAACATGCTGACCGCCCCCGGGATGACGCCGAGATAATGCATCAGCCGCTGCGGGCTCCCGAATGACAGGCGGTGGGTGCCGATGAGGGCGCCCATGGTTTTCATGTCCACCTGCCGGTCCTCGTGCAGGGTGAGCAGCCACATCCGGCCTTTCTTGTTGCGCACGAACAGGTTCTTGGTATGGCCGTGCGGGGACGGGGCCCGGATGGCCTTGGCATCCTCGACGGTCCACATCGGCGCGTGGTCCACGGTGTGGTGCCGGATGCCCTCCGTATCCAGCATGGCAAGCAGGGCATCGGAGGTCAAAGGCGGGCTGCCGTCAATCAGTTGGGGATCGGGGTCGGGGTTC
>VYFG01000157.1 GCA_009842505.1 Gammaproteobacteria bacterium
GGATCAGGCGCCGGAACCGGGTCCGGCGCCGGAAGGCCGGGCCCGGTTACGCCGCCGCCACCCCCGCCGCAACCGGACAGGACCGCCACAAACAAGACCGTTGCCAGGATCGTCCGCAAGCAAGGGCAGGCTCTTGCAACTGCAAGGCATATTCGACGAAACCCTTCAGGTCCAGAGACTGTTTCCACCAATGCAAATGGCCCGTGGTCTGTTCCGGCGCCCGCAACGGGCAGCCGGCATTCCGGGGCCTTCAGCCATCCGCCACCCTCTCGGCGATCAGCGTGATCATCTCGAACATCACGGACACGGCGACGAGCGCCGTAATCTGGTTCGGTGAATCCCACGTGGGCATCAGGCAGGCCACGTCACCGCCAATGACGTTCAGGCCACGCACCGAGCGGATCACCTCCATCACCTCGTTGACGCGCAGCCCCTCGATGCCGGCCTCGATGTTCGCTACCCCGGGCGCCACGGTGGGGTCGAGACAATCCAGATCGAAGGTGATGTATACCGGGTTGTCCCCGAGACGCTCGCGCACGATACGGATGGTTTCCCCGACACCAATTTCGTGGAAGCGGTCGATGTCGATCACCTCGTAGCCGAGGTCGTAGCTGGGTTCCAGCCAGTCCAGGGTGCGCGGGTTGCCGCGAATGCCGATCTGCACGCTGGTGTGGGGGTCGACGTGGCCGCCCCGGGTCAGATAGCTCGCCCAATGGGCGGCGGATTTCTTCGCGCCGAAGAAATGGTCGATATGGTCGAAGGCGTCGGTATGGGCATCGAAGTGCAGCAGGCTGGCCGGGCGCCCGCCGGTCAGCCCGGCGCCGGGGCCTGCGATGGCCTGGAGTATGCCGCCGGTGATGGCGTGATCCCCCCCGATGGACACCGGCCGCGATCCCGCGCGGTCCACGCGGCTGAAGAAATCCGTCATCCGCTGGACGCTGGCCTCGTTGTCGTTGAGTTCCGGCAAAGCCACGTCACCGAGATCGTGGATACGCGCCATGTTCCACGGATCGAGGCCAAAGGCCTTGTGCACCCGCCGCCCGAGGGCGGAGACATTGCGCACCGCGCGGGGGCCGAGGTGCTGGTCGTGCAGCGTGGTCCCGTTGCCCGTGCTGTGGGGCACGCCAACCAGTGCGATGTCGCAATTGGCCGGGTCGGGATCGTGGGGGCAGCGGAACAGCGTGGGAATCCCCCACCAGAACAACCCCTGCACCATATTGTCCAGGCGGTCCTGCTGCGACTGGTCTGTCATGTTCCTGCCTCCGGACCGGATCTACCGGTCGCTGAAACTGTAGTCGATGCCGATCAGCAGGCAGCCGTTCACCGTGCGACTGTTGTGTTCACTGCCCGGCGGATAGATCACGTAGTCGCCGGGGCCGAGCTCGGTGCCGTCCGATTCCACCAGGTCGCCTTCCAGGATCAGGTATTCCTCCCGCCGCCTGTGCACATGACGGATCGTTTCCGCACCGGGCTCCATGCGGATCATGTAGGCGCCCTGGCCCGATTCCCGGTCATGGCTCAGCATCAGGAGGCTCATGTCCTCCTGCACCGGGCCATCGAAATCGTACACATCGAAGGGCGTGGTAGCGGTCCGGACGATACGACGCCGGGCATTGGCGGAGGCGGTATCTGCGGTGG
Organism: Gammaproteobacteria bacterium; assembly: GCA_009842505.1. Classification (GTDB taxonomy): domain Bacteria; phylum Pseudomonadota; class Gammaproteobacteria; order Arenicellales; family Poriferihabitantaceae; genus VYFG01. Next base: position 1,639 of record VYFG01000157.1, read on the forward strand.
CTTCAGTCATGGCTTCAATCCGGTTCAAGATTGTCGGAGCAGGCACCGGGCATAGGGGCCGGAACCTGCCGTGCTGCAGGCAGTATGATGCAACAAATCATGTCCGGCGTCACGGGTGCGGACACGCATCGGTATCGGTCAGGGCCTCTGACCCGGTGCGGAACCACCCGGTATCGAAAGAACCCGGGGTACATTACCATCACGCAATGGTATTTCCCGGCCGAAGCAAGGACACCGTCCAAACCATCCGCACCGCGTCACGGCGATGATTTCCGGACAACCCATCACCCACCGCGCCGTCTGGTCCATGGCCGGCCCGATCATCCTCGCGAACCTGTCGGTGCCACTGGTCGGCGCCGTGGACACCGCGGTGGTGGGCCACCTGCCCGGACCCGAATACATCGGTGCGGTGGCGCTGGGTGCCCTGATCTTCAGTTTCCTCTACTGGGGGTTCGGATTCCTGCGCATGGGCACCACCGGGTTCGTCGCCCGCACCCTGGGCGCCGCCGACCACGCCGCCATGGAAAGGCTGATCCTGCGCGTCCTGCTGCTGGCGCTGGTCTTCGGCCTCCTCGTGCTGGTCCTCGGACGCCCCGTGGTGACCCTGGCCCTGTGGCTCATCGAGGGGACCGCGGAGGTGGAGCGGCTTGCCGGGACTTACACCCACATCCGCCTGTGGAGCGCGCCGGCCACGCTGTGCATCTACGTATGCACGGGGGTGTTCATCGGTCTCAAGAATACCCGGTACGTGCTGACCCTGCAGCTGGTGCTGAACCTGACCAACGTGCTGCTGGACCTGATCTTCGTGCCCTGGCTGGGTTTCGGCGTGGAGGGTGTGGCCTGGGCCACGCTGATCGCCGAATACCTGGCCGCAGGCCTCGGCCTCTGGATGCTGCGTCCGTGGCTGCGCCGGGCGCTGGACCGGCCGGACTGGGGCGCCGTGCTGGCCCCCGGGCCGATGGCGGAACTCATGAAAAGCAACGGCCACCTGCTGGTCCGCACCCTTTGCCTGGTGTTCGCGTTCTCGTGGTTCACCGCGCAAAGCGCCACCCTGGGGGAACTGGTCCTTGCCGCCAACAGCATCCTGCTGCACCTGCAGACCTTCATGGCCTACGGCCTCGACGGATTCGCCCACGCGGCGGAATCCCTGACCGGGGAGGCCAGCGGCGCCCGGAACCGCAGGCGCTTCCGTCTTGCCGTGCGCATGACCACCCTCTGGGCGGCCATCGTGGCACTGGTTATTGCCGCCATCTACCTGGCAGCGGGACCCTGGCTGCTGACCCTGTTCAGCGATCAGGCGCCGGTGCTGGAGGTGGCGGGGAAGTACCTGCCCTGGATGATCCTGTCCCCCCTGGTTTCGGTATGGAGCTACCAGCTCGACGGGATCTTCATCGGCAGCGGCAACACGCGGGAGATGCAGAACGCCATGGCCCTGTCGACGGCGATCTTCGTCGCGCTGACCTGGATGCTGTTGCCATGGCTCGGCAACCACGGCCTGTTCCTGGCGCTGACGCTGTTCATGGGGGTGCGCGCACTGACGCTGCTGCCCTACTACCGTCGGGCCCTGCCGGCAAAGGCCTAGGCCCGCGAATCCCGCCGCCGGGAATCAGCCCGGCATCCGATCCGCGAAACCGCCTGATGGCAACTGTCCCGGGATGCGGCGCGATGCACCAGGCAGCCGGGGCTACCCCTGTACGGTCCTTTGCCGATGGTCCGTGTTGTCCGGAAGTCTCCTGACGGCCTGGCCGGTCGGGATTACGTTGAACTCGGGACCATAGGGAAACCCCGTAATATTCTCTGCGCCGGATTCCGTGACCACCAGGATATCGTGCTCCCGGTATCCCCCGGCGCCGGGATTGCCTGCTGGGATGGTCAACATCGGTTCCATGGAAACCACCAGAGCCGCTTGCAAAATTCCAATAGGGACAAGGGAATTGTGCAATGCACAA
>VYFG01000091.1 GCA_009842505.1 Gammaproteobacteria bacterium
CACGATTTCTCCTTTCAAATCAAAATTCTATGAGTTTGCCGCCGGACACTAAATATACCCCATCCAGCGCTCCAGCAACCACGGGTGTCCATGTGTCTTGCGATGTATACTTCTTTGCACCCTCTGATTCACACGATTTTCGTGTCCCATTATATGTCCTATAATTGTCGTTCCCTATCCTCTTGGGACATGGCTACAGTTGGATATGCCCGCGTAAGCACTATCGGCCAAAACCTCGAATTGCAGCGCCCGCACCAGGTCCACCGTGTCCCGGGCGAGGAAGAGGATGTTGCCGGCTCCCTCGGGGTCGGTCTTGGCATTGCGCAGGAACAGGGTGGCCGACCCGCCACGGTCGCGCTCTTGATCCCGACAAAACGCATGTTGGGACGCTGGACCGCCTCGCAGATCGCGACGGCGTCCGCCTGGTCGTTCTTGTTGGACTTGACGTACGGCTTCACAAACTGCGGCGCCATGAGCTTCGCCTCATGCCCCATGGCCAGGACGTCCCGGCCCCACTGGTGGGCCCGGCCGCAGGCCTCCAGACCCACCACGCAGGGTTCCAGGTTGGCCAGGTATTCCTTCAGCTTCCCCGGCCGCATCTTCCGGTCGATGCAAGTGCGGCCGGATCCGTCGACGCCGTGGACGTGGACCGAGTTCTTGGCAAGGTCGATGCCGACATATGCCGGCGTGGTCCCGGGGACAATCGCGCTGTTTGTGCGGTTCATGCTATGCTTTGTCGTGGTCATGGTTCACTCCTCAGTGTGAATGGTTTAGCTGAAATCATTGGGGCTCCCAGAAGCCGGATCTGAATGGGGTGGGCCATGGCCGCTTCCCTCCTTCCGGATCCGCCGTGCGGGTTTGCCTCGCCTGGATGGTGCGCCGATACTGTAGCGGGTTTCAGTGCCGGAAACCTGCGGATATTCCCGGCAGGACGTGCCCGGTCCCATCCGCTTGCAGACCAACACCCTGGCCGATTGACGTGTCCTGGCACCGCGCGCCTCCGCGGTCCGACACGATTACGGTTTGCGAGGCTGCCTGACAGGCGTCTGCCGAGATGCCGGCCGTGTTGCTGGATATCCAGGTGTTTCCCGAAGCCGCCTCCGATGATGCCGCAAAGGGTGGAGGCGATTCATTCCATTACACATTGACATACACAACCACTGTAGCGGGTTTCAGTGCAGGAAAACTACGGGCACTCCCAGAAGGGCACATCTGCTCCGAGCCGCTTGCTTGCCAACACTCTGACCGAATGCCGTGTCCCGGCACCGCGTGCCTCCGCGGCCCGACACGCTTACGGTTTGCGATGCCGCTTGATAGGCGTCTGCCGGGAAGCTGGCCGTGTTACGGGATATGCAGGCGTTTCCCAAGGCCGCCATCGATAATGCCGCAAAGGGCGGAGGCGATAGTTCATATCCTCGCTACACCGTTGTGAATTGCCACTATACAACAGGGCGTGAGTCTGGCATCTTTCGCGATGGGTCAGGTGGTGGTAGCCAGTAAGCAATATAATTCTCCGTATTGGGTATAGAGATAGTTTGCCATCTTCTGGTCCGCAATCCGCTCATCCGCAAAGCATTCAAATGTCACAACCGGTGTTGCACTTCACACTGGCACGGGAGACAAGATGAATTCGACTGTAATTGGACACGCAGGGGTTCTGTGGGAATACTTTGCATCCATCCGACAGGAAATCCATTGTTCGGCTGTCGTAGTATGCTGCTCCTATGACCTCAGGGTGATGGATCATGCGGTCGATTTATTGGAACGGGGCAAGACGGATACTGTTGTCATTTCCGGAGATAGGGGTCACTGGACCGGCAAGCTCTGGGACGAGCCCGAATCAACCATCTTCCATGAACATGCAAGGGCTCGTCTCAATGGCTACAGCGTGCTGCTGGAACAAAGGGCAACAAATTTCTCGGAAAACATCCGCTATTCCCTCGACCTGATCAGGCCCGTGGGAGAGGTGCTGTTCGTCACCAAACCCAATTCTCTCTATCGTGTTCACCTAACCGTCCCGATGGTGGATTCGGAAATTCGGTATTCCGTTTCATGTCCCGGGATTGAATTCCCGAACGGAGTATCGAACGTCGTGGGTCTGATCGGGCTGATCAATGAAATGGTGGGGGACGTGGACAGGATCCTGACCTACCCGGAACTGGGTTATCAGGTGCCTCATACATTGCCTGATGAAGTTATTCGATCGTGGAAATACTTGGTCGACAAGGGATTTGTGGATCACATGCTTAATTAGAAGTTCAAGCATGCTTTGGATCGTAAATCGAATGGCAAGCACAGCCCGTTCAAGTTTCCCTTTGGAGGAGTCCCTTTATCGCGAGTTGGCACTGTTTCTCCCTCAATGAAACTGAAAGAATCAGTGTCTGAAATCGCATTGCGTCGAGAAGGCACAAGTGGAGCCGGATTTGGCCAGAAAAATAACGACTGTGGGGTTATGAAATACAGCGCTTGGCCTGGACAGGTGACGGCTCTCGGGATTGCGGGTATGTGCTCAGCGCTCCCGGAAGGTGATCCGGCCTTTGGTCAGGTCGTAGGGTGTCAACTGCACTGTCACGGTGTCGCCCCGAAGGATCCGGATGTAATGCTTGCGCATTTTCCCGGAGATGTGGGCGATTATTTCATGCCCGTTCTCAAGCTTTACCCGGAACTGGGTATTGGGGAGGGATTCGACAACCGTGCCCTCCATTTCGATGCTTTCTTCTTTCGCCACAAAGCGTGTCCAGAATCAGAGAATGCGGAGTGTAATCAAGATCGTTCTTGGATTCAAACAAAGTAATTACCGCATTTTGTGGCTTATGCAGGAGTAATCACGAAGGCATCGGAAACGTGGCCTGTTACAATCCGGATGCATTCTCACCCTTTGCCAGACCGATTCACCACCGACTTCCATGAGCGCCAATTCCTCTGCACAAAAAGCCCAAAAACTGTTCGCCGACGCTGCGACAAAGTTACAAAGAGGGGATGCAGCAGGAGCCCGTCGCGGGCTGGAAAAGGTGTCACGGATGGCGCCAAACAGTGCTGCGGTTTGGTACAACCTCGGTCTGGCGGGTCAACATCTCGGGCTTCATTCAAAGGCGATTCGCGAGTACGAAAAGTCGCTCAGGATAACTCCTGACCAGGTAGATGCGCTGGTCAACATCGGCCTGTCGTACAAGCACATGGAAAACGCCGATGCCGCCAGAAAGGCAGTGGAAAAGGCTCTGAATCTGGCACCTGCACATCCCCGCGCACTGAATCTTCTTGGATCCCTGTTCGCGGAATCCGGGGATTCAGCGGTTGCTCTCGACTGTTTTCGGAGATCTCTAGTTAGCGAGCCGGGAAATCCGGATGCAAGACTGAATCTCACCAGCCTGGTACGTGAGTTGCAGGCTGTCGGCAATCCAGATGGTGCACTGGAGGCCCTTGAGCCATTGCTGAACCTACCAGGCATCACGCGTGAATTGCAGGAACTTCACGCACAAATCCTGTTGGATCTGCGCCGTTTTGATCACGCTGAATCTTTGATCCTGGATCTAAAGAGCCGTTTTCCGGAAAAAGAGAGCGTGTGGGTCCTTGAGATGTTGTACTTCGAATGGAACAAGGACCTTTACGCGGTCATCGACGTCGCAAAGAAGATTCTCGAAAGAAATCCCGAGGAGGCCAGGGTTTGGGATACTCTTGGGCGTATCTATTTCGAGTTGAACAGTATTGACGAATCCAGGGCCTGTCATCAGAAGGCCATTGATCTCGATCCGGAAAACCCGGAGTACCGAAACCATATCGGCCTGACCTATGCCGCACTTGGAGAAAAGAAGCAGGCCGAAGAGAACTATCGGGTAGCAATTTCATTGAATGCGACTGATGTTGAGGCGTATCGCAACCTCACGAGCATGCGTAAATTTACTTCCCTGGATGATCCGGATGTACAGTCACTACAGGCACTGTGGGAGCGGGATGAATTGAGTGATGATGCACGCTGCAGGCTTGCATTCGCCCTGGGTAAGATCTACGACGACTGTGGCCTTTATGACCGGGCATTCGAGATCTATGAGATCGGCAACCGGTTCAAGTCGGAAGAAATCGCCCGCAGCGGCTTTGATTTTGACCAGTATTTTGGGCATATCGAGCGCATCGCCGAGACTTTTAACAAGCCGCCATCTGTGACGGCCGATGTGATCAGCGGGAGTGCAAGGCCCATATTCGTGCTGGGTGTGTCACGCAGTGGAACCACCTTGGTTGAGCAGATTATTTCACGCCATCCGGACGTTACGGGGAGAGGTGAGCTTCCATGCATCGAGCGGGCCATTTCCCGATTGGAGAAGGAATATGGTGAGATGCGGGTGTATCCTGATGACTTTCTCCGCCTTGACAAGGCTGATTTCGATAACGAAACGCGGGAATATCTGGACTGGGTGACTCGGCTGCACAATCTGAATACAGCCCATTTCACCGACAAGATGCCGTTCAATTTTGTCCATATATGGCTGATCAGGGCGCTGTTCCCGAATGCCTCGATCATCCATTGCCATCGTCATCCGTTAGACATCATTCTTTCGAACTATTTCCAGTGGTTCGGTTCAGATATCAACTACGTGTACGATCTCCAGATACTTGCGCGATTCTACGTTTGTTTCCACCGCCTGATGCAGCATTGGCACCGGGTATTTCCGGAAGTAATCCACAGGGTGCAGTACGAAGCTTTAATCGCGGACAAGGAAAATCAGATACGTGAATTGATCAGAGGTGCAGGGCTCGATTGGGATCAAGCTTGTCTTGATTCGGGACGTTCAGATACAGCAGTCAGAACAGCCAGTGTCTGGCAGGTTAGGCAGGGAATCTACACCAGTTCGAGGGAGCGATGGCGAAATTACGCAAGGTACCTTTCACCGGCCATTGGGATTTTGCGTACGGAAGGAATATTGGATTCGGATTTCCAGTATTCACATTGATCTGACGTCGGGGCGTGGCCAAGTCTCTTTCCCGCATTATCGGGTGGTGTAGAGATGGACAAAAAAAACCGGGGCAGGGCCCCGGTTTTCTGGTGCCAGACTAGGCTTAGAAGTCCAATCGCACTCCAAGAGCGATTTGGTCTGTATCCGTAGCGCCCGTGTCCACATTGGTGAACTCACCCCACAGCTTGAGGCCACCGCCCATATTGAGGACGCCGATCAGCGCCAAGTTGTCCGTTTCAGAGGTTCCACTGGCATTTTCCGTTTCAGAAGTGCCATATCCAACTCTCATGCTAAGCTGGTCGGTTACCCCTCCACCCAGCCAGAGCAGAGTGTTATTGGACTCCTCGTCGTCTCCTACATCCTGTTGCTCATGAGCCAACGTAAAGGTGAGGCCACCGAAACCAAAAATAGCTGCGGCTCCAATGTTGTCCCTGTCTTCGTTACTGCCTGAACCGTCGGCAGAATCGAAGGCGACAGCAAGAGTGATATTGTCCATCGGGGTAATGGTCACACCGCCACCGAAGCCGTTGCCATTATACGTGGACCACCCTCTGCTATCGTTATCGTTGGAGTCATCCACACGGGCGTCGAGTTTCAGCGATACCGGTCCGAAGCTGTTAGCGTACTGGATGGTGTTGCCGGCGCGCCCAGGACCAATCTGGCCGGGGCCTCTGACGATGTTCAGGCTCGCATGGGTGCCGAGGTTTTGGAAATAGGCGGTCCACTGCTGTCCTAGGGATATAGAACCGAACGGGCCAGACATGCCAACGAAGGCCAGACGTCTGCCGATGCCGCTTCCTCCTCCTGAAGCGTTAGTGGTATTGGCTGAAGCGTTAGTGGTATTGGTGGAGAACTCATACCGGGCGAAAGCGCTCATCCCGTTCCCCATGTCGCCGGAGCCCTTGAAGCCGAAACGGGAACCGGAGGTTTGCATGTCGATATCGTCATTATCCGCAATCACAATGCGATTGTTGATTCGCCCGTAGGCGGAGATATCGGCGTAGGCTGCAGGAGCGGCGACAATACCAGCTACAGCTACAGCGATTAGCTTCTTATTCATGTGAGATACCTCAATTGTAGAAAAAAGCATGGTCAAAAAATATTTTTTGCAAACAGCATTATTGCATTACGGCCGTGCCTTATGGTTCGCCAGATCCGGTAAATCGCGATAAATGCCAAGATCGATACCAAATGGCTCAACGAATGCGAAAGGGATTATGCCATAAATTTTGCAGAAAGGTTAACTTTTTTTAATGTTTTTCTTGAATTCGCCTGGCGATGGCCTCCTAAAATCATGAAGATGAAAAAACAATATAAAACAAGAATATACAAAATTTCCTGATTTCACCTGTAAAAAATTTCGGTAATCTGAGGAAACTTTCGGTGCGTATAAAATTCCAGTCCAGTATCGCAAATCGGCTGAATTCATCACACAGCAGGGGTGAATAATGATAGATTTGTCCACACTGGCAGGGCGGAACCTTGGCCCTCAACAGGTCAGGAGCGGAGACACTTGCCAAGATACCCGGACAGTAAGCATATGTCAGCCTGTTTTCAGGAATCATTCATTTTCCAGGAGATACATGTTCACTTTTGGCGGTAATCGTCTCGAATCTCCGCCACAGAGTATCCGGAACCATAGTACCTTTATTTCTGCATTACCCCATTCATGAACAAGTACATCATTCCCTTCGTATTGATGCTGGCCCTGACAGCCTGCCAGTCCGGCAGTGAGAGAACTACTTCACGAGAACTGCCTAGGTCGATACATGCGAATACTGACTCTCCCGAGGAGGGGGGATTGTTCTCTAACTTTTTCAAGAAGAAAGCCCCCAAGGCCATCCTTCTGCCCCCGGACCTGGTTTCGTCCGCCAGTGACAGGGCCAGAGAGAACCATGAGCAGGCGAGCTTGCTGAAACAGCAACAGGTGTTGCCCGAGGTCTCTGGAGCCGAAATTGTCAACCAGAACGGGAAGCGCTGGCTGCGGGTGGAAACCGACCCCCAGGAAGTCTGGGACAAGTTGGTGGATTTCTGGGCAGTACTGGAGGTCGACCTTGTTGTGAGCCAACCGGCCGCGGGACTCATGGAGACTGACTGGATTGACAGGAACGCCCCTGCCGTGGGGGAAGGCATGTCCATTGCCAGGCTTTTCAGCCGGATTACGGGCGTGGGCGCATTGCTGGACAAGTACCGTGTCCGCATCGAGCGCGAATCGGAAAATGTCACCCGGGTCTTTGTCAATCACCGCTATTCGGAACGCAAGGAAATTGAGTTTTCTTCCCCGCAGAGAAACACCCAATTGGAATGGGTTTCAGGAGAGAGCGAGGAAAATGTGGCCCAGTTGCTGCAGACCATGGTGCTGTTGTTCGATGGGGGCCGAGATCCTGCCTGACAGCCTTGAGGATTTTGCCAGTGTTCAGGATGACCAATTCTGATGAAGGTGGTCTCGGGAACGGTTTCACGGAATCCGGTGTCCCATGTGTAGATTGTCGTGTCCATGAACCATTCGGCCATTTTGGTTACCAGCAACCCCGAGACTCCCGATGCGCACCCGTCTCGATGACCGCCGTGTACTGATATACAGCCACGACAGCTTCGGGCTCGGCCATCTCAGCCGCTGCCGGGCGATCGCCAATGAACTGGTGGGCCGTTACAAGGGCATCTCGGTCCTGATCCTTTCGGGATCGCCGGTCATCGGCAACTTCGAGTTCCGCGCCCGGGTGGATTTTGTCCGAATCCCCGGAATCATCAAGCTGAAGGATGGCAGCTATACCTCGCTGGGCCTGCACATCGAGCTTGATCAGACGCTCGCCATTCGGGAATCCATCATCCGGCACACGGCAATGGCCTTCGACCCGGACGTCTTCATCGTTGACAAGGAGCCTTTGGGACTGGAAGGCGAGGTCAGGGAGACCCTGCGCATGCTGCATTCCAACGGCGTACCGACCATTCTCGGCGAGCGCGAGGTGATCGACAGCCCGAATACCCTGGCAGCGGAGTGGGGGCGAAAATCGGCGCTGCCGGCGCTCGGAGACCTGTATGACGAAATCTGGGTGTACGGCCCGGAGTGGTTTTATGATCCGTTTACCGGGCTGGACCTTGATCCCGTGGTGGCAAAAAAAGTGATTTACACGGGATACCTGCCTCGCGGGCCTGCCGAATCACAAAGCCCGCCCGGACTGGACAGACCCTATTTCCTTATAACCCCCGGGGGCGGCAAGGATGGGGAGGAGATGGTGGACCTGGTATTCGAGGCCTGCCTGGCCTGCAAGTCCCTGCCAGTGGACATCCTGTTTGTCCTCGGGCCATTCATGGAGGAGCAGAAGCGCAAGGAATTTTCCGAGAGGGCACGGCAGTATGAGCACTTCCACGTCATCGGCTACAGCACGAGAATGGAGTCCCTGATCCAGGACGCCGCAGGACTGGTCAGTATGGGGGGCTACAACACGTTCTGCGAAATCCTGAGCTTCGATAAACCTTCGATCATCATTCCACGTTACGAACCACGCATGGAGCAGTTGATCCGGGCAAGACGGGCCGAGGAACTCGGCCTTGTCAGGATGCTCAAGCCGGAGAATTTCCGTGTCGAGTGCCTTGTGCCCCTGCTTGAGAATCTGGGCAGCCAGCCTCCCCCCTCCACCAAACTGCGCCCCGGGATGCTGGATGGCATGGATAATATCTGCCGCCGCGTGGTTCAACTCCTGGACCGGCGCGCCAGGGCCGCCTGAACCAGCCGCAGGCCGCGGTTTCATGGCATGCACGCCGCTATCTATGTGCAACACCTCCTGGGCAGCGGTCATCTCGTCAGGATGCGACTCCTGGCGTCCGCCCTGCATGCCGCAGGATCCAGGGTTACCCTGATTTCAGGAGGCTCCTTCCCGGGCGATGCCGAATATGAAGTGATTCGCCTGCCCGTGCTGAAGACCCGGCCGGGCGACTTTCTTACACTGCTGGATCATGATGAACGACCGGTCGATGATGATTGGAAGGCTGCCCGAAGGGATCGTCTGGTGGCCTGCCTGGAAGCGCTCAGGCCGGACCTGCTGATCCTGGAAACCTGGCCCTTCGGCCGCAGGCAGCTCGAGTTCGAAATCCTGCCCATGCTGGATTGCGTGACCGGGTGGTCCAGGCCGCCGCTTCTGGTGACCTCGATCCGTGATGTGCTCCAGCAGCGAACCAGGGTTCGACGGATGGAAGCCCTTGACCGGGTCCGGCAGTACCTGTCCTTGGTTCTGGTCCACGGTGACCCGGCGCTGCTAGATCTGTCTCCGAGTTTCCCGGAACACAGGGATATCGCCTGCCCGATCCGGTACACGGGTTACATGGATCAGGAGGCCGGCCCGCAGCAAACCTCCGAGGGCCGGGATGAAGTGATCGTATCAGCCGGCGGGGGTGCCGTGGGTGATCACCTCCTTGCCACCGCGGCGGAAGCCGCGCTTGAACAGACGGAGCGTCGCTGGCGCATCCTGGTGGGACCAAGGGTTTCGGAAGCACGGCTCCGGGACTGGCAGTCGCTGCGTTGCGACCGACTGATAGTGGAGCCCAACCGCGCGGACTTCAGCGCGATGCTGACCCACTGCCACGCTTCCGTTTCCCAGTTTGGCTACAATACCGCGGTTGATCTCCTCCGTGCGAATTGTCCCTCGGTGGTGGTTCCATATGAATCCGACGGTGAAACCGAACAGGCAACCCGGGCACGGATATTCGCGGATAAAGGGCGCGTCCGGGTGTTACGAGAAACTGACCTGTCGGCCGGAACCCTGCTCGCCGAGGTTACACGTGCCTCAAGGGATGCACTGGTACGCGATTTTCCAAGGGTGCAACTGAACGGCGCGGAAAATACCGTCGGAATATTGCAACGACTCCATCAGCGAATGCGGCCATGAATCCTTTCGACTCCCTGCTGGAAGAACTCGACCGGTGGAACTTCGATGGCCAGGAGGCCACCCTGTGGTGGCGTGATGATGATGCCGCCCAGGTGCATCCTCTCCTGGATCAGCTGCTGGACATCCTCGCCCGGTGGGATGTCCCCGCTTCCCTGGCGGTCATTCCCGGGAATACGGAAAAGACACTGGCGGATGCCCTGGCCGAATATGAAAACCTGGAGGTGCTGCAGCATGGGATTCTTCACCGGAATCACTCGGCAGAAGGCCAGAAGAAGCAGGAACTGATCATTCTTCCCGGGAAAGACTGGCAAGAAAACCTGGCGTCAGCCTGGAGGAAGCTTGCGGGTCTTTTTGGACACAAGGCACTGCCGGTGCTGGTTCCGCCATGGAACCGTATCGATGAAAGAATGCTGCCCTTGCTGGGTAGTCTCGGTTACCGCGGTCTTTCCTGTTACGGGTCCAGGGCGTTCCCGCAGGCCGAGGGTGATGTGTGGATCGTCAATACCCATGTCGACCTGGTGGACTGGAAAGCTGGCAGGAAGTTCGTTGGTGAGGCGGTGGCACTGGCGCAGCTGATCGGCCATTTGCGCGCAAGGCGCGAGGGCCAGGTGGACCGGGCGGAGCCCACAGGAATACTGTCGCATCATCTCGTACACGGCGAGGACTGCTTCGACTTCATTCGCCGGCTGCTCGGGATTCTGGACGAGCACCCGGCGGTCACTTGGCTGTCGGCAACGCGGGTCTTCCAGTTGCGTTGGCGATAATGATGAAATACACAATCATTATCGAGAAAGTACCGGATAACTACGCAGTCTATGTACCTGATCTGCCCTGCCCGGGTGCATGGCAACCGGGGCGACCCGTGACGAAGCCATTGGAGTGATCAAGGCAGCGATGATCCTACACATCGAAAGTCTGCGAGAGCACGGAGAGGCGGTCCCGGTCCCCCAATGCTCAGCGGAAGTAGTGGAGATCGCCGCTCGATCGGCCGAGTGAGTCGATAAAGCTATCGGGCAAAGCATTGTCCGCAAGGGCGAACAGGCTTTTCCTGCCGCAGTTGCTGGCGCCGAGTGTGCCGGACCTGCAGATCCTTGGAGACTTTCCGGATGGCCGGGAGACTCAACGGGAAGAGGTGGAAGAAGGGAGTTCTACAGGGCGTAGGAGAATTTCCTCAGGATCGCGATTTCACACGCGGTTTTGTTGCAAACGCTTCTGCATCGCTTGCAGGCAATGGAGAACTGGAGCCGGGTATCCACCTGTAGCCGATTGATGGCGGAACCAGACAGTAGCTTTGGCCGACGCCCAGGACATGGCCATTGAGATCCGGGTGAATCTCTTTCAAATACCGAACCAGATCGAGGGGGCAATCAGGTGAAAAATATAAATGCAACCCGCCCGATGGGGTCACGACAACCCAGGCAGGCCCCTTCTGAAACCTCGTGATGTAGCTTGCCTTGCGCAGCACCTCCCGGCGTTTTCCAGCACGGGTGAATTGGTTTTCACCGCCACCCTTCGGGATGACGAGATCCAATACCATACCAGGGAACGCTACAGCGATATCGTGGCGATCGGGGTCATTATGCGGCCACCAGGCCTTGATCTGTTCAGGATCGGTGGACGCGTCTTTCAAGCCGTTTCGGCAGGCTGGGATTTTCGCTCCCCGACGGATCGGCAGCACCGGCCATTTGCGTTGTATGTAGTCTAGTGCAGCGGCGCGGACTGTGGTGCGATTCAATCTGGCGTAGGGTAGTTGATGTTCCATAATGCTTCCTTTGGCAAGTGGGTCGATAAATCCGTATCCCTCGGTTTCAGCTTTCCCCGGTACTGGACCGCAGCAACTGTTGGATTTCACGTGCAAATCAGCAGAAGGAAAATCTGCATCCAGTGGAGGGTTGCGATTCCCGGATGGGTCTATGACCATAATGTTATGCTTATGGAATGTCAATATTTAATATGTGATGCTTATTATTTAAGGTATTGATACAGCGGTGGACCCCTTATTCAACAAGGTGCTTTCTGGAACCCTCTGACCACCATTTCCTTGAGCCTATCGTCAGGTGTTGGGTATCAACTGAGAGCGATGGCCGTATCTTGATTTGCTGGATCAAAATCCACAAACCCTTGACACCGAATAGACACCAATACATTTTCCGAGCCGAGCGTGCCTGCCTTCACTGACAGGTGAATGTATCGGTCTCCACAATGATGTCATCCACTTGGAGCCCCCGAGGGTGGGTCCATACCAAATATTCAGATAAACGGCAGCATGTGGTCACGGAGGGTCCTTGCGGCAGTCGAAATCCGATGGAACTGTTCAAACCGCCTGTTGGATTCGGAGGACATTTTCGCCAGCCTGCCCGGGCACCCGAGCAAAGACTCGATGGACTCTGCGAACAGATCCACGCTGTCAGGAGTTTCGGGGTCGTCCACCAGAAGACCGGTATGTCCATGGTGAATGATCTGCCCGATGCCCCCTGACCGGCCGCACACCGCTGGCAATCCCATGGCAAGCGCCTCCAGTGCGGTCATCCCGATCGCCTCGTTGATGGCCGGCCAGACAAGAAGGTCCGAGACCGACATCAGCTGAAGCACGAATTCGCTGTCACGACGGCCCAGGAAGTGGATCTGAAGGTCCTTGTCCAGCCGGAAATAGTCCCGAACCTGGAGTTCCGCTGCACCGTCGCCGACGATCAGAAGCATCCAGTCCTTCCGTTGCATTCGTTCTGAGACACGGGCCAGCTGTGCATAGGATGCGAGTTTCGCGTCGTCTCGCATCATCGCGACGCAGAGCAGCCAATATCGGTCCGAATCGATGCGCAGCCGGGAAGCCAGTCGCTGGCGGCGGACGTTGCGACTGGCGGGATCAGGCGTTTCCGCATCCAGAAACGGCAGCAATGGAACGATCCGGTCACGTACGCCATCGACGGCTGACAGGGCGGGGAGGTCGCGGGGATTAAGATTGAAGATCTTCCGAGCCAATCGTATGGCCTCGATCGACGCGGTGAAACCCGCGCCCCATGGTCCATCCATCTGCCTGGTGGATACCGATGCCTCGGCACAGAAGTATGGAATATCCAATTCCCTGCTCACTGCGGGGCCGATCCAGTCCGGGGACTTGTGATAAAGATGATAGCTGAACCAGGCAGCCGGGCGGTTCCGTGGGCAGTCGGCCCTGTATCCATTCACAAGATCCGATGCTGTCTTCTCGCCCCGGATACGGATCTTCTCCTGAGCCCGGGAATCTCCCCGGCCTTCCCAGCTGCGGAAGTCACTAGCGATTTCGACTTCGAAACCCGCGGCCGTCAGGGCTTTCACAAGCAGTGCGCCGATTGTTCGGTCACCGGACGGCCGGGGGGAGTCCGGTGACTTCATCGGTGCATAGAAGGCCAGTTTCGGCTTGTTATGGTCCTTCATGTTTGGAACGTGATCCTGCATCGATTCGGAGCCGCGAGGTGTCTGGCAGTGGCGGGTCGGGACGGAGCGAAGTTACAAGGAAATACGAATTTTCATTAAAAAAATAGGACTTATCAAGAAAAGTTGACATGTAGAACGAAACCACACACCGAGGCGTAACATTCCGCTTGCATTGTAGGAACTGAAAACAGCATGAGTTGCTGGCGCAGGCGGTCGGCGCGTGCCGTTGGGTGTGGAATCAGGCTTTGGTCACCCTGATGAACCGCAAAAAATATAACGCAAAGGTTTGGCGGCCTGATGGTCGTCATTTTTTCTTTATAATTCCCACCTATCAAGCCGCACTTGGTGACATGTCAACACAAACAGCAGCAGCCAGAGTAACTCTTCGGACTCTGGGCAAACTGAAGCAGCAAGGTGAAAAATTCGCCTGCCTGACCGCGTACGACTATTGCAGCGCATGGGCGGCCAACGAGGCAGGCATCGATGTCATCCTGGTGGGGGATTCCCTCGGCATGGTGATCCAGGGACACGACAGCAGCCTGCCGGTGACTATCGAGGACACCGCCTACCATGTGCGCTGTGTCCGCCGTGGAAACCGGCGCGCGATGATCATGGCGGACCTGCCGTTCATGAGCTATTACTCCGAGTCCGCCAGCCTGGAGAATGCCGCGGTTCTGATGCGCGAGGGGGCGCAGATCGTCAAGCTGGAAGGAGGCGCCTGGCTTGCGGAAACCACACGCCTGCTCGCGGAGAGGGGAATCCCGGTCTGTGCCCACATGGGACTGACCCCCCAGTCGGTCAACCACCTGGGCGGTTACCTCGTGCAGGGACGCGACCCCAAGCAATCCCAGGCCATCATCGACGAGGCACGAATCCTCCAGGAGGCGGGCGCCAGCATCCTGCTGATCGAGTGCGTACCGGTGAAACTGGGCCAGGCGCTGACCGAGGCGATGGACATTCCCGTCATCGGTATCGGTGCCGGACCGAAAACCGACGGACAGATTCTCGTCTGGCACGACCTGCTCGGGCTCTATCCCGGGAAGGCGGCCAAGTTCGTCAAAAACTACCTGAAGGGTAACCGTGACGGCATCCAGGGCGCCATCGAAAAATACGTCAGGGACGTCAAGTCCGGGCGCTTCCCCGCAAAACAGCACTGCTATTTCTGACCACCGCCCTTCACGCCGGCGGCGAGCCGGCCGCAAGTTCCTGCAGTTGCCGGCACAACGGCTGAAAGGCCGCCTCCATGGTAAACCCGCCCTGCACCTTTTCCCGTCCCGACGCACCCATCCTTGTGCGTTCTTCCGGATTCCTGATCAAATTGTCCAATGCGCCGGTCAGGGCGCTTTCGTCTTCGGGAGGGACGAGTAATCCGTTGACACCGCTCTCCACCAGTTCCGGGATGCCGGACAGGTTCGTGGCAATGACTGCCAGGCCCTGGCTCTGGGCTTCGACAATGACATTGGGCAGTCCGTCCCGGTCACCGTGGCGGTCGATGCGGCTGTTGAGTACGAACAGGTCGGACTCCCGGTACCTGGCAAGCACGTATTCCTGGGGTTGCGGGCCGTGCCATTCGATGAACTGCTGAATGCAGAGACTTTCCGCCTGCTCCCTGAGTGCTTTCTGCAGCGGCCCGCCGCCGATGTGCACCAGCCGCCAGGACAGATCCGGCCCGAGAGCCGCCAGCGCCCGCAGCAGCCCGTCGTAGCCCTTCTTCTCCACCGCCCGGCCAACGCTCAACAGGCGTACGGGGTCATTTCCGTCGCCGCCATTGCGGCCGGCTTCCACCCTCCCGGCACTGCCGAATCGTCCAAGGTCGAGCCCGTGATAATTCAGCATCACTTTCCCGGGCGGTGCGAGTCGGGAGAGGTGTTCAGCGTTGTACGAGGTGCAGGTGGTGAGCCAACGGCAGTGGGTCAGCTTCTCGGTAATCTCCCAATCCGGGGTGGTGTGAATATCCTTGGCGTGCGCCGAACAGGCCCAGGGCAGCCCCCGCAGGATGGCGGCATAGCGTGCCACTGACGCGGGCGTATGCAGGAAGTGCGCATAAAGGGCCGGCATGTCCCGCGGCAGTTCCGCGGCGAGCACGAAGGCCTGACCGAATCGCCTGACCCGGTTGGGAGAGGGGTCCCGCATCAGGTCGCGCAGGAACTGTTTCCATGCACCCGGATAACCCGCCAGTCGCCGGCAGCGCCACCAGCCTCGAAGCACCCTGCCCGGCTGCCGGTACAGGTATTCCGGAAGGTACACCACGCCCGCGCCGATTTCCCCGTGAACCGGGTGGGTGCGGTTGTCCGTCGGGAGCCGGAGGGAATACAGCGTAATGTCGAACCCCGCCCGTTCCAGGTTCAGGATTTCCTGGGCGATAAAGGTCTCCGACAGCCTCGGGTACCCCTTGAGGATGATGGCTAGTTTCGGCATTCCCGGGTAGGTCTACTTGTAGGGGTCCGCCGCATCGCGCAGGCCATCACCGAAGAAATTGAACGCCAGAATGATCACCACGACTGGCACCACGGGCAGGATCAGCCAGGGATACATTGCCACCACGTTGATATTCTGCGCCTCGTTCAGCAGCACGCCCCAGCTGGTGATGGGCGGACGAAGGCCAAGACCCAGGAAAGACAGTGCCGTTTCGCCCAGAATCATGCCCGGGATGGACAGGGTAGCGGAAGCGATGATATGGCTCGCGAACCCCGGCAGCAGGTGCCGGCCGATGATGCGCCCTGGTCTCGCGCCCATCAGCCGGGCGGCGGTGGCGTAGTCTTCCTCCCGCAGCGCCAGGAGCTTGGAGCGCACCGCACGGGCGAGGCCGGTCCAGTCCAGCAGGGCCAGGATCACGGTGATACCGAAGAACACCAGCAGCGGGCTCCAGGTAACCGGCAGTATCGCCGACAGGGCCATCCACAGCGGCAGTTCCGGGAACGATCGGATGATTTCGGTCAGGCGCTGTACCAGTGAATCCACCCAGCCGCCGTAATATCCGGCAAGGCCCCCGAGGAGCAAACCGAGGAAGAGACTGACCGCGATACCGCCGAGTCCGATCAGCAATGAGATCCTGGCGCCGTAGGTGATCCGGGAAAAAAGGTCCCGGCCCAGCCGATCGGTTCCAAGGAGGAACATCGTCCTGCCCTCGGCGGGACAGACAAGATGAAAATCCATGGGCACGAGATTCCAGAACCGGTAACCATCCCCGCTGCAGAAAAACCGCAGCCTTTCCACCTTGCCCGGGTCGGGCGTGTACTCCCGGCGCAGGTTCTCCATGTTGAGGCGGTAATTGTTGCCGTAGACAAAAGGTCCGATGAACCGGCCCTGGTGAAAGAAATGGACCCGCTGCGGCGGCGAGTAGATATGGTCCGTGTGCCGGGTCTGGTAATGGTAGGGGGCGATCCATTCGCAGATCAGGGTGCTGCCGTACATGATGAGGAGTATGAAACCGCACCAGACCGCGAGCTTGTGCCGCTTCAGTTTCCACCAGATCAACCGCCGGCGCGAGGCCAGGAAATACTTTTCCTGTCCGGGCGTCAGCTGCTCGATGGAACCGGGGTCGAAGGGGGCTTGGGAGACGAAGTGATCCGTCTTTGGATGCTCACTCATCGCACTGCCTCCCCCTGGAGCCGGATCCGGGGATCAAGCCAGGCAAGCAGGAGGTCGGACACCAGCATGCCCACCACCGTGAGAATGGCAAGAAACATCAGGAACGTCCCGGCAAGATACATGTCCTGGCTCTGCAGGGATCTGAGCAGCATGGGCCCCGTGGTGGGCAGGGACAGCACGATGGCCGTGACCTCGGCACCCGATATCACGCTCGGAAGGATGTTGCCGATGTCCGCGATGAAGAAATTCAGCGACATCCGCAGGGGGTATTTCCGCAATACCTTGCCCGGTGCCAGCCCCTTTGCCTTGGCGGTCAGGACATACTGCTTCTCCAGCTCATCGAGCAGGTTGGCCCGAAGACGCCGGATCATGCCCGCGGTACCCGACGTGCCGATCACCACGACCGGGATCCAGAGGTGTTCCAGCACGGACTTCGCCTTGTCCAGGCTCCATGGCTGATCGAGATATTCCGGGTCCATCAGGCCGCCGATGGATGTGCCGAACCAGACATTGGCGAGGTACAGCATGATCAGCGCAAGGAGAAAATTGGGCGTAGCCAGGCCGAGGAAGCCGACCAGGGAGAGGCCGTAGTCCCCCCAGCTGTACTGGTGGGTCGCGCAGTAGATGCCGATGGGAAAGGCGATCAGCCACGTGAACAGGATGGTGACGAACGACACCAGCACGGTGAGCCAGACCCGGTCCCCGATCACTTCCCGCACCGGCAGGTCGAATTCGAAGGAATAGCCGAAGTCCCCCAGGGCGAACCCGCTCATCCAGTTCCAGTACTGGATCATGAAGGGCTGGTCCAGTCCGTACTCCTTGCGCAGGAAGGCAATCTTGTCGGGGTCCGCGGATTCGCCCTGGCTTTCCAGTTCCGCGATATAGGTCTCAAGGTAGTCGCCCGGGGGCAACTGGATGATGATGAACACGATGAAGCTGATCACCAGCAGCGTGGGGATCATCATGAAAAGGCGGTGGCCGAGATAGCGGATCACTGGAACCAGAAGGTGTCCGGCCTGTAGACGCCGAAGAATGCCGTCGGCATCCAGCTGTAGATGCCCATTTCGGGTACGTTCATGAGGCCGTTGCTGACCACGACGGGTTGCGGCACACCCCGGATCAGGCCGATGCTGAACACCTCGTCACTGTAGATGTCCAGCATCCTGTGCCAGATTTCCTCCCGCTCACGCCGGTTTCCGCTGCGGCCCCAGCGGTGAAAGAGCGCCAGCAGCTCACCGGCCTCGGCGATATCCGGCGGTTCCCCGGTGCTTTGGTTGGTCTCGAAGTACTGGCCCCACTTCGGCCACTGGTACTGCGTCTGGCTGGTGGGGGCGAACTCGCCGGGACTCATGTCGGCGGTCGGCAGGCCGTTGTCGATGCCGTTGAACATCGCCATCATCGCCCCGCCGGAAAAGATCCGTTCGCGGAACACTTCGCGCTGTGACGGCTTGGTGTGCAGCTTGATGCCGATGCCCAGCCAGCTTTCCCCGATGAGTTCTAGGATGTCGGTTTCCTGGGTGCCTTCCCCGGCGGTGTGCAGGACGATTTCCAGGGGGTGGCCGTCGGGAAGCAGCCGGATGCCCCGCTTGTCCCGGCCGGCAAGCCCCAGCGAATCCAGTAGCCGGTTGGCATGTTCGGGATCGTATTCATTCCAGCGACTGGCGTAGTCTTTCCGGAACAGTGCGCATCCGGGGAGCACCGTGTTGCCGGTTGCCTGGGCAAGGCCGAAATAGATGACCTGGTTGATCTCGTGACGGTTGATGCCGAGCGACAGCGCACGCCGGAAGTCCCTTTGCCGTACGAGTTCCCGCCATACCGGGTCCTTGCTGTTGAGGTTCGGATAGATCGCGAATTGGGAGCCGTAGCCGTTCTGCCACAGCCGGACCCGGTAGCGGCCTCGTTTCTCACCCGCCTTGAGAAACGTGTAGTCGTCGAGATTGAGATGACGCCCCTGGAGGTCGGACTCCCCGGATGCGGTCTTGGCGGACACCAGGCTGGCGCTTGTGACCTGCACCACCACCTCGTCGATGTACGGCAACTGGAGTCCGTTTTCATCCACGCGGTGATAAAACGGATTACGCTCGAACACGAATCGTTCCGAGGGCATCCGGGTCGTGTTGACCCAGGGCTGCAGTACCGGCAGATCGGGGTTGTCGTTCTTGTAGGGATGGTTCCGGCGATGATGCAGCCCGGCCCAGTTGCGTGTGCCGGCCTCCTCCACTTTCCGTGCCAGTTCCCCGGCGTCGGCGTAGTCGGCGTGAAACTGTTTCAGGTAATGTGCCGGGGCATAGATGAACAGCGGCCTCGGCCCGGCGAGGGCGGGCAGGAAGAACGGGTTGGGGGCATGCCAGGTGTAGCGGACCGTCCGGGGGCCGATCACCTCGAACTGTGCGGCCTTCCCGTCCACCGTCAGTGCGTCGGGCAGTCCGAAGGGATACAGTTCCCGGTTGCCGACGATGTCTTCCCAGTAGTATCGGAACGCTTCCGCGTCGAAAGGCGCGCCGTCCGACCAGCGATGTCCCTCGCGCAGATGCAGGGTGAAAATCCTGCCATCCTCGACTTCCAGGTCCCGCAGGATGTCCGGTCGAAGTTGCAGGTCGCGGTCATAACCGACCAGCCTGGCATACCCGTAGACCATCAGCATCCGGATATCCTTGGCCCGGCCGAACAGCAGCCGCAGCTTGCCGCCGTGCCGGCCCGGCCGGAAATCCTCTCCTGTCTGCACCAGCACCGGCTCCCGGGGCAGCCGTTCCTCCAGCGGGGGCAGTTCGCCAAGATCTACCCGCTCGCTGAAGTATTCGCTGTCGGTCAGTGCCAGGGCACTGCCGGTGGCCAGCACCGACAGGATGAGGACGGTATTCCGGATCAGCCCCGACATCATCCGGGAGTGGCCGGGCCCGATGCCTGCATGCGGACGAAGTGATCCGGCCCCACCGTCTCCAGGACATGTCCGTCCGAGGCCTGCGCGAATGGCGCAGGCCAGTCCGCCATGGCCACGCCCTCGCCGATACTGCCGAAGTCCAGGGGATGCGCAGGATCCGCGATCGGGACGGAATTCAGCAGGGCGCGCGTGTAGGGGTGGCGCGCGTCGCTGAACAGGTGCTCGGAAGGGGCGATTTCCACGAGCTGGCCCCGGTACATCACCGCGACGCGGTCGGAAACATAATCCACCACCGCCAGGTTGTGCGAGATGAACAGGTAGGTGAGGCCAAGCTCCTGTTGCAGGTCGCGGAGCAGGTTGAGCACCTGGGCCTGGATGGAGACGTCCAGCGCGGAAACCGGCTCATCGCAGATCAGGAGTTCGGGCCTGAGGGCCAGCGCCCTGGCGATCCCGATCCGCTGCCGCTGGCCGCCGGAGAAGCTGTGCGGATAACGGCGCAGCAGCCGGGGGTCGAGCCCTACCACCCGCATGAGCTCCTTGCAGGTTTCCATCTGGTAGTCCAGATCGCCTATGCGGTGAATCGCCATGGGCTCACGCAGGATGTCGAGTACCGTCATGCTGGGGTTGAGGGAGCCCACCGGGTCCTGGAACATGTACTGGACCCGGCAGCGATACCTGAAAAGTTCGTCGTCGCTGAGCCGGGTGACCCGGAATTCCCGGCCGCGTTCGTGGAACAGGATATCTCCGCTATCGGGCATGAGTGCGCGGACGATCAGTTTTCCCAGCGTGGATTTTCCGCTGCCGCTTTCCCCGACAAGTCCGAGGGATTCGCCGCGGCGTATGCCAAGCGAGACATCGTTCACGGCCCTGACCAACGGGGCGGGGCTCCCCATCGACCAGGCGGACTGTCTGGCGCCGAACGCCTTTGTGACCCGTTCGAGTTCCAGTATGTACCCGGAAGCCGGCTGGTCGCCGGGCGGATCGGAGCCCTCACGGTCCCTGAGCAGGAAGCGGGTGGAATCGGAGTGGATTTCCCGCAGCGGCACCAGTCGCTGGCTCTTGCCCCGGTCCATGTTCGGGACCGCCCCCAGGAGTGCCCGGGTGTACTCGTGCCCCGGGGCATTGAATATCCGGTCCACGGAGCCGCGCTCCATCACTTCGCCGTGATAGAGCACCACCACGTCGTTGGCCACGTTGGCCACCACGCCCAGGTCATGCGTGATCATGAGCACGGCCATGTTGAGACGCGATTGCAGGTCAGAGATCAGCTTGAGTATCTGGGCCTGGATGGTGACGTCGAGAGCGGTGGTGGGCTCGTCCGCGATCAGGAGCGCCGGGCGGCAGATCAGCGCCATGGCGATCATGGCGCGTTGCCGCATGCCGCCGGACAGTTCGAACGGATAGGCCCTGTAGGCACGCTCCGGGTCGGGAAATCCGACCATGTCCAGCATCTCGATACAATGGCTGCGGCCGTCCCGTCGGGAGATCCGCCGATGAAGGTGCAGCGCTTCGGACACCTGGTTGCCCACGGTATGGAGCGGTGACAGGGACACCATGGGTTCCTGGAAGATCATCGAGATGCTGCCGCCGCGGTACCCCCGCATCTGCCTTCCGTCCGGATCCAGGCCGAGAAGATTCACGGGCGCATCCCCATCGCCCTGCCAGAGAATTTTCCCGTGCCAGGCTTCGGCGATATCGGGCAGGATGCCCATGATCGAGCGGGCGATCACGGATTTGCCGGAGCCCGATTCCCCGACCAGGGCCAGCGTGCGTCCCGGATGGACTTCGAAGGAAACGCCCCGAACCGCCTCCAGCCTGCTGTCGTGGATGCTGAAACGCACCCGGAGGTCTTCAATCTTCAGAAGCGGCGTTGCCATGTCGCCAGTTGCACCGAAGGGCCGGATCAGTAGGCCCCGTAGCTGTAGCGCAGGTCGCTGTCCCCGATGACCTGGGCATGAAAGGAGACGATGATCCGGTCGGTTTTGCCGCTGTAGGGAAACACCATGTGCTTGATATGGGACGGAAATACGACCAGCTTGCCGTCCTCGGGAAAGGAGTCCCAGGCGGGGCGCTGGAGATAGAAATTGCCGAGGTCCCCGTGCCCGCCCGCCTGGTATTCCATGTGAGGACCGTAAAATCGCGTGATACCGTTCAGCAGACCGTTCGCACCGAGGTCATCGGGCCCCTTGCTGCTGTCCCCGGACTGGACATAGTACACGCCCGACCACGAGCAGTTTCCGTGCACGTGGGTTTCGTGGAAGCCGTACTGGTTGGTGATCTGGAACCACATCCCGGTCAGGTGGATGTTGATGGACTGGTTCTTGCCCCAGTACGGTCCGTTTACCGACGATGCGATTTCAAAGACGTTGTCCATGATGAATTTCTGCAACTCCTTGACGGCCTCGTTGTCCGTATCCGCCGAGAAGTTGTCCGGGCTCGCATAGACGGGGCCGCCGGCTCCCGGGTGAGTCGTCCGGTAGGACTCGAAGTACCGGATCAGTTCGGGATTGATTTTCTGGTACTTGCCGAACTTGCGGTTGAGGACGGAAACGGGCCACAGTTCGGTAATGTGGGGATTGCGGGCCATGGAACGGAAACCGGAGAGAATTGGAATCAGGAATTGGAGGGCAATGCCCGGAGACGTTCAGGATTATATGTAATTCGGCGACATCCCGCATCGGCGGAACCCATGGAAAGAGCACGGGGCCTTACAGTCCGGCCGGGTCGTAGGGTTGGGCCTGCCATAGCAGGCCGGCATTTCATTCCTGCAACCCAAGGACATCGGCCACGGCCGCCAGCTGCCGATATCCTCGTAGTAGACCAAAGCAGGAAATTTTCTGCGCTGAAGGACGATTCGGATGATTACCGGCTCATCGCCTGTCCCGGCCAGACGAGCAAAAAATATCACGTGTCGCCCGTAATTCACCGATCGAAGTCCCGCCGCGAACAGACTTCGATCGCGTCCACCATCAGGGTCTGCCGCGATCTCTTCGAAAGCATCCACCATGCCCCTGTAGTACTTCAGCCACTGTTCACGGCCCCATGTCTCAACCGTGTAGCTACGGATTCCATCCAGGTCCCGCCGCGCCGGCCCGGACAGCCTGATCGTCATATCATCACGATGGTCCCGTTCAGGCATCCGGCTCGTAGGCCTGAGGATCGAACGTCTCGAATCTCCCTGACTCGGCTTCCCGCAAAGCCTCTTCGAGATCCGCTTTCAAAGCATAGAACTGAAGTGCATTGTCCCTCTCCATGAGCAGTCGCATGCCTGCACGCACGACTTCGCTCAGATTGGCATACGATCCCGACCTGATCTGGCACTGAATATAATCCTCCATCTGTTCGGTAAGGTGAGGGCCCACTTCCGTACAGTATCAGGGTCTCCATGTTGCCGGTGTCCGGCGCATTG
>VYFG01000060.1 GCA_009842505.1 Gammaproteobacteria bacterium
CATCCGTATGATGAACCGCTGAGAACGGGTATTTGGCACGCAGGCATACACATCTTGGCAGCATTTCCGGCCAAATGGCGACGGCGCCCAACCGTAACCGGCGAGTCCGGAAGTGCTTGCCGGATCGGCAGGTGCGCGTAGGGATCGGCATGGCCCCCCCTCAGACCGCGTACAGTTCCGCACCGGCCTGAACGAAGGATTCGAAGTGACCAACAAGATCAGCATCATCTGCATGTCGGGCGAGCATGAAAAGCTGCAGATGGCGGCCATGGTCGCCTCGGTCGGGGCCGCATCGGGCGACGACGTCACCGTTTTCTTTTCCATGAACGCGATGAAGTACTTCGTCAAGGGAAACGAGGACGCCGCCCCGGCCGAGGGTGATTTCGGTACCAGCGTGCTTGGCCGTGAAGGCGTGCCCCCCTTTCGGGAACTGTTCCAGCAGGCGGCGGAGCTCGGGGATGCGGCCCTGTTGCCCTGTTCGATGGCGATGGACCTGCTGGAACTGAAGGACGGCGACCTGATGGGCGAGTTCGGCCCGTCGACCGGGTTGACCAAGTTCCTGAGCGATGCCGAGGGATCGCAGATATTAACTTTCTGATGGCAGAGAATCTGTGCCAGGAGGGATGACATGAGTGAACACAAAATTGTTGATGCGAAGAATACCTATTGCCCGGGACCGCTGATGGAACTGATCCGGTGCATGAAACAGGCGGATGTCGGCGACACGCTCGAGCTGCTGTCGACCGACAGCGGCACCGCCAACGACGTTCCCGAGTGGGTTGCCAAGATCGGTCATGAACTCGTGAGTTCGGAACAGATCGATGACGTCTGGCACGTCACGGTGAAAAAGGTGAAGTAACACCCGTATCAAGATGCCGCAGAGATAGACGGGAGGATGAAATGAAAATTCTGGTGGTGGGCGGTGGTACCGGAGGTACGATCATCGCCAACAATGTGGCCCGGCGCCTGGCGTCGGAAATCAGCGCGGGCAAGGCGGGAATCACCATGCTGTCGGATTCCGACCGCCACATGTATCAGCCGGGCCTGATGTATGTTGCCTTCGGGCAGATGATGCCCGATGAACTGTATCGCGACCAGGCGAGCCTGCTCGAGAGTTCCATCGACTTTCATGTCGACCCGGCAGAAAATTTCGATCTCGACAACAACCGGGTGACGACAGCGAGCGGTCGGACCCATGACTACGACATACTCGTGATCGCAACCGGCTCGCGCATCATGCCGAAGAACATACCCGGCCTGAACGAGGGTTCCGAAACCTTCTATACCGAGGAAGGGGCGATCAAGATGTTCAAGGCCCTGCGGGAATTCGAGGGCGGCAGGGTTGCCATCGTCGTCGGGGTGCCCCACAAGTGTCCGATCGCGCCGGTGGAGGTCACCTTTTCCCTGCACGACTATTTCAAGTCCCGCGGCATTCGCGACAAGGTCGAGATCAAGTACCACTATCCAATCAACCGGATTCACAGTATCGAAAACGTGGCCGCCTGGGCGGAACCCGAGTTCCGGCGCATGGGCGTGGAGTACGAGACCCTGTTCAACGTCGAGGAGGTCGACGTCGAGAACAAGATTGTCAAGAGCCTCGAAGGTACCGAATACCAGTACGATCTCCTGATTTCGATTCCGGAGCACAACGGGGCTGAGGTCATTATCAACAGCGAACTGGGACAGGACGGCTGGATTCCGACCGACCGGCACACCCTGATGATGACAGGCCATGACAATGTCTATGTCGTTGGCGACACCACCGACCTTCCGGTCAGCAAGACTGGATCGGCGGCCCATTTCCAGGCCGAGGTCATCGCGGAGAACATCGCCTCGGTGATCAAGATCGGCGCACCGGTCACTGAATACAACGGCAAGGTGTACTGCTTCATTGAGGCCGGCTTCGACAAGGCGACCTATGCGATGTTCAACTATGACTTTCCGCCCGATCTGAAAGAACCGAACAAATCCATGCACTGGTTCAAGGTCAGCTACAACAAGATGTACTGGAGCAGCGTTCGCGGACTACTGTAAGGCAGACACCGATGACATCCGGATCAGAAGAAGAGGACAACAAGAGCCTGGAAAAGAGCCTGGAGGGACTGGCCGAGATCGGCACCGTCATCGCAGCGGCCAAGGACGCGCTCAACGATGACATGGTCGCCAGAATGGCTTCGGCGCTATCCGAGGGCGTCACACTGCTTGATCGCCTGACACGGAACCAGGAGCTCGTCCGGCTGCTGCAGAATCTTGATCGGCCGGAGAACAAGGCTTTGCTGCAGGGTCTTTCGGAGGCGCTCAGCAAGACCAGCATCGAATTGTCATCTTCACCGCCGGCGAAGGGGGGCCTTGGTAACCTGGTCAAGCAAATGAATGATCCGGGTACACAGGAGGGCCTGCGTATTCTCGCCATTCTGGGCAGGAACCTGGGGGAGAGCCTTCGGAAATAGCCTGCCGGCGGGTTGGCCGGGGGAGGGCAGCATGATGGCGGTCACTCCCGGTGCGACGGGCAGCAGGTCAGCCTTGAATTTCATTCTGCGACAGCAGACAAACGCCTCAGTGGGACGTTACCGGAATTCCTGCCCTGATAGCCGGCAACGCCACGGGCCAAGGCTGACAAGAACAGATTCAAGTGAGCACACCCATGATTTCATGTCCCCAGGCAAGGGTTCCTGACAGCACCGGCGGGTTCCAGGAATCTGATGCCGGATCGTTCGGAAGTTCCGGGCGGGGAGAAGGTCCGTTTTTCCGGACCCTGTCGAAGCCCGATTGCACCGGGAGCCGCAGATCATAGCGGGCGCTGCGGGGGCATGATTCACGTGTTCGAATTCTACGGTGACAACCCGATCGTCAGTG
This sequence comes from Gammaproteobacteria bacterium, assembly GCA_009842505.1. Classification (GTDB taxonomy): domain Bacteria; phylum Pseudomonadota; class Gammaproteobacteria; order Arenicellales; family Poriferihabitantaceae; genus VYFG01. The sequence continues at coordinate 2,857 of VYFG01000060.1, forward strand.
CCCTGATGCTGGATACGGACCGCCGTTCTCCGCTGCGCTCGATACGCGTCAGCAAGCCATTGCTCCGCGCTCCGTTCATCGAGGCGCAACACGCCGACGGCACCCTCGAGGTTCATCAGTTTGCAAGGGACGACTTCTCCAGTCACTGGGCGGAGACGAGGCTGCTGGTCACCCTGTTGACCGGCATGGAAATCAAGATGGATTTCAGTCCGGGCACCCTTGATCGGGAGGCACAGCGACGGGAGGAGATACTACGGATTCGCGACCAGGGCATTGAGGCCTCGAGGAACCTTTTTGAACAGGGCCGGTACGACGAATTTGTCGGATGCTATGGGGCGGATTGCGCGCATCTTCCCCGGGAGGCGGCAAAGATGCTGGACGAGGCGCGGCGCCGACTCGCGGACAGCCCTCCCCGGGTTTCCGGGAAATCCTGTTCCGGAGCCCGCCAATGAAACTGTACGACTTCGGCCGTTCGGGCAACTGCTACAAGAGCCGCTTGCAAAATTCCAATAGGGACAAGGGAATTGTGCAATGCACAAT
>VYFG01000120.1 GCA_009842505.1 Gammaproteobacteria bacterium
TCCATGGGAATGATCAAGACTGACTGAGTCGTATGTGGGGTGTTGTGAGCCCCCGGTCCGGAACCCGCGGAACGCCCCCCGGGCGGCGTCTTCCGGATCATCATCCTTCCGCCGGTGGGGCGTGAGCAGCAGGTCGATCCTTTCAAAGTCCACCGTCCAGCTGTCGTCCCTCGGGACGTGGACGATACGGGAGGGCTCCATGTCGTCGGGAAAATGGATCCGGGCCAGCAGCTTCCCTTCCTGAAGGATGCCCCAGAACAGGGCGAAGGGGACGACGAACAGGATTTCCATCTTCTCGGGGTTCTTTTTCAGTTCGGGGGAAACGGCGACGGGCGGATTCTAAACGCATCGCTGGCCGCGGGGAACCCGAAATGGCACACCCGAAATGGCGCGCCCCGGGATGCTGCCGGTTGAACATGCGATCGGGCCGGACCCCTTCATGAACCACGCCGGCATTCGCCCTGCTGACCGCGCACCGGGGTGATGCCGATTCGGCCATGGCGTTCTTCGTAAGCGAACCGCAATCGAAAATTTTCCAGGTTCTGGCGGCACCTGTCTGCGCCTGGCGTCGGATTTGAAAAAACCCGGGGTTTCGGCACCTGCGAAGAACTGTGCCGGCATAGGTTACCTGAGCCGTGTACCCGGAAAATGGCCATGCCGGCAGACGGCGGCAGCCAGTGGTCAATCCGGCTAAACCGGCGACAGCGGCCGCGGCTGTTTCCCGGATATCCGGACCTCGCGAATCTGCGCCAGGTGGTCCGGACCGAACCCCCGGGCTTCCCGCCAGCGGGCGATCGCCTGAGCCGCGGTTCTCACCTCGTCGCCCCGCAGCCCCTCCTGGTGGAGCACCACGGGCCTTGCGCCGCCGGGCACCCCGATCACCACGTCGTACCAGCAGCGCAGCCGCATCCGCAGCGGCGGGGCGCTGTGCCTTTCTTTCCGGTCCCAACGGGCGCTGATCCAGTTGACGTACCGGAAGCACCGCTCCGGCTCGGCCGGATGCCAGACAGTCAGCCCGCGACCTTCCAGGAACCCTTCGGCCAACCGTGTGGCCTCGGCCTGCCGGACCGCATCGATGAGCGGCAGGCGCCGCTCCACCCAGACTGCCTCGGAGACACGGGCGAACATCATCGGGAACCGCCCGGTGCCGATGGCCCCGGCCACCCGCGGGTTCGCATGGTCGTGACTTCCCCGCACCCAGATGCCGTGCTCTCCGTACCCGTCCGGCACGGCGGCCTGGGTGCCGTCTTCCCCGGACTCGATGCGCTCGACGAACACTTCGCCCGTATGTTCAGGTTTCCTGCCCAGGTCGAGGTCGAACCGTCCGGAATCCAGCAGTTCGTCGAGTTCGGCCATGCCGCCGTCGATCCGGAGCACCTTGCCGCTCGACTTCAGGGTGCGCAACACCAGTACCGGTCCCCTCCAGTCCGCCCCGGGCTCCGCCGTCAACAGATCGTGCTCGTCGCGCGGGTCCGTGAACCGACGCCGCTCCATGTCGAGAACATGCCGGGCCTGCCGGATGCGGTCTCCCGCGGCCCACACGGGTCGCCGTCGCACGGTGCGGCGGCGCACCGCCTCGTCGAGCCGGATGCCCGAAAGCGCCAGGGTGACGCCCGTGGGCCGGAGCGTCGAACCGATGCCCTGGACGCTGCGCGCCCCGACGATGCGGGCCACCTCCTCGCTGGCGAGCGGCTCGTCGCTCTCCACCAGGCGGTCGAGCAGGGGCAGCCCGGCCCAGTCCATATCCCCGGAAGCGGTCACCGGACCGGACTGCCGGTTCGTTGCCGTACCCCGTTGCCCGGGGCCGGACCGGGACTCAGCTTTTCATAGGGCACCATCCAGACGACATCCCCGCAGTCGATCTTCGCGCGCCTGGGGTTCATGCGCACGATCGCGCCGGTCCAGCGCTTGCCGCGGGCGGTGAATGAAACGACATCCCCCCGGCGGAATTTCTCCTTGACGGCGTTCCTGATCTCCACGGCATTCCCGGCCTGATCCCGGCCCTGGCCCGTCCCGCCGCCGCCGTGCACGCCGGATATCGGCGTCGCCCCGATGCGTCTGGCGATGGCCTTCCAGGCGGGGCCGTGGCCCGCGGCGGGACCGGCCAGGGCGTGGGCGATCTCGTGGAGGATGGTGTCCGTCACCAGTTCCCGGGAATCGGTCACGGCGTGATGCCGGCTGAGTCCGATGCGCCGGTCCAGGGGCCGGCATTCGCCGAGCTTCCCCCGGGCCGCGATGAACCCGAGCGTCCATTCCTCCAGGCCGTGGCGGTCCATCAGGCCCCGGGCCTCCAGGGCCACTTCCCGCAGCCGGGCGGCGCGGGGGCGGCGTTCCTCCACAGTGGAATCACACCGATGTTTCAGCCCGGCATAGGGCACCAGCCAGTGGCCCCCATTGTTCTCTCCGCACCGCACCCGGGCCCGTTTCGGGTTCAGCTTCTCCACGGTGCCGGTCATCTGCCCGCCGCCGGATACGAAAAACCAAACCCGGTCGCCGATCTCGAAGAAGACCTGGGCGTCCTCGAGGCCAAGGACCCGCATCAGGACCGCGTCCATGTCGGTGAAGAGCAGTTCGGCCAGGCTCGTGTTCAGCATGGCGCGCCGGGGCCCGACGACATGCAACAGGATGGTCTGATCATTGAAACAGGGAAGTGAGGTTGCGGAAGAACTTGAAAAAACCGGATTCTGCCATGCGGGGAGGGGATTTTGGGAGTTCGCCTGCGGCTTTCCCGCCGGCAGGTGTGGAGTCGGGAGGGGACCGGGCGAAGGGCGCGGCCGGGGAGGAAGGGTTCCGCCCGGTGCGTCCCGCATCCTGCCGTACCTTTATATTATGGAGGCCGCCATGTCCGAATACCCGGGGAAAACCGCCGCCCAGATACGGCCCGCTTCATGGGAACGGATCCTCGTCACCGTCCCCCCGATCTGTCTTGCCCTCCTTGCTGTCCTTTTTCCACCGGCCGCGCCCCTGCTGATCCTGGCCATCGCCTGGATCGTTCTCGCCGGTTTCTGCCTCGCCCTGCGCCGGCTCATTCTCCACGGCGACCGGTCTTTTTTCATGCGCCGGGATGAAACGCCCGGGGATGGGGCGGGCATGGACTGGGATACGCGGACCGGCTCCTTTCAGTGGTCTCGGGATTGGGACGGGCAGCTGCTCCACAACGACGACCATCCCCACTGAACCCTGCCGCCTGCCCCGGCGGCGCATGGTCCATGTCTGACCATTCAACTGCCCAACAGCACAAGGAGGAAATGTTGAGTTCCGATCAGGGCGAATTCCGGTGCTGAAGAGAGTGCCGGAAATTTCGACCAACCTTCCGGAGCACGCCCATGACCGAATCCATTTCCGCGGACTACACCCTGCGGCCGTCCGAACTCG
>VYFG01000015.1 GCA_009842505.1 Gammaproteobacteria bacterium
GCGTCATGCTCGTAAGGAATGAAGAACACTTCGTTGCATGGTCCCTGATGAATGTATTGGAGTTCTGTGATCATGTACTGGTGATGGACAACCAATCGACCGACAGGACACGCCGGATCGTCGAGGGTATTGCGGATCGCCACGAAAATGTCGAACTGACGGTTGTTCCGGATGCCAACGATACGCAAAAATTCCTGAAAGGCTGGTTCGGTACGCGAACATGGGTCCTCGGTCTGGATGGCGATGAGATCCATGATCCGGTGGGACTGTCGAGATTGAGAGGCAGGTTGCAGTCCGGTGCTTTCGACGAGTACTGGGCGATTTCGGGCATCTACTGCCATGTGGCGAAGCTTGATTTTCATCAATCCCGTGCATTCGGCTATTCTTCCCCACCGGCGAAAGCCGGAACCAAGCTCTTCAATTTCAACGCCATCGAGAACTGGATGTCGAGGTGGAGGAAGCACGAACGGCTGCACGGCTCAAAAGTGTTCCGTTCCGGATACTCCGGGGATTCGGTCTATCGGTTTTCGGCAAGCGAAAATGACGAAAAATGGGATACTGCCGACCTCCGATGCCTGCACCTGTGCTTCATGCCCCGCACTCCGGCCGAGACCGAAAGCGCCCTGGCGCATCAAACACGGAAAAATCCCGTGGAAACCAGGCTGCTCCGAAGGATGGCCAGAAAGATCGAATCGATCAGGCCGAACCGGATGGACTATCGGCAAAAACGATACGCCCGGGGCCCCGTCATTCCGCATGACATCCATGGCTTCGGAAAACCGGATGATTTCCGGGAATTCGATGACCGGTGCGACCATGTGATGGACATCCTGAACGGTATTCAGGCCAATACACACATCCCCCGGAGTCGGCTCCATGGGGTCAGGGAGGTGCAATGAAGGTTCCCGGACATGCTCGATTCACCCAGTGCGATTCATCAGCCCAGGCACCATTCGGTAAAATGACACACGGCTGCCGATATCCATCTGCGTTTCACCCGGAGAGGATCCGGTAGTTTCCGGATAACCAGGCGCCATTGATCAGCGGTAATCATGAAACATCGTCAGCTTCCTATTGGAATCCAGAACTTCCGAACGATCCGGGAGGAAGATTTCTACTATGTCGACAAGACGCCCCTCATCCGGAACCTTGTCGGACAGGGAAGATTCTATTTCCTTTCCCGCCCCCGCCGCTTCGGCAAAAGTTTGCTGGTGGACACCCTGAAGTCTCTTTTCGAGGGCAGCGAGGAACTCTTCCGGGGTCTGGACATTCACGGACACTGGGACTGGTCAAAAAAATCTCCTGTAGTACGGCTGAGTTTCGGAGGGAAGTACAACGAACCGGGGGATGTGGATCGTAGTGTCCTGAACCAGTTGGCGATCATCGAGCGCAATGCCGGCCTACCCCAGGCCATATCCCTGGATACCGGACCTGAGCGTTTTCAGGATCTGCTGGACCGACTGCATCACGCCACCGGACTTCAGGTGGTGGTGCTGGTGGACGAGTACGACAAGCCCATCCTGGACGTGCTGGAAAACCCCGACCTGGCGAAGGCGAACCGGGATTACCTGCGGGGGTTCTACGGGATCATCAAGGACAGCTACGAGCATGTCCGGTTCGTCCTGGTCACCGGGGTGAGCATGTTCTCCAAGGTGAACCTCTTCTCGGGCCTCAACAACCTGGAGGACATCAGCCTGAATCCGCAGTTTGCCACGATCTGCGGATATACGGACAACGACCTGGACACGGTCTTCGCCCCGGAGCTTCCGGGCCTGGACCGTGAGGAGGTCCGCCGATGGTACAACGGGTACCACTGGCTGGGAGAGGAGAAGGTCTACAACCCCTTCGACGTCCTGCTTCTGTTCCGGAACCGCAAGTTCCGGCCCTGGTGGTTCGAGACCGGTTCCCCGGAATTCCTGTTCCGGCTGCTGATGGAAAAGGAGGTGAGCCCGATGGAACTGGAGAACCGGGAAGTCAATGAAAATCTGGTGTCGAAGTTCGACGTGGGCGACATCGGGGTGGACTCCCTGCTGTTCCAGACAGGATACCTGACGATCGTCGAGGAGGAACAGCGTGGATCCCGTATCCTGTACCGGCTGGACTATCCCAACTTCGAGGTGCGGCAGAGCCTGAACCAGGGACTGCTGGAACACGTCACCCGCCGTGGAACGGAGGCTGCGAACCAGGGAGAGGAACTGGTCCGGCTGCTCGGGGAAAATGATTTCGAAGGATTTGGGGAGCGGCTCAGGTCATTCCTGGCGGGGATCCCGTATCCGTGGCACGCCAGCGGGGACCTTGGCCGGTACGAATCCTGGTACGCAAGCATGCTGTACATGAGTTTCCGGACCATTGGAGTGGACCTTCGGGTGGAGGATGTTTCCAGCCATGGCCGGGCGGACATGGTGGTGTTTCGCGATGGCCAGATATTCGTGCTCGAATTTAAGATGACGGAAGGCGAGAGGGATGTCGAAAAGATGCTGGACAGGGCCATGGCGCAGATGCGGGAGCGCGGGTATGGAGAGAAGTACCGGGACCGGGGCGAGCCGACGCACCTGGTTGGCCTTGTCTTCGGGGGGACTGAACGCAACCTGCTGGGAGTCCGGGCCGAAACACCCTGACCTCCGGTCTCCGCATCATTCAGACCACGTCCGCCGCGTGGACAAAGCCGCTTCAGGAAATCCCGAGCACGGCCCCTCGATCAGCTTGCGCGCATTGTCCCGCTGGCGATGACCGGGATGGGCCCGGTCCAGATTGGCCAGTGCCTCCCTGGCCCTCCCCGCATCACCTTCCGCCATGGGATCGACCAGCCTCGTGACGGCCCGGGCCGGGGCGGTGTCGAGAAAAAGGTCCGTCTGTTCATCCGCCCGGCCGCAACGAAACCGGGTGCGCAGTAGTCGGTCCAGTTCCGGATCGGCCGGGCGGCAAGCACGGTCCCCGCGTTTTCCCGCCAACCATGGAATTCCATTGCTTCCGGTGCTTCCGGCTCCAGGCCCAACTCCGCCGCCCACGCCCCCGCGGTCCCGAGCAGGTTCCGCATGCGGTCGGATCCGCCTGGTAAAATGTCGTCGAGGGTCCGATGATGCCCTTCGCGCCATGCCCGGTAGTTTTCATAGTCCAGAAAGTCCATGGCGGCATCCCGCCCATTATATGGCCCGGAGACCCCCGTCGACCTTCTTGCATGTGCCCGGATTGATGTTCGCCATGTCACCCGGGCTTGCGGATGCGCAGTTCCTTCCACATCCAGCCCGTGTCGTAGGCCGCATGGCCCGCCGACCGGGAGCGGCGGTGTTCCACATTCTCCAGCCCCTTCAGCCACTCGATCACATCCCCCCGGCTCCGGCCCCTTCCCTTCGCCGCCTCCCTGG
>VYFG01000101.1 GCA_009842505.1 Gammaproteobacteria bacterium
AGATTCCGCTGGCGACCCGGCCGCAGCGGCCCGCGCGCTGATCCGCGGATGCGCGGGAGATCTTCTCCACCGGCAGCCGCTGCAGCTTGCGTGCCGGGCTGTACCGGCTGATCCGGGCAAGGCCGCTGTCGATAACGTACCGGACGCCGGGCACGGTCAGGGAGGTTTCCGCGACGTTGGTGGACAGAATGATGCGGGTCGCCTGCCCGGGCCTGAAGATGCGGTGCTGCTCGGCGGGTGTCAGGCGGGAGTACAGCGGCAGGATCTCGATGCCCGGCTTGAGCCGCTTGCCGAGCCAGTCAGCCGCATCCCGGATCTCCCTTTCGCCCGGCAGGAACACCAGGGTGTCGCCGGGAGATTCGCCGTGCAGCTCGGCGATCGCCTCGCCGATGCCCGCGGGTATCGCCTCGAGGCCGGACTGGTCGCCGGACAGGGGGCGGTAGCGCACCTCCACCGGGTACAGGCGGCCGGAAACGGAAACCGCCGGGGCACCATCGAAGTGCCCGCTGAACTTTTCGCTGTCCAGGGTGGCGGAGGTGATGATCAGCCTGAATTCCGGGCGCTTCTTGAGTATCCGCTTGCTGAGCCCGAGGAGGAAATCGATGTTCAGTGAACGCTCGTGGGCCTCGTCGATGATCAGCATATCGTAGCGCTCGAGAAGCTGATCACGCTCGAACTCGGCCAGCAGCATGCCGTCGGTCAGCACCCGGATGTAGTTGCGGTCGCTCACCCGCTCGCTGAACCGCACCCGGTAGCCGACGACATCACCGAGCGCGGACGACAGTTCCTCGGAGATCCGTTCCGCCACCGAGCGGGCGGCGATGCGCCTTGGCTGTGTCTGGCCGATCATGCCGTGCACGCCGTATCCCGCATTGAGGCAGATCTTGGGGATCTGCGTGCTCTTGCCGGAACCGGTCTCCCCGCAGACCACCAGCACCGGGTGTTCCCGCACCAGTTCCCGCAGTTTCCCCGAATGGGCGCTGATGGGAAGCTCCGGGGGAAATTCCACCGCCGGCAGGTTCCGTGCGCGCAGGTCCGCGAGGCAGCGTGATTCCGCCACCCTGGCGGCCAGGCGGTCCAGGCCACCCCCACTGCGCTCCGCCTGCCGAATGGCGCGGCGCAGGGAGGCACGGTGTTCCCGCATGCACTGCTCGAGGCCGTCCAGCAGGTCACGGGCCCGTATCGGTGAATCTGTATCTGGAGCGGCGGCACCCACCTTGGGATCTGTCGGGGGAATCCATGCCGATGATACACAATCCCCGCCCGTTGCTCCGTCAGGCACCGGTTTCCGGGGCTGGCCCGCGCCGTCTTGACTGTGCTGACTTTTTCCAACACATTCCGGGCATCACTCTTCCTTCCGGAGCGCGGAACCCGCCATGTCCACCGTAAAACTGTCCCTGTCCGATGCCTACGATCTCGCCCTCGAGTGCCTCCTGCACAACGGCTGCAACCGGGAAAACGCCGAGGCGGTGGCGGGCAGGATGATCCAGGCGGAAGCGGACAGGTGTTATTCCCACGGGCTGTTCCGCATGCCCTGGTACGTGTCGGGCGTAAAGAGCGGGCGTGTCAACGGCCATGCATCGCCCACGGTCGAACGCCTCGCTCCCGGCGTGCTCCGGATGGACGGGGACGGCGGTTACGCGCCCCTGGGCCACCGCGTCGGCCAGGCCCCCCTGATGGCTTGCGCCAGGGAACAGGGGATCGCCGCGCTCGCATACGTCAACATGTTCCACATTGCCGCCCTGTGGCCCGAGACGGAAGCGCTGGCGGAGGAAGGCTTTTGCGCCTTTGCTTTTACCGGCTCCTACCCCTACGTGGCTCCGGCGGGGGGCAAGAGCCCGCTCTTCGGAACCAATCCCATGGGGTTTGCCTGGCCCCGCAAGGACCGCCCCCCGCTGGTGTTCGACCAGGCATCCGCCGCGATGGCGCGGGGCGAGATCCAGATTGCGGCACGCGACGGCCACAGCGTGCCCGAGACCGCGGGTATCGGTCCGGACGGCGAGACCACCACCGATCCCAACGTCGTGCTCAAGGGCGCGCAGCTCGGATTCGGCGGGTACAAGGGCGCCTCCCTGGCCATGATGATCGAACTGCTCGCCGGCCCCCTGATCGGCGAGTTTCTCAGCATCGAATCACAGCAGGATGACGGGGGCCTGAAGGGACCGCCCAAGGGCGGCGAACTCATCCTGGCGCTGGACCCGGCGCGGTTCGGCGCGCCGGACGAATACCTGGAACGCGGGGAAAGGCTCTTCCATGCCGTCCTGGATCAGGAAGGCACCCGCCTGCCCGGCGACCGCCGGCATGCAAGCCGGGCCGAGACCCGGCATTCCGGGATCGAGCTGCCCGCCCGGCTGCACCGGGAAATCCAGGACCTGATGGCCTGAGCCGGGCACCCCGCCCGGGACCCGCTCAGCCCGTGATGGCGTCGCGCACCCGCTCGAGGCGCGCCTTGACCTCCTCGGCCAGCGGCTGGACCTCCGGTCTGCCCACCAGTTGGAGCACCGACTCGGGATCCATGAACGTCACCGTGATGCTGTCATCCTCTTCCTCGCGAACGATCACGTTGCAGGGCAGAAGCACCCCGATGTCCGGCTCCGCGTTCAGTGCCTGGTTGGCAAGGGCCGGATTGCATGCGCCCAAGATGATGTAGGGCCTTCGGTCCACGTCGATCTTCTTCTTGAGGGTCGCCTTCACGTCGATTTCCGTGAGCACGCCGAATCCCTCCCTGGCCAGTTCCTCGGTGACGCGGCTGATGGCCTCTCCATAGCCGCCTTCGAACCTAGTGCTGAAGCTGTACATGATGTTTCCCCGTTTCCTCGCGTATGGTTACCCGGACGATACCCTGGCTTGCCGGATGACCACGTTCTCGGTGGGGACGTCGCCATGGGGTCCCACCTGGCCGGTGTCCACGTTCCCGATGGCCTTGACCACGTCAAGGCCGTCGGTCACCTTGCCGAACACCGCGTAGCCCCAACCCTGGAGGTTCTTGCCGGTGTGGTTGAGAAATTCGTTGTCCGCGAGGTTGATGAAGAACTGCGCCGTCGCGGAATGGGGGTCCGATGTCCGGGCCATCGCAATGGTCCCGGTATCGTTGCGCAGGCCGTTATCCGCCTCGTTGACGATGGAATCCCCCGTGGATTTCTGGCTCATGTCGGGCATATGGCCGCCGCCCTGGATCATGAAGCCCTTGATGACCCGGTGGAAGATCATCCCGTCGAAGAACCCTGATTCGACGTAGTCCATAAAGTTTTTTACGGTGACGGGGGCGTCTTCGGGGTACATCTCCAGGGTGATGTCACCCATACTGGTTTCCAGAATTATCATGGGA
>VYFG01000125.1 GCA_009842505.1 Gammaproteobacteria bacterium
GGGCGGGTTCGTGCGCCTGCACACCGCTGGAGAAAGGCTCAGTTACACAGCAAAAGATTAGATTTATATGTATGATAATAAACGATTGAATTATTCTGCCGGAATAGACCACTCACGAATTATCCAGTTGTCTGCAATCATGCCAAATACCCTCTTCGCAAGACACGGGCACTTCCCGGTTCACGTCCACTCATGGGTGCGCCGGGAAGAGGCTGTCCGGAGATGGTTGTGGTAGATTACTGGAAAGTTGCACAAGCCGGAGGTGGCCATGAATGAGACGGCACTGGACCTGCGCATTCCCGGCACGGGGAAAGCTGTTCCCGAAGGGGGCTGCGGCAAGGATCCGGAAAGGGATCCCGGAAACGGCGGAAATGGCGCAAGCCGCTTGACCGTTCCGGTCGGGACGCTGGTCGCCGGCGGCCATCTGCATCCTTGCTCCGTGCATCGCCTCCGGGCGCGGCGATGACCGTCCCGCCATCGGCGGCCCGCACCGGAGCTTCCCGCTCGCCCGAGTCCGGCTCCGCCCTGACGGGGTGTCGGTGCATTGGACACATTCGTCCCCCTTCGCGTGCTTCCCGTCCTTAAGTGAGGCCGTGCTTCGTCCGGGTCACGGGTTCGGTTTCCTCATCTCCTGCTCATGGCTTTCTGCCTGGCCCTGGGGGGTGCTGTGCCGCCGGCCGGCGCCGCCGGCTCCGGGTCCATCGGCGAGGCGCGGGCGGCCTACGCAGCGGGGCGGTTCGTCGAGGCGGTCCGGATTGCCGAAATGCTCCGGACTGCCGAAGGGTATGCGCTGGCTGCGGAGTCGCTGACCATCCACGCCCACCACATCGCGGAAGACGGCGAGCGGGAAATGCTGCTTGAGCGGGCAATCGATCTGGCGGGGAAAGCAGTCGACTCCGATCCCGTCAATGCGAACGCCCATCTGCAGCTGGCCCGCGCCATAGGCCGGCACGCACAGGCGATCGGCTCGTTCGAGGCGGCCGGACGAGGCTATGCGAAGCGGATTCGCGAGGCGACGGAGACCGCGCTGCGGCTCGAACCCGGGATGGCTGCGGCACATCTCAGCCTGGGCCTGTGGAACGCGGAAGTGGTTGCTGCGGTGGGCCCGTTCATGGCGCGCCTGATCTATGGCGCCCGCAAAAAGAACGCCCTCGCCGCCTTCGAACGCGCCCTCCGGCTCGCTCCCCACGCGAAAGCCGTGGCCCTGGAGTATGCGCTCGGCCTGCTGGTCCTGGACGGCGGGGATTACCGCGAAAAGGCGGCGGAGCTTCTGAGGCGTGCCATCCGGATACCGGTGGAGGATGCCTACGACCGCCTGCTCCAGGAGCGGGCGGTGGAGCGGCTCGAGGCCCTGGAATCATCGGGGGGCTGAGCGCCGAACTGCGGCAGGGCCGGCATCGACAGGCAGCCGTCGCCGTCCTCCCGTTCCTCCTCCGGAATCATGGCAGGCGGGTGGGGACCCGTGTCGCGGGGACGTCGGCAGGCGCGACCCCGGAACCCGGGCACGGTCCGCTCCCTTCATCGGAAAATGGAAAAGAGAGATTTCGGAAATGCGGGCTGACGGAACCAAGCGACTGCGCCGACCCATCCGGGAGCGTCCGGCCAGCCGTATTTGACATCAATCCGACCGGCCAGTATCTTCAGGTTACCCGGTCAGGCGCGGATTCCCGTTTAAAGGGGGAACAGCCGGAAATGCGGACCCCTTCCGGGGTGACGGCAATCCCTTCCTTGATTCCGTTCAACTGTTCTGTCGGAGCCAATGAGATGAAGAACGAACCGGAAATCCGTCCAGGGAGACCGATCCGTGCGATTCTTTCCATCGGTCACACTGCGCCGCGTGTTCTGTTGTTTGAATTGACGGCCGCAGCGCCGCAATTTTCAAATGACTGATCCAGAGATCCCAGCGATGGACAGTATCCCATCCGCATATACCGACAGTTATGCGAAGGCGCGGGCGACCACGCCGGAGGCGGCGGACAACTACGTCCGCCACACCCTGATCGGGGACCCGGAACTGGACGCGGTGCTGGCGGAGCTGTCCGACCTGCTGCCGATGGACCTGCACCTGTTCGTCGGCGCCGGCATTGAGCAGGAGACCAGCATCATGCAGCAGGCACCCCAGGCGCTGCGGGACTTTTTCGACAACCTGGAGGAGCCGTCCTGGGTGGATCACAAGGCCTTCCGCCCGGGGACGTATGTCTTTCACAAGAACGCGGACCTGATGCTCATCGCCTTCGTGACCGGGGTTCTGGTGGAGGGGTTCTCGACGCTGATCTCGAAGTCGTTCCGGATCACTGGCCGGGTGGCGGCGACCAAGCGCCGGCTGCAGCAAAACAACCGCCAGTTGGTGGACATCTTCATGCCGGGGGGTCTGCACCGGAAGGGGGACGGGTGGAAGCTGTCGGTTCGGGTGCGCTTTGTCCACGCCCGGATCCGGGCGCTGTTGGCGAGTTCCGACGAGTGGCGGGAGGACGTGTGGGGGGTGCCAGTGAGCGCGGCCCATGTGGGTCTGGCCATCTCGGTGTTTTCCAAGCGTCTGCTGGACTACGCGTCGCTGCTGGGGGCGGAGTTCAGCGCGGAGGAGCGGGCGAGCGTGATGGCGATCTGGCGCTATGCAGGCTATCTCATGGGGATACCGGAAAGCATCCTGTACAGGGACGAGGCGGAGGCGGAGCGGGTGTATTCGGTGGGGTTCCGCTGCGAGCCGCCACCAGACGAGGATGCGGGGACGATGGCGAATGCGCTGATCCAGGCGATCCCGTCGGTGGCGGACATCACGGACCCGGTGGAGAAGGAGAAGGTGCTGAACCTGGCCTACCGGCTGTCGTGCTCGCTGATCGGGCGGCGGTTGGCGGAGGTATTCGGGTATCCGGTACAATCGGCGCCGGGCACGCTGTTCCTGTACCGGCTGAAGCAGCGGGCCCTGCGGATGCTGAAGGCGGACGATCTGATCCGGTCGGGGAATTTCACCCAGTTGCTGGAGATCTCGGTGTATGACGACATCGGATTGAGCTACAACCTGCCCGATCACGTCCATGCGGACAAGTCGAGCCCGTGGTAGGGCGGTCGGCGCCCCGATTCTTCGTCTGACGCTCGATAGACCGTACTGCTTTCCTTCGAAAGCCGGGATACGGGGCCTCGCACCAGAAGACCGGCTTTCGACAGATGGTTGGGGGACTTTCAGGGGTAATTCCCCGGCCCCCCGCATTCAAGACCCGCGCCATCCCCTACAATACGCACCGAGTCCCAAGGGAGTAGTTTGCCTGT
>VYFG01000123.1 GCA_009842505.1 Gammaproteobacteria bacterium
CCTCAGTCAGTTACATCGGGCGGGGTGTTCACGGCCGCGAACATGAACGTTTGGCACCATGCATTGACATGGGCCGTCAGTGAGCAGCGTTCCGCCCGAATCGATGCCTCTCGAACCCGTGAAGCTTCGGCAGATACGGATCGGATGATTCCATGACATGACCGGATCATCCCAAGGCCGATTGCCGATCGTGCCCTTGGTGTGACGATATTGCAAACCGGGAGAACCCCGTGGATTTGTGGACGGGCCCTTTGGGCCAGCATGCATCCTGCGGATCATGTGGACAGCTCCGTGGACGAGCCATCGACAACGCGGGCGCGTTGCCCACAACATCGCCCACCAACCTGACCACACTTGCATGCTTCCAGACCACAAGCTCCACGGGGTCCGCCGCCACTGGCCTTTTCAGTCGCTGGAGGACTGAAAAGGCGAACCTGCGTGCATGCCCGCGGTCGTGGCTGTACCAGTCTGGCCTCTGCGGGTACTCCGAGACCATGAAACGTCATCTCAACCCTTGAAGTGAATTCTCATAAGAGCACCTTGATCCGGTCCCCGCTCCTCGACCGGAAGACGCAGGCCACCCCCGAATACGGGTCCAGGCCCAACTCCTCCTGCATCACCGCGGCCAGCCCGTCGTGGCCCTTGCGGAAATCCACCGGCATGGTGGCAACCACCACCCGGGTCCCGTGCGGCGACACAATCAGCGAATCCCGCGAAGGGCGGAGGCGATGGCCGTGATCCGAACCGTGCTGACATCCCCGTCCAGGCATACCGTCACTTCCCGGCTCTCGATCGACACCGCGCCCACGTGCGCCGGACCCTACGCGCTCTCCACCGCCACCGCGGCGAACGGGCTCTCGGGCTCGGGGGCCGTAGGGTTCGGAGGAACCACCAGCTTGCCCTTGCGCAACAGCTTGCCCCACAGGGACAGTTGCCGGACCGGCACCCCGTGGCGTTCGGCGACCTCCACCACGCTCAAGTCTCGCTCGAAACTCTCCTGGGCGATCAGAACCTTCTCCTCGTCGGACCAGCTCCGGGGAACTGCCGGACCCGCTGAGATCGGGGCTTCCCTCTTCCGGGCTTCGTCGCCGGCCTTGTCACCGGTGGTGGCACCGGCGGGTCGTTCGAAATCCTGCATTGGGTTATCCTCTCGTCAAAGTAAAGAGGATCATCTAACCTCAAGAATCCAGGCAGGCCAAGGTGAGGCAGCGGCACCGCTTACGGATGAATACAGCGCACTGGAATTTTATAAAAAGGTATTCTTTATTTGACTGTTGATCCAAATTCACCGTAAAGATAAAAGGCCCATAAAATAGATGAACAAGAAAACATCAAGCCTGGAAGTCATCAAGGAGATACAGGGAAAGATACACAACTTGCCAGACGGTCCATTCTGGATCACTGATATTGTAAGGGATAAGAAATATACGTTTCCTGTTACGTTGTATGTGGGAGATGGTAGGCATATTCATATTAACCCGGATATAAGTGGATTGATTTCATCCTTGTCAAAAACTGTTTTACTGCAGTATTTTAATCAGCATAGGACGGATTTTACGGATAAGGATTGGGAGGACATGACTAGGAGGGCTTTTGGTGAGGCTCTTGTGAATCCTGACGAGGATACTGTTCCCGACAAGGACCCGAAAGAAATATTGAGTGGTATGCGCTCAAGGCTTAAAGGGTGGATTGGCGAGATTCGGGAACGGGAGTATGCGTTTGGTTTTGATTTTTGCAATGTTGAAAGTCTTGATCCTTTGGACATAGGCCCAGTTACAATTGAGCCAAGAAACACATGGTTGAATAAGGCTTATGACAGGGGCTATATATCGGAAGAGGCGTTCTTACGTGTGCAGATGGCTTGGAAAGGGGAAATCCTTCGTGAGAGGGAGTATTCGGACGACGAGATGCGGGAGCAGGAAATACTCAGGACAGTTGGAGACAGTCTTTTTGTTTGTAGTGTAAGGGTTGGAAAATCCGGTTCCGAATCGGGTAGAAAGAAGGCCCTGACGGCGGCCCATATCGCTATGACGGTGATATCTTTGTCGTGGATAACACCTTCGTATGCCATGAATGATTCCGGCCTTGCTTATGATCGTCCAGCTTATAGGCAGAGTTACCTCGTGCTCTTTCCTGAGAATAATTTTGGGTGGAGCATATCCTGGTCAAATTTCAGGAATGGAATTGCTGGGTTGAGCCCCAAGGAATGGGAGGAACTTCTTATCGAATTGAAGACTAGGTTTTCCTGCGCGGGGGAGGTAATAACCTATTTAATAAATGGACCTGATTCGGTTATCCGACCGGAAGTCATGAGCATGCTTTATCAAGCTCTTTTGTGGTTCCATGAAGGTTGCCGGGAAGAAGAGCCCGCCATGGCAATTGTCAAGTTCTGTGCCGTGCTGGAAGCGTTGTCGTGCGGGAGGAATAAAAAAGGCATACTCAGTTTGGCAAATGCGCGTTTGACGATCACTAACAGGAGATTGTTTGGAAAAAGGCTTGGGGATATTTACAAAGAAGGGCGCAGCAGGACGATACATGGAACGAGCAAGAAACTCAGGCAGGATTTGGGTGCCGATTGCAGGTTCATGGAAGACCTGTGCAGAAAGTGTCTGTTGAGTTGCCTTGAGTATGCAACTGACAACCCGAATCTGGGGAATACTGACCTGTTTATGGAAGGTTCTCCGAACCAGAATTAAAGGGGAATGAGTGGATGGATGGCGAAAGGTACACGACGATAATTAGCTGTGCGATTCATAGACATTCTTTCAATTTTCGGAGTCTTAAGTCCAGTTGATAGTTCCGTTCTTGGATTCGCTCAGTTGACGGATCGTAGAACGCTTGAACATCTTCCCGGAGGGGTGTCGAATCCAGCAGGCTGCACACCATTTCCATGGGTGTCTTACCACCTAATGCGCCATGGGGCCTCCGCCAGTTGTAATGGAACTGCCACTCCGCTAAGCGGTCTTCCAATTCTGGGTCGTCCAGGTTTCGCATTGCATAGAATTCGATTTTGTCGGTCTTCTGTGATCGCTCGACCTTACCGTTGAGATGAGGTGATCCGGGGCGGATAGGCCGAAATTTGATTCCATATTCCATAAATCGCTCCTGCACCGTGTGGGCGAAGAACTCCGAACCGCGGTCCGTCTGAATCCGTTGAATTGGGAATATCAGTACCTCCATGACTGCATCCAGGAAATCCAGTGTGTTCCTGGCTATGCGGCGAGAATACACGCGTAACGTGATAACGAGTACAGTCATCGACAGCCGTGTATTGAAACAGTCCTGGCGCAATCTTGCAGGTGTCCATCTGGACGCGCTCGCCGGGAATTGGTCGTGCATAGCGCTTGGAGCGCTTGAGACGAGTCGGTCGCTTCAAAGGCCCTACACCAGATCGGACAAATACCTTATGGATAGTGGCCAGGCTAAGATTAATACCGTCGTTCCACAGTAACTCGGACTGAATGCGTCGAGCACCGAGATTGTGTTCTGTTCGCAAATCCAGGGTCCGCTCCTCAATCGCGGGTGTCCTCTTGCGATTTGGACTGCGTATCGGTCGTCTGCTTCGGGTTCGCAGACCCTCTGTGCCATCAGTCTCCTAGCGCTTTGTCCATAATCGTAACGTAGGACGAGATATGCCACAACGCCGACAGGTCAAACCGGCGTCTCCAGTCTTGAGATACATCTCAACCCAGCCCAGACGAACTTTCATTTGTTCGTCCATAGACACCCATTCTATTGAAAGAATGTCTATGAATCGCACAAATTAGCGCAGCCGGAAAGCATCACGTTTTGAGCCAATTTTTACGCCGAGGTTGGATAACCCTCCTTCTACCCTTCCTCACCGCCTGCGGCGGCGGCGCCGTGACGGTCGATTCCGACTTCCTGTACGACGAGCCCTACGATCCCCTGGACGACGCGATCTACGCGAGCTGGCACAGGGACATCCACAACGTGGTCCCTGCCTTGGGCCTGTCCAGCACTCATGCAAGGAACAACGCCAGCCTGTTGTCGGGCAACGTCACATGGCGGGGCGCCCTGGTTGGGGACAGGGACTACGATCCCGTCACTGGCTTGGTCACGATCCGGATCAACCTCGACCGCTTGAAGGACGACGCCTTCCGTTTCTCCCCCCACGGCAACCTGTCCGTCACCAACCTGAAGATATGAACCCCCGGGGTCGGGTGGGATGTCAAGCAGTTCCTTCAGCTTCTGCTCCGCCAGACGGCGTTCGGCCTCTTCCCTGCGTTTTCTCTCTTCCTCGGCCTTCCGTTTTTTGTCCGCTTCTTCCATTGCAATCGCTTGACGAGCCTTCAATTTCAGCTCTACTCGTTCGGCTGAGGATAAACTACGACCAGGTTCGTACGTATCCCATAGAATCCATGACAGTTTTTGTACTTCGGCGATCTCCTCATGTGTCATGCCTCCAGAGACGATTTCCTTGTCTCTTTGCGCTAACTCCACACCTTGTGCGGCAGCAATACTGATCCAAGCATATGCTACTTTTGGATTCTCTGGCACGCCCTTGCCTGCAGCATACAGGAGTCCGAGAAGATGCTGCCCCTCCGAATGGCCCTGTTCGGCGGACTGTTTGAGCCAGTGTGCGGCCTCGACGTAATCTTCCGGCACGCCTTCACCTTTAAGGTACATGAGCCCTAGGTGGAACTCTGCCGTAACATATCCCTGTTCAGCGGATTTCCGGTACCAGTAAATCGCCTCGGTGTCGTCCACAGGGACGCCTAGGCCCGTTGCATAGATGTAGCCCAAGTTGAACTGTGCTTCGGCATCTCCTTGTTCGGCCGCGCTCCTGGCGGTATCGAAATTTTCATCCGCCGCAAACGCAGAATTGGTGAGCAGCATTACGATTATCAGCAGACGTTTCATCATACTTGCCGATGATTTCCTGTTTGACTAGATGTTCCACCCGGCATGACGTTGGTGAAGATCTGGATCGCGCCAGCCTTTTTGAAATTGTCTTCCTGGCCGGCCAGGTCCTGATCGGTCGTTGACACCCGGTCGTATCCGAGCGTGTCTCCATCGTGCTCCTGGGCCGTTGTATGTTCGATTTTCATGTCTATACTAAGACGGTCGAACGATGATAGGCGACCTGTGATTTATGGACGACTTAATGGACCGATTTCGGCCGCCAAACAACCCCGTACAGGTCTCTCGTGACAGATATCAGCCTAGGACGTTGCCGATGATGCGATAGCAATGTCAGATGGAATGTATCCGTTGCTCGGAATCCATTTTCGCTGGTTGATGTTGTGGTCAGACGTCAGAGCCCGGGAACCGTCCTCTTGCGAATGTACACCGCCTTTTCGTCCAGTATCTCTAAAGCTGCCGCCTTGTCATTGAAAAACTCGTCATGGATAAATAGCAAGGGCAAGACGGTAATGTGATAGCCGTACACCCCGAATGCACGTTGAAGGAAAGAACCATTCCCCTAGATCCAGGAGGTTGATGACGGATTCCAGTAACTCCGGCATAGTCATCCTAATTCATGTTCGAGGATCATTCCACTTTGAAGCATTCAACAAACCCCCGATTCGACATAAAATCATTCACAGGAAAAAATACATTCGGATCAACCCACCCCTCAGGGCAATTATCCTTAAAGATTAAAATAGACCCTGTTGGATACATGAATAATCTTGCCCTTTCAAGCAAGTCTGTGAACGGAATAATACCGGCAGCCACAATTGCAAAGAGCACGGAACCCCAAAAACTGCCATGCACATTATTTAAAAATTGCTTCATCTTGTTTATCTGTTTGTAGGTTGTGTATACGTGAAAAGGCCGCCCCCAGTAACAGTGTCGGCCCTGATCTGCCCTGAATGGTATGTCTTTTCAGGGCCATGGGATTGTATTAATGGCAAGCCCTCGACGACACGCAGGGATACCTTGGGGACCCACAGCTGTGGAATTCCGACACCGCGGGGAAACATACACCAAGGGAACTCAACGAATACCGGAACGGAATCGCTCATTGGCACACGGGGAGAATGGACTACGAGTTCCTAAATGGTTTGCAATGTACCGCAATGGAGTTGATGCACAGGAAGTTTCAGCGAAATTGAGTGAGGCTGTAAACCGAGATAGGTCTGCTGTCCTGCGGGTTGGTGAGGGATCGGAGGATTGAAAGGCTTGGCATCTTCAGTGGATTACCGGATTTAGTTCTGCGCCAAATTCGGATACCGTAGGCGTAATTTGAAAACTGACCCCAATCAACCTTCAACCTTTGCCCTATTCACCAAGATTTTAGTAAGCAGATCTAATTCGTCTGCCTGATTATCTATAATTTTCTCCGCCTCGTGCAGCAATGCAACCACATTTGCACGATGAGCAGCATCAAGATCGTCCAGCGCATCTTTCAGGCGGATATCGAAGCGAAAGTATCTTTGTTCCCTGGAGTGATCGTCGGAGTTGGGCAGCAGTTGTCGGGCATGGTAGTCTGCAGAATCCGACATGCCATCCATCATTACGGAAATCACCGGTCGGGCCCAACCAAGGGGCCCCCAGTCTTTGGCATCCTCAAAAGGAATCTTCCGATCATTCATCCCGGTACCAATAGCGCATAGGAGAAGATCGTTCACATGGGTCCCGGAGGACAACGCCTCCGAAAGCCCGATCATGGACGGGTTGTTCGCATACACACCGCCATCGACAAGTGCTCGGCGGTTGTGCTTCTCTCCCACCCACTGCATTTGATCCAAAAGAAATGCCTCGAAAAATGTAGGAGCGGCACTGGTCGCTCGGGCAACGTGGCGAAGAAGATGGTTGCGTCCTGCCTCACCGTCCCTGGCTTTGCTGGTCTTGAATAGGTAGGGCTCTCGCCTTTCGATATCGTAGGACGTTAAAATTATGTCGGGTAAAGTGTCCTTTAGTTCAGCACTCCCCAACATTTCATCTAGGATTCCTTCCAGAGGTCCGGCGTCGTATTTTTCATCCGAAAGTCCGCCCAGACTGGTCACGCCCTTCCAGAGAGACCGGTTAAAGATTTCGCGGCCGCGTTCGAAATAGAGGTGAACCAACTCGTTTGCCGAGCAGGGACCTCCGACTTTTCCATTCTCGGGTCTCGCGAGGCAGGTCGCCAAGATTCCGCCTGTGGAGGTACCTACGATCAAGTCGAATAGTTCGTAAGTTGGTTTTTTTGTGCGTTTCTCGATTTCCTCCAGTATCCTGGCTGGTATCAGTCCCCGGATACCGCCACCGTCGATAGTCAGGATAGACTTGTAGCCTGTTTCTTTGGTCATAGATATTTTAGAAGAATAGCGACCCGGTTCATGCGGCTACCCTAGATTTATAATCAGTTCTTGCAAGAAAGCTGGTGTCGGTTGTGATTTACCATACGATTATGGCGAAGAAGAAGTTTCCGTTTAAATATCAGTACGCTTTCCAAAGTCTGGCTATGGGGATTTAACTTGCATATTTTGAGCTGATACCTCAATTCCACTTCTTATGGTTCTACCAGCCGCTATTTGCTGCCGCATTGTGTTAAACACACTTCTTTTCCTTCTGCGTTCTTGAAACATACCATAGCACACATTGAGTCTTGTGCAATTGGGTGATGCCCGGGTTGGATAAAGACACCCCCAAAGGTTGCGTCAGGGAATTTATTTTTCACCTCCTCTGGCAGATTCTTGATTCCAGGTGCATCAAAGAAATTCTGTTTATTGACAGTCCAAACGGGTGTTTTATATATCACATCGGGAAATGGAAATTCGATTCCTTGGGCATCTATCTTAGCGTCATTGGCGCTTACATACATAGGTTGGACTATCGACGTGATCACCAAATTAAGTATTGCAACTGGGATCACTTTTCTAATGTAGAACGACATTTCTGTTTTTCCTCCGTTGTATGTTTGATATCTTTTCAATTCTTTTCTTTACTTTAGTAGCAATTTGATTCAAGAAATTTATGCAAATCAAGTAATGGAATCTTTGAATAAATCATGCTAGTGCATGAAAACATCTTCGTCACTTCTTCTTTCTCTCCAAAGGGAACATAATGCAGTTTCGCTTCGCATGGGTACTCGTCAGGCCAAGGGCCATTATTTTTATTTTCTTCATATCGCTTTTTTCTGAACTTGTAGTGAGGGTCATCACGTGTTGTAGCAACTGGATATACACGATTTTCTACATTGTTTTTCGCAAGTTCTTTCAATCTTTCGGTGTGTTTTTTAAATATAGCCGATTTAGTTGGCACCAAGTAGTGTTTCTTTTCTTCACCGACACTAAATCGAAGATAGTTTTCTCTTGGAAGCGGTTTGTATATGTCATACATTGCGTGGTTTTGAAATTCTGAATGATGAATTTCCAATCGCAACAAATTGATCCCTCGATACCCCTTATTGAAAACTACTGCATCATCATTTTCGAGCAATGACCCAATAATCAACACATCTTTTCCAAAAATATTTTCGTATATGCGTCCAGATTGATCAAATATATATAAACCGGCTGATATTAAAAAGGTTAGTATGCCAATGGTGGGACCCAGAAAAAGTAACATATTACGGACGTAATTCTGGCTTCTTCCACATTTGGGGCAGAATTTTGCACGGCTACTTATACTGCTGAAACAGTATCGGCATTCTTTGGTTTTTCCGCGAGGATCGGCCATTTAAATAAAGAATTTTCATGGACTTCTCTTCCTACTGTTGTAGTCGTAATTTTCAATTCACATCTTTGTAGCGGTACCAGAAATTCACAAAATTGCCTGCGTGCCAAGTCGTTACCGTGCTTTGTCGAATTGAATGCCCATGCCTGCTATATCCGCAGATAGTCTATCTCAGCTCTGTTCCCGGTGGTATCGGGAATTCTGACAGATTGAACGCGACTTCCAAAATCGCAAGACCCTGGAGCTAAAGGTCCAATCGGTGTTCCACTATACTGATGTTTGGATTGGGTGCATGTGTTGGTCGGCATCCTCGCTTGCCATATATAATGGCGCATTCCCAGGTGCCTGACGCCGTTGCTGTCCCACGATGACGACCCGAACATCGCAATGCCCGAATCGGTAATCGCCCTCTCCCATGTGACCTAGGCCACCTTACGCAATGCTCCCTGGAATGGATTCCGTTTTGTTCCGAACGGGCAAGTCCTGGTTGATTATTGCGCGCCGCGAATCCCGGTGTCATACCATTTCCTGATTGTCGGCGACCATGCAGCCGTGCGCCTGGAAAAACAGTTGCCCCTCGGTCCACTCAAGAGATGCGGACAAGTAATTTTCCTGCACGTTGGAATCTTATTGACGGACGCTTACCGAAGGTTCAAGAAGTCGCCCGTCGGCAAGGCTGAAAAAACAGGGCGCATATTCTGGTTAATCGGTTCCGCGCGATCATCCCGACCCTCCCGCCAAGTCTGCCCGCAGGCTCTCCGCCACCCGTTCCGCCGCCTCCTTCACCGAGTCCTGCGCCAGATGGGCGTACCGGGCCGTGGTCTGCATCTTCCGGTGACCGAGCAGCTTGCCGATCATCGGCAGGCTCTCCCCCAACGCCAGGGCCCGGGACGCGAAGCTGTGGCGCAGGTCGTGGATGCGGACGTCCTTGAGACCGGCCCGTTCCCGTACGGGTCCCCAGTAACGGCTCAACCCGGCGAGGCGGGTGGTTCCCCTGCGGCTGGCGATCACCCAGGGATTGTCCGGCCGCGCATCACCGCGCAGGAACTTGAGGATCGATATCGCCGACGGGGAGAGGGCCACCGGCCTCGGGCCGGTCTTGGCGTCCTTCAGGCGAATCTCCCCCGCCTCAAAGTCCACGTCCTCCCATCGCAGCGTCAGGATTTCATTTCTCCTGCACCCGGTCAGCATCAGAAGATGAAACGCCGCCACGGCGGTGGGGCACAGTTTTCCTTCGGCTTCGAGTTCGTCCAATGCCCTGCCCAGGTTCTGGAATTCCTCCTCGGAAAGAAACCGCTCCCTTCCCGGCTCGGGATACTTCCGGACGAACCGGCAGGGATTCCCGCCCTCAGTGGTGATGCCCCAGCCTTCCGCTGTCCTGTACAGGTGCGACAGAAGCGTGACCACCTGGTTGGCTGCGTGGGGGGTTTCGTGAAGGCGGTACTGGAGGGAGGCGACCTGCTCCCGGCCGATTTCTCCCAACCGCAGGGTTCCCAGCGCCGGGAGTATGTGGCGGTCCAGCAGGTGGCGATACTTCACTTCCGTGGCGGACCCGCAGCGCACCTGCACATGCTCCCGCATGAAGCGCTCCGCCACCTCGGCGACGGTGGGCCCCATATCCTCCTGGAGTGTACCGTTACCATGCTTGAAAGGAACCGGGTTGCCGCCTGCCTTGATCGTGGCGATGACCCGGGCGGCCTCGATCCGGGCCTGGTCGACCGACACCAGCCCGTGCCGCCCTATGGTGATCCTCCGTGATTTCCCCTTCGATCTTGTCTGCACCAGGTACATCCTCGACCCCGTCGGATACACCCGGACCCCGAAGCCCGAAAGCTCCCGGTCCCAGTACACAGCCTCCCGGCCAGACACCGGCAACCCCTCGACCACCTTTCTGGAAATGTTGATCTTTTCCATGTCTTTCATGTTCTCGATCAGGCCGCCTTTTTTCGGCCTTTGCCGGTGACGGTGGAAACACTCCGGTTTCCGCCATTGCCCTCGGTGATATCCCCAGTCGATATCTCCTCCGGCCTGCCTGCTGAAGCCGATAAAACATCGGAGACGATGCTTTCGGCCACCTTGGCCGTGGAGTTCCGCACCGACTCCCGGGCCAGATGGGCGTACCGCTCCGTCGAGCCGATGTCCCGGTGGCCGAGCAATCTGCCGATCATCGGCAGGCCCTCTCCGAGGGAAAGCGCCCGGGAAGCATAGGTATGCCGAAGATCGTGAAGCCGAACATCTTCGAGACCCGCGTGTGCCCGGATACGCTGCCAACTGGCTTTCAGATTGACCATGTGCGAGTTGGTGCGGATGCCCGGAAACACCCACGAACTGTTCCTGAATCGGGAAGGTATTTTCTTCCCAATCGGCGCTTTTCCGTCTCCTGCCTCAAGCCCCCGTTTCAGTTCCAGAAAAATCTCCGCCGCCGCGGAGGGCATGGGAACCATCCTTGGCCCCGACTTGCTGTCCCGCAGCCGGAACTCTCCTGCATCGAAGTCCACGTCTTCCCAATGGAGTTCCAGGATCTCATTCCTCCGGCACCCGGTCAGCACCAGCAGCCGGATGGCGGCAGTGGCATGGAACGTGGCCAAGCCCTCCGTGGGGGCGATGTCCAGGGTCCGTCCGAGGGAGGCCAGCTCTGCCGATGTCAGGAACCGCTCCGGTTCCGCATCACGGCGGTAGCGGCGAACGGACTTGCACGGGCTTCCCCCTGAGGGGATCATCTCCCACAACTCCGCCAGGCTGAACATCTTCTTCAGGATGTCGAGGGCACGGTTCGCCGTTGTGGGCGTGTCACGGAGTCCGTACTGGAACGAGAGAATATCGTCCTTCCCCACCGCCGACACTTTCAGGTTCCCCAGCGCCGGGAGGATGTTCTTCTTCAGTATTTGCCGGTAACTCTGACCGGTGGTCTTCTTGGTGAATACCGCCACGTACTCCCGCAGGTAGCGTTCGGCAAGGTCGGCCACCGTCGGCTCGGCGGCTTCATCTTTATTCGAAAGAGGCCGGCCGGTCTTGAGGGCGGAAATCGTCTCCACCGCATCTCGACGGGCCCGGTCGGGAGAAACCTTTCCGTGGCGACCGATGGTCACCCGATGGGACTTTCCGGAGGCCCGCGTCTGAACGACATAGACCTTGGCTCCGGAGGGGTATACCCTGACACCGAACCCGGGAATGTCCCGGTCCCAGAACACCATGTCCCTCTCCCGGACCGACAGGCGGTCCACGGTGCGCTTGGTCAGGGTGCGATACTGTTTCTCTGGCATAATGGTTCTCCAGGATCACCCGTGTTCGGGTGTTCGGATTTCGATTTCCGCGGCCTCCGGGAAAGTGCAAATTCACCGTAAGCAAACCGAAAGCGGGTGACTTAAAATCAGGGCGTATTAGAGCGTATCGCAGGCGGCGTTGCAAGGGACAAAGAGATATGCAAAAAGAATCCGGAGAGAAATTTATTTAACTATTACAACAGGTTAAAGAGTCAATCGCATCATATCGCATGTAAGGACGGACATGGGATTGTCATGACGGGGAGCAGTCAAAATATTGCACTCGGAACGGGTGGAAATCGGTGTTCGAAGTGCGCGATCGCGCCGAAGACGCGGAACACCAGTTCGCCGAAGGTAGACGCCGTACCGATCTTCTTTTCCAGACTGTCCAGGTGGATTCCGTGTAGTTTGGATTCTAGGCAGTCTCGAGAAACCCATGCCAGGAGCGTCCGAGGCAGTCCAGGCGCGTGGCGCGGGCCGGCCCGCTGTTCGTTCGTGGCTCGGCCAGTCTGGCCAGCCCCAGAGCGCTCAAATTCCCTCGAAACGACATCGGTGAAGAAAACAGGCTGATCATGTAATATACTCCCACCATGGTCCCGCTGCGCCATCGTTGCGGGGCTTGGATCAGGGCGCGTCTCATATACCGAAGTCCTGGTTCCGTGTTGTCCGGTACGGGCGCATTCCACTCCGACGAACCACCAAATGCAAAGGAGAAAATATCTATGTCATCAACACAAGATCGTCTCAAGAACCTTGTCAACGAGCATCTGGGCCTTGGCCCCGATCCGGATTTCGACGCCCGATTGGCTGATGCCGGAATCAACTCGATGGATGCGGTCGCTTTCTTCAAAGAAGCCAACAAGGAGTTCAGCCTCTCGCTGCAACCGGAGGACTGTCTGCGGTTCAAATCCCTGAATGAGCTCTTGTCATTCATCGACGAACGCTCCGGCTGAAGACTTCCGATTCGGCCGGGGCCATCCGGCCGAATTTTACTGACAGCAAAAGAACGTGCCCGGCCGCCTCCGTTTTGGGGGCGGCCGGGTTTTTGCGTTGTATGGGATTGAATCTCGGCGCCGAAGCCGGGCACGGGTTTCGCACCGGCGCTCCCGGCAAGCTGCCCGGCCTTCACCATCTCTCCATCCCGGGTGATCCGGGTTTCGATCAGGCGGATTTCGTTGCCGGCGCCGGCCTTTCGGCCTCCACATGCCCGTGGCGGCACCCGTTGTCCATGTCCTTCCGGAAGTACCCGTATGTACGGTTGTCCGGGGTGGCGGTGGATCCAACCAGGCAGGCATCGGAATCGGTTGCTCCGTACCTGCCGTGATTTTGCATCACTCCGGAAACGGATCCTACCCGGCCATCCGCCCGGGCAACCAGGTCACGATGTCCGGAAACAGCGCGATCAGCAGCACCGCCACGGCGAGCAGCAGGAAGAAAGGCAGGGCGCATCTCGCGACAGCCATGATGTCCCTGCCCGTCAGTGACTGCAGCACGAACAGGTTGAACCCCACGGGCGGGGTGACCTGGGACATCTCGACCACCAGCACGAGATAGATACCGAACCAGATCAGATCGATCCCCGCGGCCTCGACCATCGGCAGGATCACCGAGGTGGTCAGGACCACCACCGAGATGCCGTCGAGGAAGCAGCCCAGAATCACGAAGAACACCGTGAGCGCCATCAGCATCAGGGCGGGGGAAAGCCCCATCGAAACAATCCATTCGGCGAGTTGCCTGGGAATGCCGACGAATCCCATGGATACGGCCAGAAACGCCGCGCCGCAGAGAATGAAGGCGATCATGCAAGATGTCCGGGTCGCCCCCATCAGGGCATCGACGAATACCCGCCGGCTCATCGACCCCGTGAGCCACGAAAGCGCCAGCGAAAGCACCACCCCGACGGCCGCCGCCTCGGTCGGGGAGGCAAAACCGGTGTAGATGGCCCCGATGACACCGGCAATGAGCGCCACCACCGGAATCAGGTTCCGGGCAGCGCGAAGCCGTTCACCGAGCCCCGTGTTCTCCGTCGCGGACGGCGCACCCCGTCCCCCGCCCAGCAGCGACCAGGCGATGACATAACCCATGAACAGCGCTATGACCAGGAGCCCCGGAACCACGCCGGCGATGAAGAGCCGCACGATCGACTGGTCGGTGCCGACCCCGTAGACGATCAGGATGATCGAAGGCGGGATGAGCAGCCCGAATGTACCGGATCCAGCCAGGGTGCCGATGGTCATGTCCTCGTCGTAGCCGCGCCTGCCCAGTTCCGACAGCGACAACCTGCCCACGGTCGCTGTCGTCGCCGCCGAGGAGCCGGACACCGCAGCAAACAGGCCGCAACCAAGGATGTTCACATGCAGGAGACCTCCCGGAAGCCCCGCAACCCAGGGGGAAAGCCCTGTGAACAGGTCCCGCGAAAGGCGCGAGCGGAAAAGGATCTCTCCCATCCAGATGAACATGGGCAGCGCCGCGAGTTCCCAGGAGTTGCCGGCGCCCCATACCGTGACCGCGACCAGCTGCCCCACCGGCGCCGGGGTGAACGCGGCGACCGCCACCGC
The DNA here is from genome assembly GCA_009842505.1 of Gammaproteobacteria bacterium. Classification (GTDB taxonomy): domain Bacteria; phylum Pseudomonadota; class Gammaproteobacteria; order Arenicellales; family Poriferihabitantaceae; genus VYFG01. The sequence goes on from VYFG01000123.1 coordinate 14,444, forward strand.
GGCCACACCGAACAGGGAGAGCGCCACCCACACCCCGCTGCCGAGAAAGGCAATGAGCAGGGCGACCAGCAGGACCGTCAGGACGGCCGGGTCCATGACGTATTCCGGTTCCGTGTCTTTTTCAGGTGCCCGCCGCTTCCGGCAGCGGGATCGCCGGACGCTTCCGGCACGGTGAAATTCTCCCCCAACGGGGTGTCCGCGGATTCCTGGCAGGAAGGTCTGCCTCCACGCAGGGCGCATGCAAGGTCATCGATGGCGGCAATGGTGAACACGAACAGGCCAAGGGCCATGAAACCCTGCGGAATCCACAACGGAACCGGAACCAGGCCCACCGAGACTTCGCCGAATGCATAACTGTCGAATGCGAGCAGTATCGAGTGGACGCAGAAGAAGCCCGAGAATACGGCCGCAAAGACAAGGCATCCGATCTCGAACCGGTGGCGGGCCCCGCCGCCGAGACGCGACAGCAGCAGTGTGACCCTGATGTGCCCGCCATGGCGAAACGTGCCGGCGAGCGCCAGGAACGAAGCGGCGACGAACAGGTATCCCGTGAACTCGGCGGCCGAAGGAACGTACAGGCCGGGCCGATTGCCTCCCACCGCCCCTGCGAGAGTGTCCACAACCCTGCCCGCCACCTGGGCGGCGACGACCAGGCAGATGAGCACCAGGCAGCAAGCCGCCAGGACAGTGCTTGCCAGGTATATGCGATCCAGTACGCTCCGGGCCTTCATCACGGCTTCTTCCGACCTGTCGCCTTTGCCAGGTTTTCAGGAAAGACCGGAACGTCTGCCGGCAACCGCCGGGCGTCCCGCCCTACTGCCGGTAGGCGTCCAGGATGGCCTGGCCGGCCTCCCCGGCCCGAGCGGACCACTCCTCGGCCATCGTCCTGCCGATGGCCCTCAGGCCCTCCGTCAGTTCGGCATCCGGCATGACCACGGTCATGCCGTTCTCCCTGAGAACCGCAATTTTCGCATCCGTCTCCGCCATGCTGGCCGTCCATCCGCGTTCCTCTGCCCTTTGCGCCGCAGCCAGAACAGTCTCCCGGACTTCCGCATCCAGTCCCATGAACGCCTTCCGGTTGACGATCACCATGTTCTTCGGCAGCCACGCCCGGGTATCATGGAAGTGGGACACATAGTCCCAGGACTTCGTGTTGGCGCCGGTGGATGGCGACGTGATCATGGCCTCCACGCGTCCGCTGGCGAAGGCCACCGGAATGTCCGGCACCTCCACCTGTGTCGGAACCGCATTCATGAGCCCGGCCAATCGTTCCGTGGCGGCGTTGTAGACCCGGAGCTTCATGCCGGCGAGGTCATCCACCTTCCGGACCTCCCTGTTCGCATAGATGCCCTGGGGCGGCCAGGGCACAGCGAACAGCAGTTCCAGCCCGGCTTCCTCAAGGCGGGCCCGAATCACCGGTCTGCTTGCCTCCCACAACGCCTTTGCCTGCCGGTAGTCGGTGGCGAGAAACGGCACCGAGTCGATCTCGAACACGGAATCCTCGTTTCCGAGCCGGGACATCAGAATCTCGCCGATGGGAACCAGGCCACGGCGAACGGCGTTTCTGATCTCCGGGTGCCGGATCAGCGAACCTGCGCTGTGCACGGTGATCCGCAGCGCACCGTCCGTGTTCTTTTCGACATCATCGGCAAACGCACGGATGTTGGCCGTTTGGAAGTTGCGGTCCCCGTAGGGCGTGGGCATGTCCCATTCGTCCACGGCATAGGCACCCTGGTTCAACCAGAAGGCAACGGCTCCCACAAGCAGGGTTTTCTTCATATTGGTCATTTCCGGTTTCAGTCTGATCGGAAACAGATTGTATGGTCAAGGGGAAATGGGAGGGAAGTGCCGGGACAAGGAAATATCGCCTTGATGAGAAATTCGTCAGCTTCGCCGACTGTCGGGACGGGCCGGGCACTTCCCAGGAGCGCGCCACATTAAGGATCACCCCCGCGAATCGCCGCGGAACCGGGTCCGGGACAACCGCCACGACGACACGAATGCCGCACGCGGCCTCATGTGGCAACTACTGATTGCCGACGAACGGGTAGCCGGATTCGATCTCGGTGAAATAGGGCATTGCCTCTTCGGGCGCCAGCCCCGGCTTCAGTGCGAAGGCATCGAACCCGCATTGCTCCATCATGGACAGGTTGTCGAAAATCGCCCCGATGCCCCGGATTTCCCCCTGGTACCGGTAGAACCGCCGAAGCTCGAACGCCAGGGAATAGATCCGTCCATCGGCAAAGTTTTCGGCATTGATCGCGATGACCGGAATGTCGCCGATCCATTCCCCGAGCGCCTCCAGATCGTCGCCGGGCTCAAGGAGCACCCCGGACAGGTCCGGAACCTGTCCGTTCGATGCCTGCGCCGGGACAGCTTCCAGCCACTCGTCCAGGGCCAGAATGCGCCGGTGCGCCCTGCCCGGCTCCGCGGCTCCCGTATCAGGCAGCCACTCCGTGCGGACGATTTTTCTGTTTTTGATGATTCGCATGGAACTGTTCCCGGTAGGGTTCAAGCCCGGTGCGCTGGAGGCTGTCGGCGAACGATTCCCCCGGAAGCCGGATCAGCAGGTAGGTTTCAACGATCAGGACGATGCCGTCGACGAGCATGTCCCGCGGTATGGCGGGCCCGAGACGCTGGCCGATCCGGGCCGCGTTGCCGGCATCGCCGCCCAGCGTAATCTGGTACCACTCCTCGCCCTTCTTGTCGACGCCGAGAACGCCGATGTCGGCCGCATGATGATGGCCGCAGGCGTTCATGCATCCCGACATCTTGAGGCTGATCCGGCCGATGTTCTGAAGCCGGTCCAGATCGTCCAGGCGCTGGCCGAGCTCCTTGGCCAGGGGAATGGTGGAGGCATTGGCGAGCGAGCAGTAGTCGAGGCCGGGACAGGCGATCATGTCGGTGAGCATGCCGATGTTCGGCGTGGCGAGTCCGCATTCCCCGAGCAGACACCACAGCTCATGGGCATGTCGCCGGTGCACCCAGGGCAGGACCAGGTTCTGGCGGTGCGTCACCCGGATCTCCCCGCCGCTGTAGAGCTCGGCAATGTCCGCAAGGCGCCGCATCGTATCCGAGTCCATATCACCCGGCGCCGTGCCGTGCGCCTTGAGGGGCAGGTGAACGATCAGCCGGTCCCGGTTCCTGTGGGGCTCCGTGTTGTATTGCCGCCACCGCCGGAATGCCTCGCTGTCCACCGGGATATGCCGGGACGGGAGATTGGCATCGTCCAGCCGGGGTTTCCCGAAATCCCTCCTGATGCGGTCGAAACGCTCCGGATCCCAGGCCTGATACGTTTCACGGTAGCGCTCGAAAACCGATTCCACTTCCTGGGTGAATGCCTCGATGCCGAGGTCGTTGACCAGGATCTTGATTCGCGACCTGTACTTGTTGTCCCGTCGGCCGTACCTGTTGTAGACATGGATGATCGCCTGCAGCCAGCCGAGCAGTTCATGCACCGGAATCGCATCCTGCACGACCTTGCCGATCACTGGTGTCCGCCCCATGCCCCCGCCCGCAAGGATTCTGGCAAGCTCCTCATCCCGGGGCCCCAGGTACAACTCGATGCCGATGTCATGGAACCGGATCGCGGCCCGGTCCTCCAGGGAACCGGATACGGCGATCTTGAATTTTCTCGGCAGCCAGTAGAACTCCGGGTGCAGGGTCGCCCATTGCCGGATCAGTTCGCACCACGGGCGCGGGTCGACGATCTCGTCCGGGGCAATTCCGGCGAGATGATCGGTGGTGATGTTTCTCACGCAACTGCCGCTGGTCTGTATGGCGTGCATTCCTGCGGTTGCCAGGTCCCGGAGCAGGTCGGGAGAATCCTCGATGGTGACCCAGTTGAACTGGATATTCTGGCGCGTGGTGAAATGACCATACCCGCGGTCGTACCGGTCGGCGACGGTTGCCAGCATCCGCAGTTGTGCGGAGCTGAGTTGGCCATAGGGAATGGCCACGCGAATCATCGGCGAGTAGCGTTCCATGTACAGGCCATTGCGCAGCCTGAACTGCTGGAACTCATCGGCTCCGAGTCGCCCGTCCTGGTGGCGCATGACCTGGCGGGCGAACTGGTCCGCCCTTGCGGTGAGGAATTGTCTTTCCTGGAAGCTGTGCTGGTACATCGATAGGGCAACGGTTTGCAATGGCCAGCAGTCTAGGGATTTATTTCGGTATGGACAATATAAAATAGAAAATAATTATATTATTTCGAATTTGTTACGATATATGGAGATAATATTTCTACGAAATTATTAATCATGGCAAGGAATGAATTCCATGCCCGAAGTCGAAGAATTCCGTTTCTTGAAGAAATCCCGTGCCCTGGCCGACTCATCGGGGAAGGTCTCCTCGCCCGGTGCTTTGCCCCACGCGGAATGTGATTCCCGGGTGTATCCGTTTTCGCCCATCTGTAGGCGTCAAGGCCGCGGGGATGGCACAGGGCCCGAATGACGGGCGTTATGACGAAGTGCCTACTGCAGGGGACTTGGGGACAGTGGGACCCGGGAGTAGTCAGTCGGGTGTGGAATTCCCGGACCCTCCGCTGTCATTCAGCCACTGCGCGCGCAACGTCTCCTCCGAGTCCGGCTCGGTCGCAAAGCAGACTTCGCCCCCCAGCATCGGCGCGAGCCAGGGCTGCGCCCGTATTGTCCAGAGGTGGCTGGTGGGCACAACGACCGAGGTGTCGTCCAGGGTTCCGGCCTTCATGCTGAGGACCGTGCTGCCCGCCTCGCGAACGCCTCCGCCCGCATGGTAGAGCCGGGTGCCGCATTCGCCGCAGAACGCGCAGAGCTTCACGCGCCCCGAGTCGCCGCTGGTGCGGTAGATGCGCGGCTCGGCACCTGTGAACTCGACGGCGTCCCGCTCCACCCACATCGAAAGCCCGAATGCGCTCGAGGACTGCTTCTGGCAATCCCTGCAGTGGCAGGCGTAGAGCGCGACCGGCGCGCGAAGGAGCCGGTAGCGAATGGCCCCGCACTGGCAGCCGCCCTCCTGACCTGCAGTTATGGTCATGGCCCTGGTTGTCGATACAGTAATGAAATCTGGTCCGGGCTTTGCATCCAGGATGATCCGCCCTGAAGCCGGATTATGGCCCAGGACGATTTTCTCCCGCCAGCCTGTGGCTCAGCCGCTGACACCGCCTGGCCCGGTATCCGGCGGAAACGCCGGCCGGGTGCAGATGGCGGTGGTCCGATAATTCCGGGAACGCCTCGTTTTCATAATGGTCACCTGCTGCGCCCGGCCTACGGTGGTGTACCCGGGACAGCAGCAGGAATCCGGAATTTAAGGCAGGGCCAGATACTGGAAGCCATTGGATGTTCCCTGTGGCATGATACCAACAAACCACAACTCAAAAAACGAATCCGTTCGGCGGAACGCCCGGCGCTCCCATTGCCGTATTGTCGGGAACCTTGCCGACATGGCCGTCGGCCTCGGCATCCCCTTGATGGGGATTCCTGGCCGACAATCCGCTATCCCCTTCAAGCCGTATCCTTTGTGAAACAGCCCTTTTTACCTTCTCCTCCCGCCGACCTGAATGGCCCCTTGCAAAAATACAGAAATACTGTTAAATGACATATTTATCATTTAATTTATCTTAGAAAGTTATATATGGCGGTTAAAGTACCTTCTCCAAGCGCCCGTCGCGCCTTGCGGTCGTTAGGCGCAAACCTCAAGGTGGCCCGTGTGAAGCGGCGAATTCCGGTGAAAGGATTTGCCGAACGCATCGGTGTGTCCGAGCGAACTGTCATACGATTTGAGAAAGGCGATGCCGGGGTGAGCATCGGAACGCTGGCGATGGCGTGTCTCGTATTGGGGGAACTGGATCGCATCACCCATTTTCTCGATGCGGGGAGCGATGACATTGGATTGCTCATGGAGCAGGAGAAGCTTCCGAAGCGCATCCACAAAAAGCGAAAAGCACCGGCGTCTTCAATCGCTGCGGACCGCAATACGGCGCAATACGGCAATGACGATGATGAAGGGGTTGGATTCTGATGGCGGAAGCGATTGTGGCTTTGGGGGGCAGGAAGCGGGTTCTCGGCCGGCTGCGGTTCGAAACCGACGGACGCCGCCAACATTCGCAGTTCGAATATGCGGACGAATGGCTCGCCGCGAAGGATCGCTTCGCGCTGTCTCCCGGATTACCTCTGCGCGGGGGAGGCCACTACAGCTCGGGAAAGGACGACAAACGCTCATCCCTTCCGGAATGCTTTTCCGATGCCGCCCCCGACGCCTGGGGACGTGCCCTGATGACGAAAGCCCTGGGCGGCGGGCTTAGCGAATACGATTATCTCGTTCGGTCGGATGACCGCACCAGGCAAGGCGCCCTGCGGTTCCTGGGCGAAGACATGGAACCGCTATCCGACCTTGCCCCGACCATCCCCCGGCTCGTGGAACTCGAACGCTTGAGGTCCCTGGCGCAACGATTCGAGCGGGACCCGGGAGGTGCGGAGGAAGAAGCGCGCGACCTTGCAGGCGTGGCGGGCTCTCTTGGCGGGGCACGGCCAAAAGCCAGTGTCGAAGGCGACGGCCATCTCTGGATCGCGAAGTTTACCTCGGCAGAAGACACCAGGGCCGTTGAACGTGCGGAAGTGGCGACCCTGAAGCTGGCGGAGAGATGCGGCTTGCGCGTGGCCGAAGCGAGTCTGGTGCTACGCGACAGCGACAGTCCCATCGCACTCATCCGCCGGTTTGACCGCCGCGGCGATGCACGCATTCCCTACATATCCGCGCGCAGCGCTCTGGACTGGCAAAGTGATGAAGGCGGGTTTTACACGGACATCGCTGATGTGATCCGGTGGATCTCCAGCAAGCCGGTCGAAGACCTGCATGAGCTGTGGCGGCGGATTGTCTTCACCATCCTTGTCTCGAACAGGGACGACCACCTGAAGAACCACGGGTTCATTTATGCCGGTGATGACCGGTGGCGGCTGTCGCCGGCCTTCGACATCAATCCGTCTCCGTCACGTCACCGCGTTCTTGAGACAGGTATCATCCAGGGTGGATCATTTGAAGCGTCGGTCGAACTGGCCCTTGAGGCGTGCGAATTTTTCGACGTCAATCCTGAAGCCGCCAGGCAGCAAGCGGTGGAGATGGCCAGGATGATCGCTGGCAACTGGAAGCAAGGCCTTCGCGCGCAGGGGGCATCGGGCGACGACGTTCGAGGATATGCGGAAGCCTTTGAGCACGCCGAGGCAGAAAAGGCCTTGCGTCTTGACGGGTAATGCCAGGGCCGCCATTGCAAGCCCGTCACATTCGGTGCGGCATATACCAGCATGGTTCCCCGTCACCCCACATTCACGGTCACCGAGCGGTGGTCATGATCTACTGCTGCACCGGCACCGCCTTCAGATAGTCGAATATCTCATCCGCGATGCGCAGCCGCTCCGTCTCCGACAGGCGTTCGGAAATCGCCGGCATGGTCGCTCCCGGCCGCTCCGACGCCGGCGTCAGGACGACGCGAAGAAAGGATTCCCTTGAATACCTCTTGGTGAGCGCCGCAAGATCGGCCTCGAACTTGTCGCCCCCGAAGCCGTTCACCCTGTGGCAGTTCAGACAGTGCTCCCTGGCCAATCCGGCACCTTCATGATATTGCGGGTCGAGACCTTCGGGCAACAAGGCCCCTTCAGACAGCGTGACCAGATTCACTTCCTTCACCTGGTGTTATCTCCCACATTATTTGAAGGTCGATTTCCCGGATAAATTGAACGGTC
>VYFG01000112.1 GCA_009842505.1 Gammaproteobacteria bacterium
CAGCGATTCGCGGCGCGCCTCTGCTTGTACCGCCGTCTGGCTGCCGCGTTTTTCCGATCCGGCCGGCCGCTCTCGGCCTCAATCACTGAACATGCGAGGCACATGGCCGCGCCGTCGAAAGTCGGACTGCTCGCGCATTTCACGCAGGTGCTGCTAGCGCGCAAAGTCGAATATCTTTCCCTCTCGCGTGCCTGGCGGCGCGCCCGGCACGGCGCGCAGGTGGTGCCGCCCTCCACGGGAGGGCGCGAGCCGCATCTTGTGCACATCGAGGCCGCCTGCCATTCCCTTCGCCGGCGCTCGGACCGGACCCGCGCGCTGCGTCGTCTGGAGCTGGCGCATCGACCGCCGTACCGGAGGCCGGCCTTGCGATTCTTGTGGTACCGGGCCCTGGCCATGGCCCTTACCTTGTCTCCACAATCGAGGCACAATTTCTTGCCCGGTGCCGGCCCGGCCTTGCCACATCTTGAGCACAAGTTCAGGGCGCGTCTGTCTTCCGCCGCCTTGCGATAACGTTCCCGGTCAGCACATCGGCGCTGATCGAGGTCCCTCCTGGGCCGTCCCTCCGCCTTCAGCCGCCCGTTCCGAACCCTCTCCCGTTCCCTGTTCTTCCGTGCGCATGACGCGCAGGTCGTGAGACCGTCGGCAGGCTTACCGTGTCCACATCTCAAACACCGGCCGGCTGCCTTGCGTTCACTCGCCCTTCGGTGATAGCGCTCGCGGTCTGCCGCTCTACGACGCTCCAGGGTCGAAGTGGGATCGGCTTCGGCCACAGCCTGCTGCAATTCGGGCATTGGAAACTCAGCCCTTCAGGCGGCGGTCATGCCACAGGCCGGTGGCCCGGGCGTCCCAGATCTGCAGGCCGCAGTCCCGGGAATCGATCCCGCTGGCGATGATGATCCCGTCGCGGTCCGGCGTCAGCTCCCGGACTTCGTCGAGGGTCATGATGGACGGCTTCGGCCGACCCGTGCCCTCGCCGCCTGGATGGACGGGCACGATGTCCCCGTCCGCGCGGGAACGCAGGAACCGGACGGCATAGCGGCCGTCGACGAGGCCGCCGCCGGTGAGGTGGACGAGGAAGGTCTGGGCGCCGGGCCTGGACGCCCGGATCGCAGGGATGGTCATCGGCATGAGGGTTCTCCTGATGGGAAAGGGAAGAAGGAGACCAGGTGCCGGGAACCGGGAAACTCTCCCCGGCCCGACACCGGCCAGCCCGCTCAAGGCCAACCTCGTCCTCCTGCTGGAGCGCCCCCGGCAGCCGCCGTGAAAATCACCACGGGCGCCCTGGTGCACGGTCCCGTGGCCGCCTGCCGGTATGGCAATTTCCGGTGCTCAAACCCCGGGTATTTTCAGGATCGACGACAGGCGCATCCATGCGCAGTCAGACCTTTCTCGTGGTTCGGTTTCATTTTGATTACGACCCGGACCGGGACCGAATTGGAATCAGGCTGTAGCGCAGGCGATCATGCGCCAGCCCGGCCAGATGAATGATGGCTGAAAGCTGGATTGCGTGTTCAACCGGCAGCATTCCGGCAGGCCGTCGGACTCCCTGGAAACAATCGGTGTCCGAGGCCGCTCGGCAACATGATATTTGGAACTCGGAGAGGGAGGAAATCCGACATGATTCTCAGGTAGATTCGATACCGTACGCCAGTAAGCCTTCGGTCCTCTGGTGGCGGAGATGAAAGGAACATTGGCAAATGCATATATGACCAAGCTGAATCCAGGATTACCATCATTAACTGTAGCGAAATCACCCGACGACCGAAGGGTTACGTACGCCAAAACATCGAACTGTCTCCTGATGATCCAAAACCCCATGCCCCGAAAATTCGCATCGCAGGTTGGCTGTCGCCTCGCATGAACCAGGGCACTGCCAACCCTTCCGCTCATCCGTTGCCTTACGGAATGCTCGCCGTCCTCTGGCTGGTTGGCTGGTCCCTTCGCGTTCCCATTCTGACCGCACCCCCGTTGGCGACACGCATCGCTGACAGTTTTGGACTTGGAGAGGCAGCGGAAGGCGCATTGACGATGCTACCCGTCGTGTCGGTCGCATTCGGCGCCATTCCAGCCGCATGGCTTATTGCGCGCTTTGGCCTTCGCGCCGCTATCGTTACAGGACTTCTTGTCATGACCGCTGCTTCCGTTGCCCGTGGACAGGTTCCATCTGCGGCATTGCTGTTTTTGGCATCAACGGTAATGGGATTGGGTGTTGCGGTGTTCCAGACCGCTCTACCCGCCACCACGCGTGTATGGACCCCCACACATGTCGCACTTGGCAGCGCGGTTTATCTCAATGGCATGATGCTGGGTGAATTATCAGGGGCTGGACTGACCCTGCCTGTGGTACTCCCAATGGCGGGTGGGGATTGGCGGTTTGCCCTTGTTCTCTGGAGCATTCCAATTCTGCTCATAGCATTGTTGGTGGCCCTGATGCGTTTGCCCAAGGACCAATCCGATGCCGGTCTGCCCGGCCTCTGTCAGGAAGCGTCGCTGCCCAGGTGGAATGACCTGCGCATCTGGCAATACGGGCTGCTTCTGGGCAGTTCAGTCGTCGCCTTCTTCGTGGTCAACGCCTATTCGGGTTCAATTCTCCAAACGAGGGGTGAATACGAAGCGGCTGAAGAATTCCATTTTGCTTACAATGCCATGCCATTGATGGCCTCTTTCGCAGTGCTGATGATGCCGCGCTGGATCGGCTCTAGTGCTCCGATTGCCATCTCGGCACTATTCGCAGCCCTTGGTTTGGCTGGATTTGCTTTTCTTGATGGTTGGGCTTCCTGGGCGTCAGGGATGGTCGTCGGATTTGCCGCCACAGTCGAGTTGATCCTTTTGGTATCCTTGCCGCCAACCATTGCGAAAGGGGTCGCTGTAACGCGGCTCAGCGCCGGAATGACACTAATCGGGTTTTCCATTGCGTTTCTTCTGACATTGCTCGGCGGTTGGCTGGCGGACGGCATCGGTTGGATCGAATTGGCTCTTGCGCCATCGCTGATATTCATGATTGCGGCGCTTGGTGCTCTTGGTCGAGCGGCTCAATTTCCAAATTACGAATAACGCATAGGGGCCAAAACCAGATGTTGGTTTGGCCGTAACCAGTTCACACTGTGTCCACCTTGTGAACATCTCCAGCTGCACCATGAGCGTCCGTTCTGGAGATCTGAGCCGCTTGCAAAATTCCAATAGGGACAAGGGAATTGTGCAATGCACAATGA
>VYFG01000029.1 GCA_009842505.1 Gammaproteobacteria bacterium
CACCAGTTCGATGGCCTCCACGACCGACCGGTCGGGGTCGAAGCCGATCTCGCCGGTGTCCTTGTAGGCCAGTCCGATGGGCAGTCGCATCCGGAGTTCGCCGCGCTGCGCCTTGCTGCGCTGTCCGCCGATCAGGCGGGCGCGGATTCCCTGCAGCTCATATTCCGACAAGGCCCCCTTGAGCCCGAGCAGGAGACGGTCGTTGCCGTCGTTGGGGTCATACACGCCGGCCTCGTCGAGGATGAGGGTATCGGCGACGGCGGCGATCTGCAGCAGTTGGTGCCAGTCGGTATTGTTGCGGCACAGACGCGAGACCTCCAGGCTGAGCACGAGCCCGATCTCGCCGGCGGCGATACGGGCCATGAGATCGCGGAAGCCGCTGCGGTTGGCGCTGTGCGCGCCGGACTTTCCCTGGTCGTCGTCGATGGTGCGGATATGCCCGTCGGACCACCCCAGGGCGATCGCGCGCTGACGCAGGCCGTACTGTCGGCGTGCGCTCTCGGTATGCTCCAGCACCTGGTGCATGGAGGACTGGCGGATGTACAGGCAGGCTTCGCGCCGGCGGTGATCGTCGGTGACCTTGTGGGCCATGGATTCAAGCATGCTGGCGTTCTCCCGTTTCATGTATGAGCAGTTCATGGACCATGCGGACGGCCTCCCTGGCCACGGCGGCGCATTCGGACAACGGTGACGGCTCCGGTGGCGGCCCTGACGGGGCAGGGGCCGGAGGCGGCGGAGGGGGAGGCTCGGTAATCTCCAGGGCACGGGCCATGCCGTGGTGGCGGAGCACCGCGATGGCCTGGCTTTGGCCGCCGGCGCGCCATTGCCGGCGCCAGCCGTCATAGCGGCGCAGCCCGTCGGCATCGATCGACGGCGCCGGCGGCAGCGAGGTCATCGGCGCCCCGCCGTTTTTTTTGCCCGCGCCTTGTCGAGGCTGCGCGGGTGGATCCGGACGCCGAACCGGGCCTCGATCAGCGGCACGAGCCTGCGGCTGCCGATCGGTTCGTGATCGTCCAGGTACTGCTGGACGAAGGCGAGAATCTCGGGCGTCACCTTGTGGGCACCGCGCGGACCGCGGCGCTGCGGCACGAGCCCCTGAAGCCCTCCCTCGCGGAAGGCCCGGTTGACGCGCACGCAGGTGGGCACCGACAGGCCGAAGCGCGCCGCCGCCTCCTTGAGGGGAGCGCCCCGGATGGCACAACGAACCATCTCGTAGCGGACCTGCAGCAGGTCGTGGGGGTCGAAGAACTCGCTGTCTTGGAACAAGGGGTCGGTGACGGCGTCCGGCCGGGGATTGAGGGTGTCGGACTGGCGCAGGCGTTCTGTCTTGGTGTCGGTCATGGCATGGATCCGGAATCAGCAAACAATGTATGATCATAATATATTACCTTATATATAATCCAGCCAATCAGGGAAATTGGCTGACCCATGGGCGGAATTTGCAGAAAATAGGCCATGGATAGCGTGAATTTTTGCGTTGCTCCCAACACCGGTATTACCAGGTGCGTAAAAACAGTTGATCATTGTGCGGCCTTATTTCTGATCAGGAAGAAGTTCGTCCACCTGTGCCCGAAGGGCCTCCAGGTCGTCCGGCCGGAACAGCGAGCGCCCCGCCGACACCCGCTCGAAGTCGTCCACCCTGCGCTGGTCCGTCCAGGTGATCGGCAGGCTGCGAACCTGTGCCTCTTCAACGATGCAGCGCACGAGCGCAACGCAGCCGGTCGTCACGCAGTACTGCACCGGGAACGTGCGGCCAAGCCAGGGATGGAATGGATGGGTTACCTCAACGACAGCCGGTTGCTGTCGCGACGGTTTCACTAGGTTTGCATTTGCAGACCGGTAACAAGGGCAAGGTCGAGCGGATGGTGGGGTATCTCAAGCATCATTTCTTCGTCCGCTACCGGTCCTTCGAGAGCCTGTCCCAGCTGAACCGGCAACTGGAACGGTGGCTGGTGGAGGAAGCCGACCGCCGGGTCCCTTCCACGGTCAGGGAGGCGGTTGTCCGGCGATTCGCCCGGGAGCGGCCCCATCTCGGCCCCCTGCCCAGGAACCGGTTCGATACCAGCTACCGCGAGACCCGCCACGTGGGCTGGGATGGCTATGTGGATATCCGGGGAAACCGCTATTCCATCCCGGGACACCTGTGCGGCCGGATGGTGGCCGTGCGCATCGACCTCGATGACGGGGTCCGGATCTACCACGGGGAGCAGCTGGTGGCCCATCACCGCCTGTCCGATCCGGCCCGGGGCTGGGTCACGGTGCCGGGACACCATGCCAACCTGTGGCACCGGACCCTGCAGGTGGAGCGTCGGGACCTGTCGGTATACGAGGGGGTGATGTGATGGAACTGGAACACCTGATCGACCGGCTGAAGATGGACTACCTGGGTCCGCAGCTGGACGCGGTATGCGAACAGGCCGCCAAGGACGACCTGGGATACCGGGAGTTCCTGGTCAATGCCCTGTCCTGCGAGTGGCAGGGCCGGTACCAGAAAGGCACCCAGTCCCGGCTGAAGCAGGCCCGGCTGCCCTGGCTGAAGACCCTGGAGCAGTTCGACCTCGACTTCCAGCCGTCCATTGACGCCAAGGTGGTGCGGGAGCTCACCACCCTGGGGTTCGTGGGCCGGGCGGAGAACATCCTGCTGCTGGGTCCCCCGGGGGTGGGCAAGACCCACCTGGCCATCGCCCTGGCGGTGAAGGCCGCGGAGGCGGGTCACCGGATCCTGTTCCTGACCCTGGAGCAGTTGATGACGAAGCTGAAGAAGTCCGCCCAGGAACAGCGGCTGGACCTGGCGTTGCAGCAATTGACCTATCCCAAGGTACTGGTCCTCGACGAGATCGGGTACCTGCCCATGAACCGGGAGGAGGCCAGCCTGTTCTTCCGTCTCATCGCCCGGAGATACGAGCGCGCCTCCATTATCCTGACGTCGAACAAGAGCTTCCTGGACTGGGGTGAGATTTTCGGCGACACGGTGCTGGCCACGGCCATCCTGGACCGCCTGCTGCATCATTCCACCACGATCAACATCAAGGGGGAAAGTTACCGCATCAAGGAGAAGAGGAAGGCCGGACTGCTGGGGAAATCCCCACCGCCCAAATCCACCGCGGAGGAGGCCGACTGATTATCCGGGTTCGTCACCCAACTGACATTCCGTTATTCAGGGGACATCTTATTCCGATGAAATGGGGACAAAGTGAGGCGGTGTTGACA
>VYFG01000024.1:0-52073 GCA_009842505.1 Gammaproteobacteria bacterium
GCCTCCGGTCAGGCAGGAACCTGCTTGGCCGGGGAATTTTGCAAGTACCTCGGAGACCAGACCAGCGGGATTTGAAGATGCGTACACGGGTTGGGGCGTAGTCCTGCTGGCCCGGCACGAACCGTCCGGGTGGACCTTGGCTCACCGCACATCTGTCACGACTCTGCGCCATGCCCGGGGCATCCGGGAACGGGCCACCCCCGGGGGTGACCCGTCCCGGAAGAACAGGGACGCGTGGGGTATCGCTTGTGTCGGGCGTCCCTGTTTGCCACTGAAAATCATCCTGGTATGCAGTCCACTTCCCAGTTTGCCGTCGCCTCGCCCGGACCCTTCCAGTGGTACAGGGGGGGTCTGAATCCGATGTCCAGGCAATCGGCCACCGCCCGGGTATTCAAGGCATCCGATTTCCAGCGGGAGACGGCGACGAAATGCAGCCTGCAGTCCTCGGGAACGGCGAGAGGCGGTGCATTACTTTCTCTGCCACACCCCGTCCCGGGACCGGTGGAGACCGGGCAGGACCGGGTCCGGTCGCCGACGCAGGACGCCAGCCTCCCGATGGCACACTCGTATCCCGCGGAATCCCCGGGCCTGTATTCCAGTTCGAAGATGTCCGTGATTTTCGAATCGTCGGCCATTGCCAGTCCGGGATGCTGTCCGTTGCAGCATGGCTCGGCCAATATGCGGGCATTCGGGAACTCGTGCATCAGTTCCTGGTACAGGACGCACTGCAGGGTTCTTCCGTTCGCGATATCTCCCGACAGATAGGCCAGATGCACCCGGTCCCAGACCGCCTGGTACAGGGAAACCCCGGCCGGACCCCGGCGCACCTGCAGCGGTCTTTTCAAGGCGGCCTTCAGCAGGGCGCGGCCCAAGGCTTCCGGAGTCATGCCTTTCGGGTCCCGCCCGGGACCGGGTTCACATGAATCATCGGCCCGAACTTCATGGCCCCTGCGCCCTTTTCGGGGAAACGGTATCGCCCCAGTCCGGCAGGGGGAGCTCGTTCAGGACGTGTCCTCGGTCGGCACCCGACTGGGCCGCCCGCCGAAAGGCCGCCCATTGGGGGGCAGAAGGCCGGAACATGCCGGAAATCCGACCTGATTCCCGATACCCGGGTATCATCATGGGTGGTAATCGCGGGCCATGAATCCGGAAAGTCCGGCCCGGATGGCCCAAGCTCCTGTATCTGCTGGCACCGTTTTCTTTCTGACTTTTCCATCGTCCCTCCCTCGAACAGCCTGGGGAAATTCCGTCGAAGGGCGCAGTTCCCTCGCCCGAAGATCGGACCCCTGCCCTTCGGGACTGCCCTTGCCGGCCCCGGCCGGCGTATCAGTCACCTTTGTAAATGACATCACGCGAGCGCCAGAAGTTCCGTGCCGCCAGCAGACTGTGTAACCTGACATCTGTCTGCACCGACAGGCCGGATCAAGACTGGAAGCCACCGGAGCGGATTTCCGGCACGGCGGCTCCGTCCACCCGTCCCTCAGCAACCGGTCCGTACCGAAAATGGGATGCAGGGACAGGAAATTGACCGGAGACACCCCCATCATGGGATCCATCACCGGAGGTAGCAGAGAGTCCGCCTCGATCAATCCGGGCAACCGGTCCTGAAAATCGCGATTTCACCGGCGCATCGGGACGTCCGGCCACGAGGAGATCCGGAAGGTGCCGATCGATCCGTGTCTGAAGATAGGTACGGTGAAGCCCGGGGAGTTGCGGCGGGTGACAGCGGATACAGCGGTGCAGGCGCGGCATTCCCGCCGCATGCGCCGCCAAGTGAACCGCCCGCGGACGTACCCGGCCCGGGTTGTCAGGAATGAAGGAAAGGAGGACTGCGGACGAACCAGCCATGGCCGGGCGGTTGCCGGTGCAGCGGAAGAAGGATCGAAACCGACTGTACAGTCTGCCCGCACCGGAAGCGGAATGCATCCACAGGGACGCCCGATGACTGTCCGAAGGATTCCCCCGGGGCAGGAAAGCCCCGGGGGGCTCGTTCATGCCGGCGCCAGACCCGGCACGGGATCCTATTCCGCCACCAGGGCGTCCAGGCCCCGGGCCAGGTCGTGACAGATATCCTCCGCATTCTCCAGGCCGACCGATATCCGGATCAGGTTCTCGCTGATGCCCGCCGCATCCCTTTCCTCCTGGGTGATCCGGCCATGGGTGGTGGTGGCGGGGTGGATAACGGTGGTCTTGGCGTCCCCGAGGTTGCCGGTGATAGACAGGAGGCGGGTGGCGTCGATCACCGACCAGGCCTCGCGACGGCCGCCGCGCACCCGGAATGAGACGATACCGCCGTATCCGTCCTGCTGGCGGCCCGCCAGCGCATGCCCCGGGTGATCCCCGAGCCCGGGGTAGAAGACCCGTTCCACGGCCGGATGCCCCTGCAGCCAGCCGGCCAGGATGCCGGCGTTGTCGCAGTGACGCCCCATTCTGAGGGACAGCGTCTCCAGCCCCTTCAGGAACACCCAGGCATTGAACGGGCTGAGGCTGGGGCCCGCGGTGCGCATCAGGCCGAAGAACGCGTCATGGATATCCGGGTCCCGGGTCACCATGGCCCCGCCCACGCAGCGGCCCTGCCCGTCCAGGTACTTGGTTGCCGAATGCACCACCACGTCCGCCCCGAGGTCCAGCGGCCGCTGCAGCGCCGGCGTGCAGAAACAGTTGTCCACCACCAGCAAGGCCTCCGCCTCCCCGGCGATGTCGGCGATGGCCCTGATGTCGGCAATCTCGCAAAGCGGGTTGGTGGGGGTCTCCAGGAACAGCATCCGGGTACTGTCCCGCACGGCGGCACGCCAGGCTTCCGGTTCGGACACCGCCACCTGGGTGACGCCGATTTGGTAGCGCTCGAAGAACTTGCCGAACAGAGACAGGGTCGCACCGAACAGCCCCCGCGCCACCACCACGTGATCCCCGGGCTTCAGCCGGCAAAGCACCAGCCCGGCGATGGCGGCCATCCCGGACGCGGTGGCCACGCAGAAGTCCCCTCCCTCGAGGGCGCCCAGGCGGTTTTCGAACGTCCTGACCGTGGGATTGGTGAAACGGGAGTAGACGTTCCCCTCCTCCTGTTCCTGGAACAGCGCGGCCGCCTGCGCGGCATTTTCGAACACGAAGCTCGACGTCGTGTAGATGGGCTCGCTGTGTTCCCTTTCGGGACCGCGATGCTGGCCCGCACGGACCGCCAGTGTTTCGGCGCCCGGCGCATCCTCGGTACTGGTAAACGCATCCACCTTGCTCATGACAGATAACCGTTATTCAGGTGTTGATCGGTTTGTCGCGGGTCCGGCGAAGTTCCGGTGGAACCCCGTCGGACGGTCGGATAGCGGGCATGAAAAAAACCCGCTGTCCGCCGGCTGGGAAGCGGCGTCAAGCAGGTTGGCGGGCTTCTCTTTAGCCGAATTTGTAAAGCGCCCGCAAGCTGAAACTCAAATCGGCGCTGTCCACGGATACTATGCAGCCCGGGCGGCAATGTCAACAATCCCGCCGGGGCAGGTATAATCCCGCACCTCGAACGCCCCGGAAATTCCATGCAAACCAATCCACCCGAATCCTACCGCAGCGGCCCTGACGCGGAGGGTCATTTCGGCATATTCGGCGGCCGCTTCGTCGCCGAAACCCTGATGCCGCTGATCCTCGAAGTGGAGCAAGCATACTACAAGTACCGCAACGACCCGGAATACCTCAGGGAACTGGCCTACTATTCCCGGGACTACGTCGGCCGCCCGAGCCCCCTCTACCTGGCGGAGCGCCTCAGTGACGGGCTCGGCGGCGCCCGGGTCTATTTCAAGCGCGACGAGCTGAACCATACCGGGGCTCACAAGATCAACAA
Source organism: Gammaproteobacteria bacterium (assembly GCA_009842505.1). GTDB lineage: Bacteria > Pseudomonadota > Gammaproteobacteria > Arenicellales > Poriferihabitantaceae > VYFG01. Next base: position 3,827 of record VYFG01000024.1, read on the forward strand.
CACCCTGGGTCAGATCCTGCTGGCGCGGCGCATGGGCAAGCGCCGCATCATCGCCGAGACCGGCGCCGGGCAGCACGGCGTCGCCACGGCCACGGTCTGCGCCCTGTTCGACCTGCCCTGCGTGGTCTACATGGGGGAAAAGGACATCGAGCGCCAGGCGCCCAACGTATTCCGCATGCGCCTTCTCGGGGCAGAAATCGTGCCGGTGAGCAGCGGCACGGCCACGCTGAAGGACGCCATGAACGATGCCCTCCGGGACTGGGTGGCGAACGTGGAGGACACGTTCTACATCATCGGCACCTGCGCCGGACCCCATCCCTACCCCGAGATGGTGCGGGACTTCCAGACCGTCATCGGGCGCGAGGCACGCGAGCAGTTCATCGAACGGACCGGCAGGCTGCCGGACGTGGTCACCGCCTGCATCGGTGGCGGCTCCAACGCCATCGGGCTCTTCCATCCCTTCCTCGACGACGAGAGCGTGCGCATCATCGGGGTCGAGGCGGCGGGCCACGGCATCGACACCGGCGAGCACGCGGCCTCACTCACCGGCGGGGAACCCGGCGTCCTGCACGGCAACCGCACCTTCCTGCTGCAGACCGATGACGGGCAGATCCTGGACGCCCATTCCATCTCCGCCGGCCTCGACTACCCGGGCATCGGGCCCGAGCATTCCTGGCTGCACGAGACCGGCCGGGTGGAGTACGTGTCCATCACCGACGACGAGGCGCTCGAGGCCTTCAAGCTCTGCTGCAGCAGCGAAGGCATCATTCCGGCCCTGGAACCCGCCCACGCCCTCGCCCACGTGGTCAAAATCGCGCCGGACATGGACCGCGGCCAGACCATCATCATGAATCTCTGCGGCCGGGGCGACAAGGACGTGTTCACCGTGGCCAAGGCCCTGGGAGTGGAGATATGAGCCGCGACCGCCTCAACGAACGCTTCGCCCTGGTGCGGGAACAGAACCGGGCCGCACTGATTCCCTTCATCACCGCCGGGGACCCGGACGGGGACACGTCCCAGGCCCTGCTCGACGGCCTGCCGGCCGCCGGGGCCGACGTCATCGAGCTCGGCATGCCGTTTTCCGACCCCATGGCGGACGGGCCCTCGATACAGCTCGCCAACCTGAGGGCGCTGGACAACGGCATGACCCTGGCCCGGACCCTGACGATGGTGGAGAATTTCCGCCTTAAGGACGATGCGACGCCCATCATTCTCATGGGCTACTACAACCCGATCCACCATTACGGCGTCCAGGCCTTCATCGACAAGGCGCTGTCCGCGGGCGTGGACGGCCTGATCATCGTGGACCTGCCGCCGGAGGAGGATGTGGAAATGGCCCACCCCTGCCTCGCCGCGGGACTGCACTGGGTGCGCCTCACCACGCCCACCTCGGACGACGCCCGGCTGGACGTGGTGCTGAAGCACAGTTCCGGGTTTGTCTATTACGTGGCCATCACCGGGATCACCGGCACCCGCTCGGCGGAGCAGCAGACCGTCGCCGACGCGGTCGCCCGCATCCGGCGCCACACCGACCTGCCCGTGGCGGTCGGTTTCGGCATCAAGAACGCCGAACACGTCCGTGCCACCGCCAGGGTGGCGGATGGTGTCGTCGTGGGTTCCGCGATCGTCGACCGCGTTGCCGAAGGCGTCGGCAGCGGCCGTCCCGGCGCCGACATCTGCGCGGAAGTGCACCGCTTCGTCAGGGACCTCGCCGCCGGAACCGGACGCTAGCCGCCGGCATGCTGATGCCCGGTACTGCCGGGACTGCGCAGGGGCCCTAGGATAGGAATTCAGCCGGGCCCCGGAGCCCTCTCGGAGCGCCGGCTATGCGAGCAGCTCGATCGGCACCGGCTTCCGGCTCTCGTCGATGCTGACATAGGTGATCGTCGCTTCGGTGACCTTCAGCAGCTTCACGTCGGCCTGCCGACGCCGCACCCAGGCCTCGATGTGGATGGAGATGGATGAGCGGCCGATCCTGCCCACCCCGCAGTAGCAGCTCACCTGGTCCCCCACGTAGACCGGCAGGTGGAAGGTCATGGAGTCGACCGCCACTGTCACCAGCCGGCCCCGGACCGTGTAGCTGGCGTAGATCGCCCCCGCAAGGTCCATCTGGGACATGATCCAGCCGCCGAAGATGTCCCCGGCGGGATTGGCGTCCGCCGGCATGGCGATGGTGCGCAGGGAGGGCTCCCTTCCCTCCAGCGTGCCCGGATCACCCATGTCCCGAGGCGCTCACGGCTCCCGCCCCATGGCATAGAACTCGTCGTTCGGCCGCATGTCGATCATGTTGGCGATGCGGTTCGACAGGCCGAAGAACGCGGCAATGGCGCCGATATCCCAGATGTCCTCCGCATCGAATCCATGTGCCTCAAGGGCCTCGAAATCGGCCTGGCCGACCTGCCCTGGTGAAGCGGCGATCCGGACCGCGAAGTCCAGCATCGCCGTCTGTCTCGGCGTGATGTCGGCCTTGCGGTAGTTCACCGCGACCTGGTCCGCCACGAGGGGGTCCCTGGAATAGACCCGCAGAATGGCGCCATGGGCGATCACGCAGTAATGGCAGTCGTTCAGGGCGCTGGTGGCCACCACGATCATCTCGCGTTCCGCCTTGCTGAGACCGCCTTCCTTCAGCATCAGCGCGTCATGGTATTCGAAGAAGGCCCGGAACTCCGCCGGGCGATGGGCGAGCGTGAGAAAAACGTTGGGAATGAACCCCGCCTTCTCGTGGACCGCCTCGATCCGGGAGCGGATATCCGCGTCCAGGGACTCGAGGTCCGGTACCGGGTAACGGCTGATGGGTTTTTCGGGCCTTTCGGACATTGCGGATCGCGGCTCCAGGTCTCAGAAATCCGGGTTGAAGTAGTGCCGCCCGGACTGGACGCTCTGCACCTGTTCGAGGAGCAGCGCATAGTGCTCGTCGTCATCGAGAAAGTTGGAATTCTCCGCGTTGACCATCAGCAGCGGCGAATCGTGATAGCTGAGGAAAAAGCGGGTATAGGCCTCGGACAGTTCCTCGAGGAAGCTCCGTTCCATGTTGCGCTCGAACAGGATGCCGCGCTTGCGGATCCGCCGGACCAGGACGCCGGTGGGCGCCTGCAGGAAAATGACGAGATCGGGCTTGGGCACTTCCAGGATCAGTTGCTCGAACACCTGCTCGTACAGGAACAGTTCGTCCTCGTCCAGGGTCAGCCGGGCGAACAGCGGATCCTTGTCCAGCATGAAGTCCGCGACGCGGACCGGGGAAAAGAGATCCCCCTGCCGCAGTTCCTTCAGCTGCTGCACGCGCTGGAACAGGAAATACAGCTGGGTCTGCAGGGCGTACTGTGCCGGGGAACGGTAGAAACGCTCAAGGAACGGATTCTCGGTCGACTGCTCCAGCAGGAGGTCCGCGCCAAGGGAACCCGCAATCCGCCGGGCAAGGGTGCTCTTGCCCACGCCGATGGGGCCTTCGACGACGATGAATCTCTTGTCTTTGATCTGTCTGCCTGCGCTTGCCTGGGTTGACCGGCCGGGGCCATGCCCGGTTGCCGTGCCGGCACAATGCCGGGGTCAGGCTAATGTACACTTGTCCCGTGCCAAATTTCCACTTCAACCGCTTCCTGAGTCAGCCGGTCGCCGAAACGGACCGCCCGGACAGGGGCGGATCCAAACGGCGGGAGCTCCCCTGCGGGCCCCGAATCCGGCGGGCCGCACACGGCAGCCCGCAGTGTGGTTTCCGGGTGCTCCCGGACGCTTCCGGCCAAGCTGATCCGCACCGGGTGCCTTACACTTGTTCCTCCCCGAGAATGCGCTGTATCATGGATTCTTCCCGGGACCACACGGACCGGCAAGGGGTGGATGATTTTCGCTGGAGAGCCTGAATACACCAATGTGGAGTTTTTGATGAACCTAGACAGGAATTTCGATCCTTCCGGAGAACCCCAGGACGATATCCCGGGCATTACCCGCCCGGCGGAGCCCGTCGCGATCGTGGGCATGGCGTGCAAGTTTCCCGGCGCGCCGAGCATTTCCGCGTTCTGGCAACTGCTCGAATCCGGCGGGAACTCGGTCTCTGAAATTGTCCCCGGCGCAGGCAACAAGCGCGTGGACGAACTCTTCTCGAACGTGGGGGAACTGGGCAGCGCCTGCCGCTACTGCGCCTATGTCGACGAGATCGACCAGTTCGACGCGACGTTCTTCCGGATTTCGCCGGTCGAGGCCAACATGCTGGATCCGCAGCAGCGGATGATGCTCGAGACCACCTGGCAGGCCCTCGAGGATGCGGGGATCGACCCGGACCGGCTGAAGGGCAGCCGCACCGGCGTCTACACCGGAATCAGCAACGACGAGTACAGGATGCTGGTGGTGGAGTCCAACAAGCCCGCCGAGGCCGCCTCCTGCCTGTACGCCCTGAGCGGTACCAACCTGAACGGTACCAGCGGCCGGGTTTCCTTCGTGCTCGGCTTCATGGGACCGGCGAAGGCCGTGGACGCCGCCTGCGCGTCGTCCCTGGTGTCGGTTCACGACGCGGTTTCGGACCTCCAGCAGGGCAAGGCGGACCTCGCCATCGCGGGCGGCGTGCAGGCGATCCTGAACGGCCGCATATTCGAGCTTCGCGCGGATGCGATGATGCTTTCCGCGGACGGGCAGTGCAAGGCGTTCGACGCCTCCGCCAACGGCTATGTGCGGGGCGAGGGCTGCGGGGTCGTCGTCCTCAAGCGGCTGCGCGATGCGGAACGGGACGGCGACCGTATCTGGGGCGTCATCCGGGGCTCGGCGGTCAATCACGGCGGCGCCAGCAGCGGGCTGACGGTGCCGCACACGCCCGCGCTGGAGCAGGTAATCGAGTCGGCGCTCTCCCAGGCGGGGGTCGCCGCGTCGGAGGTGGACTACCTCGAGGCGCACGGGACCGGAACCTCGGTCGGCGATCCGATCGAGATCGACGCCGTGGCCGCCGTCTACGGCCGGGACCGCATGGCCGACCGGCCGCTCCTGGTCGGTTCCGTGAAGACCAACGTCGGCCACCTGGAGTCGGCGGCCGGAATCGCCGGCCTGATCAAGGCGGCGCTGGTGATGCAGCGGGGGGTGATTCCGCAGCACCTGCACTTCCAGAATCCCAATCCGAGTCTCGACTGGGACCAGCTGCCCCTCAAGGTGACTTCGTCCATGATGGACCTGCCGCCACGGGACGGCCGCCCGCGCCTTGCGGGCGTGAATTCCTTCGGAATATCCGGCACGAACGCCCATATTGTCGTGGAGGAATACAACGGGCCGGATGGAACGCCCTATGGACGGCACCAGCTTGCGGGAGCCGCACAGGCGGTGACGGTTCCGCTGCCGGCGGCCGTGCAGGACCTTGCGCTGCCGGACGCGGAACTCCGGCAGCGCGACACCCGCCTGCTGGCGCTGTCGGGCAAGTCGGACAGCGCGCTCAGGGCGCTTGCGGGGCGGTATCTCTCATGGCTCGACGGGCAGGAGGAGGCGCTCGGGGCGGAACAGGACGCCTCCGGGGCCCTGCTGTCGGACATGGCATGGACGGCCGGCATCGGGCGGAGTCATTTCGACTATCGCGCGGGCATTGCGTTCCGGGACGCCGACTCGTTGCGCGAGCGGCTCCGGGAACTCGTTGACGGGGACGATGACCACCGGCAACACGCCCCGACCAGGGTAGCGTTCGCCTATACCGGCCAGGGCAGCCAGTGGGCCGGCATGGGACAGGCGCTCTATGAAACCGAGCCGGTGGCGCGGGCGGTGCTCGACCGCTGCGAGGAAGTCTTCCGGGCGCACCGGGGCGTCTCCCTGCTGGACGTGATGTTCGGCAGGGACGGCGGGGAAGGCAGCCTGGAGGACACCGCATGGGAGCAGCCGGCCCTCTACGCGCTCGAGAGCGCTCTGACGGCGCTCTGGGACAGCGTGGGGGTTCGCCCCGACGTGGTGGTGGGTCACAGCGTCGGGGAACTGGCGGCGGCCCGGGCGGCGGGCGTGTACAGCCTGGAGGACGGCATGCGGTTCGCCGCGACCCGGGGCACCCTCCTGTCCGAAACCGAACCGGGCGCCATGGCCGCGGTCTTTGCCCCGCCGGACCGGGTGGCGGCGGCGGTCGAGGAGGCCAACGCGTCCTCCGGCGGCGTCGGGCTGAGCGTCTCGGGGGACAACGGCAGCCACCAGGTGGTGAGCGGCACGGTCGTAGACATCGAAAGCATCCTGAAGCACTTCGAATCCGAAGGCGTACGGACCCGGCGGCTGAACACGACGCGGGCGTTTCACAGTGCCCTGCTGGAGCCCGCCCTGGACGGACTGGAAGCATCCCTGGACGGCGTTGCAATCGCCCCGCCCGCCCTTACCGTGGTCAGCAACCTGACGGGGCGGCCGGTGGAGGACGGCCAGTTGCTGGACGGGACCTACTGGCGGCGGCATGCCCGCGAGGCGGTGGCGTTCGCCAGCGGCGTCCGGTCCCTGGCGGACCTCGGGGTGGACCTGGTGGTGGAGATCGGGCCGCGCCCGCTGCTGGGCGCGATGGCGGTGTCGGCCTGGCCGGAGTCGGCCGGGGCGCCGGTCGTCGTCCCGAGCCTGTGCCCGCCGGCCGAGGACTCGGAGGAGCCCACGGGCGGCGACGGTTTCATGGCGGCGGTCGCGAACGCGTACCAGGCGGGCCTTCCGGTACGGTTCGAGGGGCTGTTTGCCGGGGAAGCGCGCCGGCGCATCTCGATCCCGGACTATCCGTTCCAGCGCGAGCACTACTGGCTCGAGGCGACGCGGGGCCGGCGGCGGAGTGCCGGGCATCCCCTGCTCGGCGACCGGCACGAATCCGCCAGCGGCGAGGTCACGTACGAGACCGAGGTGTTTCCCTCGGACCCGGAGTGGATGAGCGATCACCGGGTGTACGGCCGGATCATCGCTCCCGGCGCGCTCTACGGAGCCATGGCGGCATCGGCGCCCCTGGCCGAAGGGGACGGCGCAGTGGTTGTGGAGGACATGCAGCTGCACAACGCGCTGGTCTTCCCGCCGGACGACCCCGGTAAGAATGGGGACGAAGCCGGCCGCAGGGTGCAGCTCGTGCTCGACGCCCCCGGGGATTCGGCGTCGCGTCGCGCCCAATTGTTCAGCAAGGGGGATGAAGAGGGATGGACGGTGCACGTGGAATGCCGCGTGTCGCCGGGTAACCCCGCCGCGGAAGGCGCCGGACCCGTCGACCTCAAGGCCCTGAAGGCCGGCCTCGAGCCAGTGGACGTGCCGGCCTATTACCGCGCCCGGTCCGCCACGGGGATCGATCTCGGCCCGTCGTTCCAGACGTTGGGCGAGGTCTGGTCCAAGCCGGGAGAGGCACTGGGCGAGATTTCGCTGCCGGATGCTCCCGGCCAGAATCTGGATGTTCATCCGCTCGTGCTGGACGGCTGCTTCCAGGTGGTGGCCGCGGCGCGGAACCCGGGCGGCGACGAGGGCGAAACCACCTACCTGCCCTTCGGCTGGGAGCGGCTCTGGCTGGCGGGGCGGCTGCCGAGGAAGGTGATCTGCCACGTACGGATGAACGAGGCCCGGGGTGCGGAAGCGGAAACCGGCCATGCTCCGGAGGTCATGAGCGGCGAACTCCGAATCTACGATCCTGCCGGGAACCCGCTCGGCGGGCTGGAAGGCTACACGGTGAAGCGCGCGACGCGGGCGGCGCTGCTCTCCGCGGTCGAGGGGGTGGAGGAACTGCTCTACGAGATCGTGTGGCGCGAAAACGCGCTTGCGCCGGGCATGACGGCGGCGGATTTCCTGCCGTCCCCGGAGGACGTGGCGGCCCGCTCGGGACTGCTGTCGGAATACCTGGCCGAAGAGGGCGTCCCGCGCGCAGACCGGAGCGCCCTGCTTAATGACCTGGAGCGGTGGTCGCGTTCCCGCGCGCTCGCGACCCTGGAACAGCTGGGATGGGAGCGCAAAGCGGGTGCAGTACTGGATTCAGAGGACCTGCGCCAGCGCCTCGGGGTCGGAGAGGAGCACAAGCGCCTGTTCCGCCGGATTCTCGAGATGCTGGCCAAGTCAGGGGTTCTGGAAGAGGCGGACGGCGGATTCGTCGTGAAGCTCGGGCCAGGCGACCCGCTGCCCGATGAAATGCCGGGCGACATGGAGGAATTCGTCTCCGGGATGATCGAACGTTACCCCCACGGCACGAACGAAATCGGCCTGTTCCAGCGCTGCGGCGGCGCCCTGGCCGAGGTGCTCCGCGCCCAGGCGGACCCGCTGACGCTCCTGTTCAGCAGTGGGGAGCCGACCCCGGGGGACCTGTACCTGAAAGCGCCGGTGGCGCGCGCGGCGAACCGGATCCTGAAAGAGACGGTCCGCACCCTCGTGGCCGGGCTGCCCGAGGGCAGGCGCCTCCGGGTGATCGAGGTCGGGGCGGGCACAGGGTCGGCAACCGCCGCCATCCTGCCGGAGCTGCCGGAAGGCCGGTTCGACTACGTGTACACGGACATCTCGGCGGGATTCTTCGCCGAGGCGGAAGGACGGTTCGGGGACGGCGGCGGCGCCATCGTCTACCGTCCGCTGGACATCGAGAAGGACCCGATCGCCCAGGGCTATGACGCCAACGCCTATGACCTGCTGATCGCGTCCAACGTACTGCATGCGACCCGGTACCTGGAGGAGACACTGGCGCACTGCCTGAAGCTGCTCGCCCCGTCGGGCCACCTCGTTGCCCTTGAAAACCTCAGCGGCTACGGCTGGATGGACCTGACTTTCGGCCAGCTGGACGGCTGGTGGCGGTTCGCCGACGACTACCGTCCCCACCACGCCCTGGCAAGTCCGGCGGTGTGGCGGCGCGCACTCGGCGACGTGGGCTTCGGCGAGGTGGAGGTCCTGGGATTGAACGAGTCGGACCCGGACGAATTTCCGGACAAGGGCGTGATCGTCGCGCGGGGCCCGGTGGAGGTACTGGAGGACCCTGGCGTCTGGATCCTGGCGGCGGACGACGGCGGCCTGGCTGCCCGGCTGGCAGCCGATCTGACGGCCCGCAACCAGACGGTCCTGCTGGCAGCGGACGGTGCGACGGATGACAGCCCGCCGCAGATTTCCGGCGCAGGCGTGATCGACGTGTCCGTCGAGACGCGGCAACGCGAGTCCTGGAGTTCGCTGATACAGAACCTCCCTTCGGACGTACCCTTCAACGGCACCGTGCACCTGATGGCGCTGGATGGCCACGGAGAGGAGGCGACCCGGGAGGAAATCGCAGAGGACGTGGCGCGGGCGGGAGCGAGTGCGCTTGCCATGGTGCAAGGTATGACGGACGCCGACACGAAACCGGAGAAGGGCGTGTGGTTTCTCACCCGCGGGGCCCAGGTGCTGGAACGGGAGCATGGCGGGGAGCCGTCCGGCGCCGTTCTGTGGGGCTTCGGCAAGGCGGTGGCTCTGGAAGCGGCAGACCTGCAGCCGCGGATGATCGACCTGGATCCCGGGTCGATGGCGCCTGCGCCCGACCTGGTCAACGAACTACTGTACCCCGACCCGGAAAACCACATCGCGTACCGGACGGGACGCCGTCAGGCGGCGCGCCTGGTCCGGGCGGACGCCGGGCCGGAGCGGCTTTCCCTGCCGGATGACCCGGACTGGGTGCTGGCCCCCGATCCCGGCGGCGTGTTCGAGAAGCCCTGCATCAAGCCCCTGCCGCGGCGCCCCCTGGAACCCGAGGAGGTCCGCGTCGCCGTGGAGGCCACAGGACTCAACTTCTGGGACGTGTTCCGCTCCCTCGGCTTCATCGAGGAAGGCAATCTCGGCAGGGAAATGTGCGGCCACGTGATCGAGGTGGGCGCCGACGTGTCCACGGTCTCCGTCGGGGACCATGTGACCGGCATGGGATTCGGCGCGTTCGCCGCGGAAATGATCACGCACGGGGAACTGGTGGCGCCCGCCCCGGCGGGGTTTTCGGTGTCGGACCTCGCCACGGTGCCGAGCGCGTACGTCTCGGCCGCGCTGTCCTACGAGTTTTCCGGGCTGGAGGCGGGCGACCGGGTGCTGATCCACGCCGGCGCGGGCGGCGTGGGCCTGGCGGCGATCCAGCTGGCGCGGGCCGCGGGGGCGGAAGTCCATGTCACCGCGAGCGCGCCGAAGCAGGCGTACCTCCGCTCCCTCGGGGTGGAGAACATTTACGACAGCCGTCAGACGGCATTCGGGGAGGAAATCCTGAAGGCCACGGATGGCAAGGGCGTGGACGTGGTGCTGAACAGCCTGACGAGCGAGGGCTTCATCGACGCGAGCCTGTCCTGCCTGGCGAAAGGCGGCCGGTTTATCGAGTTGGCCCGGCGGGACATCCTGAGCGAGGAGGAGATGGCGGCGGTGCGCCCCGACGTGACCTACGCCATCCTTGAACTGGACGTCATGAAGAAAACCGACCCGGCCTGGGTCGGCCGGGTCCTCAGGGAGGTGATGCGGCAGCTCGCGGCGGGAGAAGTGGGGCCGATCATCCACAGCAGGTGGCCGCTGGCCGAGGCGGGGGCGGCATTGCGCTTCATGAGATCGGCCCGCCACACCGGCAAGATCGTCCTGACGGCGCCGCCGCTCGCGAGCGACGGCCTGCGGCAGGACCGGTCCTACCTTGTGACCGGGGGCCTCGGCGGGATCGGGTGCGCGGTTGCCGAGTGGCTCGCCGAGCACGGGGCCGGGACGATCGTGCTGAACGGACGGCGGCCGCCGGACCCGGAGGTCGAGACGGTCATCAACTCGCTGCGCGAGCGCGGTTTCACGGTGCGGGTGGAACTCGCGGATGTGACGGACGCCGCTCAGGTGGACACAATGATGGCGCGGGTGGACGAGGAACTGCCGCCGCTCGGCGGCGTGATCCACAGCGTGGGGGTACTGTCGGACGGCGCGTTAACGAACCAGAGCTGGGAGCGGTTCGAGACGGTGCTGTGGCCGAAGATACTGGGCGCCTGGCAGCTGCACCGCGCCACGATGGATCTCGACCTGGACCTGTTCATCCTCTTCTCCAGCCGGGTCGGCGTGATGGGCAACCCGGGCCAGGCGAACCATGCCGCGGCCAACGCGTTCCTGGATCAGCTCGCCGGGCACCGCCGGGCGCTGGGACTGCCGGGACAGGCCATTGCCTGGGGAGCGTGGTCGGAGATCGGCGAGGCGGCGGAGCAGCGCGACCGGATCGAGCGCCAGCGGGCGTCGCGCGGCGGGCGCTGGTTTACCCCGCAGCAGGGCATGCGGGCGTTCGACCGGCTGGTGCGCCAGGATGTCACCAATTCCGTGGTGATGGCCATGGACTGGTCGGTGTTCGAGGAGGCCGTCGAGGAGCGACCGCCCCTGCTCGAGGACCTGCTCTCCTCCGCCGACGATGTCGGGGCCGATGCGCCCGCCCTGGCGGATGACCTGATCTCCCGTGTCCGGGAGACGCCTGCGGGCGAACGCGAGAGCCTGCTGGTGACATTCCTGCAGCAGGAACTGCAGGCGGTGCTGCGGCTGCCCTCGGCGCCGGAGCCCACGGTGGGATTCTTCGACCTGGGTATGGACTCGCTCATGGCCGTGGAACTGCGCAATCGCCTGAACCGCGCGTTCGCGGACACGTACACGGCATCGAACACGGTGGTGTTCGACTATCCGGACATCGCGGTGCTCGCCCGCCACCTGGTCGGGGAACTCGGCGATCTCGGCCCCGCGCCCGCACCCCGGGCAGAGGCCGTATTTTCACTCGCGCCCCAGCCAGAGGCGGCGCCCGCACCCGCACCGGTGCCGCTCGTAGCGGCGGAGCGGGAGGAGGAGCAGATTGCGGTCGTGGGCATGGCATGCCGGTTCCCCGGCGCGCCTGACATCGACGCCTTCTGGCGCCAGCTCGAGGCGGGCGTCGACGCGGTGACAGAGGGACGGCAGGACGCAGGCCCCTGGAGCGGAATTCTCGGAGACCCCGACGCCGAGGAGACCATTTACCGGCGGGGCGGATACATCGAGGGGCTGGATGAGTTCGATGCGGGCTTCTTCGGCATCAGGCCGATCGAGGCGCGGATGATGGACCCGCGCCAGGGGCTGCTGCTGGAGACGTGCTGGCAGGCGCTCGAGGACGCGGGCATGAACCCCGCCCCGCTCAAAGGCACCCGCACCGGGGTATACGTCGGGCTGGGCGGCAGCGAGTACCGGGACCTGGTCGCCGCCAGCGGCCAGGATGACAGCTACCTCGGCACCGCCCCGAGCGTGACCATCGGGCGAGTCGCCTTCGCGCTGGGCCTCATGGGTCCGGCCGTGCCGCTGGACATGACCTGCGCGTCATCGCTGGTGGCGGTGCACCAGGCCACCGCAAGCCTCCGGGAGGGCGAAGTGGACATGGCCCTGGCCGGGGGCGTGCACGCGGCGCTCTCCCCCCGGATCTCGAAGTTCATGGCGGACTACGGCATGCTGTCGCGGACCGGCCTGTGCCGGACCTTCGATGCGGCCGCGGACGGCTTCGTCCGCGGCGAGGGCTGCGGGGTGGTGGTCCTGAAGCGACTCAGCGACGCCGAGGCGGACGGCGACCGCATCTGGGGCCTGGTGCAGGGTTCGGCGGTGAACCAGAACGGGGCGAGCGCCGCACTGACGGTGCCGAACGGCACGGCCCAGGAACAGGTGCTCGAGGAGGCGCTCTCCCGGGCCGGGGTCCCCCCTGCCGAAGTGGACTACCTGGAGGTGCATGCGACGGGCTCCCAGCTGGGCGACCCGATCGAGGTGCGCGCATCAGCCGCCGTGTACGGCAGGGGACGCGCGGCGGACCGCCCGCTGCTGCTCGGCACGGTGAAGACGAACATCGGCCACCTGGAGGCGGCGGCCGGCATCGCCGGCCTGATCAAGGTCCTGCTGGCGATGAAGCACGGGGTGATTCCGAAGCACCTGCATTTCAATCACCCCAGTCCGGAGATGCCGTGGGACGAACTGCCGGTGCGGGTGACGTCGGAGACGACGGCGTGGCCGCTCAGCCCCGACCACCCTCCCCGGGCGGGCGTGAGCGCCTTCGCGCTCTCGGGAACCAACGCACACCTGGTGGTGGAGGGCTATGGATCACCGCAGTCCCCCGAGGACGGGGACGCGGGAAGCCATTCCCCATCCGGCGCCGGAAGGCGAGTGGACGCTTCCCTGCCGGAGTCTGTCCCGGGGCCAGCGGCGGAAGAGCCGCCCACCCGGCGGATGCGGTTGCTGCCGCTGTCGGGCAAATCCGACGATGCGCTGCGGGCACTCGCGGGGCAGTATCTTGCCTGGCTCGACGACCGCGCCGGGGCGCCGGCCGATGGCGATGCCCCCGGGACCATGCTGTCGGACATGGCGTGGACGGCAGGCGCGGGGCGCAGCCATTTCGCGCACCGTGCCGGCATCCTGTTCGGAGACGCCGAATCCCTGAAGGAACAGCTGGCGGCGCTTGCGGAGTCAGACGGGAGCCACGGTCCGGCGGCGGGCACGAAGGTGGCCTTCACGTACCCCGGGCAGGACAGCCACTGGCCCGGCATGGGCGGAGAACTCTATGAGCGCGAGCCGGTGGTGCGGGCGGTCCTGGACCACCTGGACGGGGTGCTCCGCGAGGAACGGGACGCCTCTTTGCTGGACGTGATGTTCGGCCGCGCCGGGGAACTCGGCGATCCGGCCTGGGCGCAACCGGCCGTCTATGCGCTCGAATGCGCGCTCACCGCACTGTGGTCGGGCATCGGCATCCGGCCGGGTGTGGTGTTCGGGACGGGTTCGGGCGAGATTTCGGCGGCGCAGGCGGCGGGGGTCCTGTCTCTTGAGGAGGGCCTGCGTTTTGCGGCCAGGCGGGGATCCCTGATGGCGGCGCTGCAGGACGGGAACAGCCCGGATTCGGCGGCGCTGGACGCACTGGATGCGGCGTTCGCGGGCGTCGCGACGGCGCCGCCGTCGATTTCGCTGGTGAACCAGGTGACCGGCCGGGTGCTAGGACCGGGTGAAACCCTCGACGGGGCGCACTGGCGCCGGCAGGCAGGCGAGCCGGCGGCGTTCGGCGGATGCGTGGAAACCCTTGCGGAGCTTGGCGTCGATGTCATCGTGGAGGCCGGACCGGATCAGGTGCTGGGGCCGCAGGCGGCCGCGGCCTGGCCGAAGTCCTCGGACGATGCGGGGGCGCCGGTGGTTCTGGCCAGCCTGGACCGCGCGTCGGCCAATGGGGACACTTTCCTTGCGTCGGTCGCGCAGGCCTATGAAGCGGGACTCACGCCCGAGTTCCGTGGGCTGTTCGCGGGTGAGGAAAGACGCCGGATCTCCCTGCCGGGCTATCCGTTCCAGCGCCGGCGCTTCTGGTTCCAGGAACGTTGAATACCCTGATGATTGAACGACCGTACCGCCATGCCGGCTGACGTTTCCTGGGTCAGCACGTACCGCGAGACCGGCGATGTCCTCGTCGTGCATGTTGATCTGACCCCGCAGGAGGTCCGCGAGGACCATGCCCTGTCGTGGCTGGACCGCGACGAACGGGAACGTTGGCACCGTTACCGGTACGAACGTCCCCGCCGGGAATTCGCCCTTTGCCGCGCGGCCCTGCGGTCCCTCCTTTGCAGACAGCTCGGTTGCCGGAACGAACAGCTTGCATTCGGCGCCGCCGGGTACGGCAAGCCCTTCGCCCTGGTGGGCGGGGCGCCGGCATCCGTCAGCTTCAATGTCAGCCACAGCGGCAGGCATGGACTGGTTGGCATCGCACCCGAGGGAAGGCTCGGGGTGGACGTGGAGGAGCGCATTCCCCGATTCGACATCGAAGGGATCGGCGAGTTTGTGTTCGGCCCGCTCGAAAGATCCGACCTGGCGCGGGCGAAGGGGAGCGAGCAGAGCCGGTTCTTCTTCAACCTCTGGACACTCAAGGAAGCGCTGATCAAGGCCCTGGGGACGGGCTTTTCCCTGAATCCGTCCGTATTCGAGATTCCATCGGACATGCGGCACGGTGCAAAATACGGCCTGTTCCGGTTTCCCCATTTGCCGGACGTCACCTGGAGACTCGAAAATCTGGGCAATGCGGAATTCGCCGCCACGTTCGCGCATGAACTGGACCCGGTTCCCGCGCAGCGCATGAATGGGGGAGAGGATGTCCGGAGATCGGGCCAACGAACCTGACAGTCCGCCGGAACCGTTCACTGCCGCATACTGGTGAAGCCATCACCCGAATGATGGCTCCCCGAATTGACCGGGCGCTTGATGACAAATTCAGAAACACTCTGGGAGATACCTGAACCGCTTGCCATCCATGAGGTTCACATGGATGACGGCAACTCCATCATCCTTCGGCGTCATGGCAATCCGGCAGGCCCAATGCTCGTCCTTTGCCACGGCAACGGTCTCGCGATCGATCTCTACTACCCGTTCTGGTCCTTGCTCACCGAAGAGTTCGACGTCATCGTCCATGATCTCAGAAACCATGGCTGGAATACCGTCGGCTCCCAAGAACGGCATAATCTTCCCGTTTTCGTTGAAGACTACGACCGTATTGTCGAGGCGATCGACCGTCATTTCGGTCAGAAGCCGAAAATCGGCGTGTTTCACTCGGTATCCGCGCTGACATCGCTCCTGTCGCCCGCTCACGGCAGGACGTTCGCCGCTCGCGTACTGTTCGACCCGCCGGTGTGCAAGGCGGATGAATTCCCTGAAGAGTTCGACGTGGCCACCAGGCGCTGCACCGAGATCGCCCGGCGACGCACGGACCGGTTCGAGTCCCTCGAGGAATGCGCGGATTTCCTCGGCTATTTGCCGGCCTTCAAACGTGTTGTCCCCGGGACTCTTGAACTGTACGCCCGCAGCATACTCCGCAAAAGCGCGAACGGACAGGGCTATGTGCTTCGGTGTCCGCGCGACTATGAGGCGCAGGTGATCAATTACGCAAGGGGCTTCGCCGTCATGGTGGACTTCGACGAGTATCAGTGCCCGACGAAAGTCATTGGAGCCGACCCGGTCCTGCCGTATTCGTATCTTCCCACCTTCGACCTGAGCCACATATTGAATGTAGACTATGACTTCCTGCCCGATTCAACGCACTTTCTTCAGCTCGAACAGCCGGCGGAATGCGTGGAGGCGATGCGGGAATTTCTGGAATCCCACGACCTGCTGCATTGAAGGTTGCAGGGTCAGGGCCGAAACCGGAGCCCCTGGCCCTGAAGAGCCCTGTGCGGGCCGGGATTCCCCAATGGCAGGCGATTGCTGCAAGTGCCCCAGACAAGCCACCAACATGCGGATTTACCGAAGCCGGACCGCTTCCCGTCCTCCGGCGGGTGCCTGATGCCGGGGAAATACCGGTCTTGTCATGAATACGCGTGATCCGGGTCTTCGCTATCAGGCCGATGAATCGCTGCCGGTCACGACCGCCCTTGGCCTCGGCCTGCAGCTCACCGCCCTCAGCGTATCGGCCACGATCCTGATCACGACCATCGTGGTTCGCGCCGCCGGGGGGAGCGAGGCCTACCTGTCGTGGGCCGTTGTCGCCGCCGTCGCGGTCGGCGGCGCAGCCACGATGCTCCAGTCGCTCCGGCTCGGGCGTTTCGGTATGGGCCATGTCCTCATGATGGGGAGTTCCTCGGCCTTTATCGCTGTCTGCATCAGGGCGCTCGCCGAAAGCGGACCGGGCATGCTCGCCACCCTGGTGCTCGTCTCGGCCCTCTTCCAGTTCCTGATATCCGAGCGGCTCGCGCTGTTTCGGCGGATCTTCACCCCGACCGTCTCGGGGACGGTGCTCATGCTGATACCGGTTTCGGTCATGCCGGCCGCCTTCAGCCTGCTCACGGACGTGCCGGAAGGAAGTCCCGCTGTAGGTGCGCAGCTCAGCGCCCTGGTCACCGTGCTCGTCATGTGCGGACTCTCGCTCAAGGGATCCGGGGAACTCCGGCTCTGGGCCCCGGTGCTCGGCGTCGTCATCGGTTCCGCGGTCGCCGCCTTCTACGGCATCTATGACATGTCCCGCGTGCTGGAGGCGCCGTGGATCGGCCTCCCCCAGTCCCGATGGCCGGGTCTTGACCTTGGCTTCGGGCCGGAATTCTGGGCGCTTCTTCCCGGGTTCCTGCTGGCGGCGATGATCGGCTCGGTGAGGACGATCAGCAGCGCCGTTGCCATCCAGAGCGTATCCTGGCGCCGGGCCCGGGCAGTGGATTTCCGTGCGGTGCAGGGTGCGGTCGCCACCGATGGACTGTCCAATCTGCTCTCCGGGCTCGCGGGAACCATGCCGAATACCTCCTATTCAACCGGCGCATCCCTGGCCCGGCTCACCGGGGTCGCGTCCCGGAATGTCGGTATCGCGGCCGGCGCACTTTTCCTTGCGATGGCATTCTTCCCCAAGGCGCTGGCCCTGGTGCTGGGGATTCCCGGCCCGGTCTTTGCGGCCTATCTCGTCGTGATGATGGCCATACTGTTCATGGTCGGTGCGCAGATGGTCATCCAGGACCAGATCAACTACCGCAAGGGCCTGATCGTCGGCGTCAGTTTCCTGGCGGGAACCGGTTTTCAGGGCGGCGCGATCTTCCGGGAATTCTTCTCGGTTTTTGCCGGCGGTCTCTTCAACAACGGGATGACGGCCGGCGGTTTCATCGCGATCGTCATGACCCTGTTCCTGGAGTTCACGGAACGCCGCCCGAGGCGCTTTGAGGCAGCGTTCGACCTGTCATCCCTGAAGCAGTTGAGGGAATTCCTCGGGAAATTCGCCTCCGACCACGGCTGGGACGACGCCATGGCGTCCCGCCTGGACGCCGTCGGCGAAGAGGCGTTGCTCACGCTCCTCGAGCGAAAGGACGATGACAGGGAAGGCGGGCGTCTGCTCGTGAGTGCACGCAGGGAAGACAACGGAGCGGTTCTTGAATTCATCGCCGCAACGGCAGAGGGGGAAAACCTCCAGGACAGGATTGCGCTGCTCGGCGAACCGACTGAAGAGGAGTTGATCGAGCAGGAGGCGTCACTCCGGCTCCTGCGCCACTTCGCGGACTCGATTCGTCACCAGCAATACCGTGGCGTGGACATCCTGAGTGTCCGGGTGAAGGACCAAAAACCGGTTCCCGGCATCCGGGGGTGAATGCACGACCCGGAACGATCGGAAGGCGTGTCCCGGTCAAGCCGCGTGGCTCAACCCGAGAGCCGTGAGCGGTCATGGGGGATCGTGAAATCGATCTCGGGACCCACGGGCACGATTCGGTACGGATTGATGGTCTCGTGGCTGCCGTAGTAATGCGCCTTAATGTAGGGAATGTCCACGGTCCCGGCGATGCCAGGATGCTGATACAGGTCGCGGGTGTAGCCCCAGAGATTCGGGTAATCGACGAGCTGGCGCACGTTGCACTTGAAATGCCCGTAATACACCGGGTCGAAACGCACCAGGGTCGTGAACAGCCGCCAGTCGGCTTCGGTAATTTTGGTGCCGAGCAGATACCGTCGCGTCGCCAGGCGCTCCTCGAGCAAGTCGAGCGTCCCGAACAGATCCGTGACGGCATCCCTGTAGGCTTCCTGCGTCGTCGCGAAACCTGACTTGTAGACACCGTTGTTGACGGTACGGTAGATGCGCTCGTTGAGTTCGTCGATCCCGGCCTGCAACGGCTCGGGATAGTAATCAGGGCCGGACGCTCCGACTTCGTCGAAGTACCATTGTACGACGTAACCATGAATTTCACGTCAGTTCAGTATGCATGGATTTCACCGGAGGCTGTTCAGTCATCACGCGGATGTGTAGTATGTCGGCCTGTCCCCGCACAAAGAGGAAAGTCCATGAAAATCCTATCCCTTGACAGGCTGATCGTTGCGACACTGGCCGTTGTGGTGTCGTTGCCGCTGTTCACGGCTCGGCCGGCGGCGGCGGAAGAGAACGGCACCATCACCGTCCTGCACAGTTATGCCCGCGACTACACCACCATCGAGCATGCCGGCGGCAAGGTCACCGGGGGAACGCTCACGGGCACCGGCACCGTGCTCCAAAGCAGCGGGGCACCATTCGTGGAGGGTGCCAATTCGAACGCGGACTGCATCATCTATGTGCGCATGTCGGAGGATGGTATCGATCTCATGGCGCCCTGCACGACCATCGATGCCGACGGCGACAGGATGTTCATGCTGTCAAGGCGGGAATCCGGCGACATCCAGGATGGGGGCGGTGGTCTGGGTCGCGCCGAGATCATTGGCGGTACCGGCAAGTATGCCGGCATCAGCGGCAGTTGTTCTTACGATACGGAATATCTGCCCGACAACCGCATCGTCACGTCCGCCAGGTGCGACTGGAAGAAATAGAAAAAACACAGGTCCGTTGCATGGGGATCGGGCCGAGCCCCTTGCCGGCAACGCCCGAACCTCCCGTCGCCGACCGGCAGGCATCCCACATCGCCATCAACGCCAACAGCACCCGGATATCCCTGCCCATACCCGGCTGGCTGAGGGTGCCGGAAACAAAGGCCCCGAATCACGGCTGAGGACAGTCTGGATGTGGGACAACAGGCGCGTATTGTAAATATCCTGACCCTTTCCTTGCATGTCGGGCACAGACCGGAGTCTGGCCCAGGCCATCGGAGTCAGGAGTCAGGATGCCCCTCGATGATTTCGCGCAGTTTCGCCGCGACCATCCCCGGCCGGTGGCTCACCATCGAGACATGTCCGAGTCCCGGTATCTCGTGCAACACCCCGTCCGGAACAAGGTCGGCAACGACCTTGCACATGGAAGGCGCGGTCTGGACGTCCTCGGAAAAGCTGATCACGTGAAACGGAACCGGGCAGGTCCTGAGTTCCTCGCGGCAATCAAACTCCAGGCAGGCCTCCCACTGGGCAATCAGATCCTCGGGGTCCCGTTCGGCGAACCGGGCCGTGTAGCGCGGCTTGATCTCCGCCCAGAACTCCGGATCGTGCAGGGCCTTGGCCGGAAATGCATAGGGCGCGTAATGGGGCGCAAGAAAGCTGTCCGGCAGGGTGATGCCCGCCTTGCGCAAATCGATCTCCGCCTGCATCCAGTCCCGGGTGAAGCCGTCGATGCAGGCGGCGGTTCCCATGGGAATGGCAAGCCGCACCCGCTCCGGAAAATCGATGGCCACCTGCTGGGTGACGAGCCCGCCAAGGGAGAGCCCTGAAACCACCGTCTGTCCGTCACAGAAGGCGTCGATTACCGCGGCGCAGTCCCGGGCGTAATCCGTGATGGTCCACGGCGCCGGCGGTGAAGTCGTCTCTCCCGCCCCTCGGGGGTCGTAGGAGATGCAGCGGAACGATTCCGACAGCCTGGCGAACTGCTGGGAATAGGCTTCGGCGGTCTGGTCGCCCCCCGGGATGAACACCACGTCGGGTCCCTCGCCCTCGATGACGACACGCATGGTCACGCCGCCCGCGGAAAACGAGTGGATCCGGGCACCGTTGCCGAAGCCCGGAAACGCGCTCATGCCAGTTCCCTCGGGATCTTCTCGGACCACGACTTTTCGGCGACGACGCCGTCCCCGTCGACGGCCTTCAGTGTCGCATCGATCTGCCAGGCGTCTTTCAGCGCAAGGACCGTGACCGAGACGCCCACGTCCGCACGCCAGTCGCCCCGCGCGTATTGCTTGGTCCAGGCGCAGGTGCCGACCGCCGAATTGGGATCCTCGGGGTGGATGGAAAAGCGCTCACGGCTGACGGCTCGGGTTTCGATCCCGGTGTGCAGGTGACGCTCAAGACCGCTGTCGTTGACGATCTCGCAGGTCTCGATCCCGGTGACCAGGTCGATCGAGCGGTTGCGCCCGTAATTGCCCTCAGACAGGACCTCGGTCTCAAGGGGCGCGGCGCCCTCCGGATCCTCGAAACGATCAGGCGCGGGATCACCCGTGCAGATCGGAAGATCGATTCTCGCACCCGTCAGGGTCAGGCTGGCCCTTGATCGGGATG
Organism: Gammaproteobacteria bacterium; assembly: GCA_009842505.1. Classification (GTDB taxonomy): domain Bacteria; phylum Pseudomonadota; class Gammaproteobacteria; order Arenicellales; family Poriferihabitantaceae; genus VYFG01. Next base: position 24,596 of record VYFG01000024.1, read on the forward strand.
GCCAGATTACGGGCCAATAGGCATTCGACAGGGCCAGGCGCAGGCGGTGCCCCTTGCCGACGCGCTGCCCGCAGGCGTTGAGCTGCAGGCGGACGGGGACCGGTTCACGGGGCAGGGGCTCCGGTTTCGAATGGCTGTTGCGATGGGTCAGATTCAGTATCCCGTAGCTGATCCGTGTGGCCCTGCCCTCCCCGTCCACTTCCGAAAGCACCGCGACCAGGTTGGCCTGGAGCACGTCGCTTACGACCTCGGCGCTCAAGACCGGGAACCCGAGCAGTTCCAGGTCGCTGTCCAGCGGCGCGGTGTCGAAACAGACCATGCCAGCCTCCCCGGCCTGGTCGACGGGTGCGTCCGGCACCACCGAGTAGCCGCACCAGTTGCCCGCCGCATGCCCGGTGTTCTCCGGCGTGGACAGGCTGACCGGGCCGCCCGGTTCTCCCGCAAGCCTGCCGCCGTCCGGAAACAGCGTTTTCGTCGCGTCGGCGCATCCGGCCCAACCCGAAGCGGTGACCCAGTGACCGGCACGGGTTTCATAAAAGGGCGCAGGTGCGGCCGGATGGTGGATCCAGGCGCGAAGCCGCGGTTCATCCATGATGCCGGTGTCGATGCCCTTCAGGTGCTGGTCCCACCAGCGCAGGCACTCCTGGAGAAACCCGATGCGGGGCCCCGGCAAGGCGAAATGCGGGTACTTGTGTCCCCAGGGGCCGATCAATCCCTTCCTGGGACAGGTCAGGTGATCCAGCATCCGCAGGATGGTGTTGGTGTAACCGTCAGCCCAGCCGCCGACCAGGTAGACCGGCACGTTCACATCATCGTAGTTCTCACAGATCGAACCGTGCCTGTAGAAATCGTCCCGGTGCTGGTGCCTGAACCAGTCGAGCAGCCAAAGGCCGTTGCCCTCCAGCCGCTCCAGCCACATGTCGCGCCAGCGTTCGCCGACGATCGCCGGGTCCGGCGGCGTATGGGCGATGGCAAACGCGGTGGCCCCCCAACCCAGCTTCTCGGCAAGCACCGCGCCGCCCATGCAATGGATGTCGTCGGCATAGCGGTCATCGGTGGAGCAGAGCGAGATCACCGCACCCAGCGCCTCGGGCCTCCTGGCGGCCACCTGGAGCCCGTTGAAGCCACCCCAGGAGATACCGATCATGCCCACCCTGCCGGAGCACCACGGCTGGGCGGCCAGCCATTCGATGACGGCCAGGCAATCCTCCTGCTCCTGCAGGAGGTACTCGCCGAGGCAGATGCCCTCGCTGTCGCCGGTGCCCCGCATGTCGACCCGGACCCCGGCGTAGCCAAAGCCCGCAAAATAGGGATGGGTCAGGTGATCCCGCTCCACGGTCCCGTCGCGCTTGCGGTAGGGCAGGTATTCGAGAATGGCCGGAACCGGGTCATCCCCGGCATCCTCGGGCAGCCAGATCCGGGCGGCAAGACGCGTTCCGTCAGGCATCGGGATCCAGGTGTTTTCGATCTCGCGGACCTTTCGGGGAAAGTCGGTTCGAACCGGGATGTCAGACGTCATATGAAGCTCCATACAGGCTGATGGTTTTTCTGGTCGCTGCCGGTGGCCGGCAGAAGGGTTCGGCGGGCCCGGTCACAGGGCCCGGTCCTTCGCCGGCGGCCTGGCGCCCGGGGCGAGGGGATAATGGCAGGCAATGCGGTGCATTTCGCCGTTTGCGGTGTAGGGCGGATCCATGGCGCACCGGTCCTGGACCCACGGGCAACGGGTATGAAATTCGCATCCCGAAGGCCGGGCCAGCAGCGATGGCACCTCCGCCGGGAGAGATATCCGGTTCCGGGCCTTGTCCGGATCGGGTTCCGGGTTCGCGCTCAGGAGCGTTGCCGTGTAGGGATGGGCGGGGGCGCGGAACATCCCTTCGGTTTCCCCGGCCTCCACGATGCGCCCGAGATACATGACCGCCATGCGGTCCGCCACGTGATGCACCACGTGCAGGTTGTGGGTGATGATGATCATGGCCAGGCCCAGGCGTTCGCGCAGATCATTGAGGAGGTTCAGGACCTCTCCCTGCACCGAAACGTCGAGCCCGGCAGTGGGTTCGTCGGCGATGATCAGCTTGGGATCCAGCGCGATGGCGCGGGCCACGCCGACGCGGCGCGCCTGGCCCCCCGAAAGCTGGTGGGGATAGCGGTCGGCGAAATCGCCGGACAGCCCGACAAGGGAAAGAAGACGCCGGGTTTCCTCCTGCAGATTGATCCGGATCCCGTGGATGCGGAACGGCTCGGCCACCAGGTCCCCGACCTTCATGCGCGGGGAAAGGGATCCGACCGGATCCTGGAACATCATTGCCATGTGGCGGCGCAGGGGCTTCATCTCGCCGGGATTCGAGTTGTCGACACGCTGTCCCATGAACGTCACCTCGCCCCTGGAAGTGTCCTGCAGCCCGTTGATCGCATTGGCCAGCGTGGTCTTCCCCGAACCGCTTTCCCCCACGAGGGCGAAGGTTTCGCCCGGGGCCACGTCGAAACTCACGCCCGCCACGGCAAGGATCGACCGGCGGTTCAGCAGGGGCCCGACGCGAAACGTCACCTCGATGTCGCGGACCGTCAGAATCATGGCGTCACCCGGTGGCAGCGGGCACGATGGCCGCCGGCCCCGACCTCGGGCGGCACGGTATCGCAGATTCCCTCGTACCGATGGCACCGGGCCGCGAAGATGCAGCCCGCCGGGCGCACGCGGAGATCGGGAACCTCCCCCGGAATGGTCGGCAGGTGCCGGGTACGCCCGGACTGCCCGGCGGGGTCGCAGCGCAGCAGGCGCTCGGTGTAGGGATGCCGGGGATCGTGGAAGAGCTCCCGGGTCGTGCCCCGCTCGACCACCTCCCCGGCATACATCACCACCACGTCATCGCAGAGCTCGGCGATCACCCCGAGATGGTGGGAAATGAAGAGCACCGAGCACCCGATCTGGGCCTGCAGATCCTGAAGCAGTTCGATGGTCGCCACTTCCAGGGTGGCGTCCAATGCCGTTGTAGGCTCGTCGGCGATCAGCAGCGCGGGCTCCATCATCAGCGCCATGGCGATGGCGATGCGCTGTTTCATCCCGCCCGAGAACTCGTGGGGATAGCGGTCAAGTGCGGACTCCGGATCGGGAATGCGCACCCTGCGCAGCATCTTCACGGACCGGGCATTCTTTTCCGACCGACCGAGATCGGACCGATACTGGATATGCAGCATCTGCCTGCCCACGGAAATGACCGGGTTGAGCGCCCCCATCGGATCCTGGAAGACGGTGGAAATCCGAAGGCCCCGCAGGGATTGCATCTCCAGGGGTCCCAGCCGGGTCAGATCGTGGTCCCCGAACAGGATCCTGCCACTGTCCACCTGCCCGTTGTCCGCAAGCAGCCCCAGGATTGCATTGATCAGGGTGGATTTGCCGCAGCCCGATTCGCCGACCACCCCGACGATCCGGTGCTCCGGCACATCGAAGGACACGTTCCTGAGCGCATGCAGCGGGCCGCCCTCGGTGGCGAAGGTGACATTGAGGTCCTGGATTTCGAGGACGTTCATCCCTGCCTCTTCAGCCGGGGATCGAACACATCGCGCAGGGTCTCGCCGAGAAAGGTGAACCCCAGGGTGATGAGGATGATCGGCAGTCCTCCCGCGATGGCGATCCAGGGCGTGTCGCGGATTGCCGTGAACCCGTCATTCAGAATCGCGCCCCAGGACGGTGTCGGCGGTCGGACGCCGAGACCGAGAAAGCTGAGGCCGGCCTCGATGGCGACCACCACGGGAATGTCCATCGAAGCCAGGATCAGCAACGGGCCGATCACGTTCGGCAGGATGTGAACGCGCAGCACCCTGACCGTGCCGGCACCCATGCTTTGCGCCGCGGTGACGAATTGGGCGGACTTCAGCGCCAGGGTCTGGGTCCGGATGATGCGGCCGTAACCGGGCACGTTCACCAGCACGACGACGACCATTACCGCGGTCAGGGACGGGCCGAACAGGGTGACCAGGGCCAGCGCCAGCATGACCGTGGGGAAACTCTTGATCGCGTCGAAAAGGAGAATCATCAGGTTGTCGAGCCAACGCGGGCCGTACCCGGCGATGAGGCCGAGAACAACCCCGATCGCCAGTGACGCGGCGGTCGAAATCAGCGCCACCGACAGGGCGATGCGTCCACCGTGCAGGGCCCGGGAGAACAGATCCCGGCCCAACTGGTCGGTCCCGAGAAGATGGGTCAGGGACGGGCCGAGAAACCGGTCCCGTGGAGAGATCTTGTTGGGTTCGGCGGCGGCGAGCAGGTCGGCGAAGACCGCGCCGCCGATCATGAGCAGAACCAGTACGACGCCGAGCATGCCCAGCGGTTCGGCCAGGATCCGGCGCAGGGACCCGTACGCTCTAGAGGCGGCTTCGGACACGGGGATCCAGGTAGCCGACGACCAGATCGGCGATCAGGTTGATCAGGATGAACAGCACCGTGGTCACCAGGACGGCCCCGGTGACCAGCGGATAGTTCCGGGTCAGGATGGCATCATAGACGAGCTTGCCGACCCCGGGGCGGGCGAACACGATTTCCGCGAATACCGCGGATGAGAGCATCTGCCCGATCCCCACGCCCAGCAGGGTGACCGTGGGCAGGATGGCGATCGTCAGCGCATACCGGTAGGTCACCTGCCGGTCCGGCAGGCCAAAGGCGCGGGCGGTGCGGATGTGCGACGCCTCCAGCACTTCGAGCATCGAGGCGCGGACCAGGCGGGCGATATATCCCACCCATCCGATCCCGACGGCGAGGGAAGGCAGGATCAGGTGCACCAGCTGGTCGCCGAGATCGCCGGGCTCCCCCGCGCCGATTGCGGGAAGCCAGCGCAGGGTCACCGCGAAAATCAGGAGCGCGTAGATCGCGACCACGAAGGACGGCACGGCGATGACGGCGACGCTGAATACCCCGACAATCCGGTCGGCCATGCCGCCGCGCTTGACCGCGGTCCAGCATCCGAGCGGGATGCCGAGCGCGACCGACCAGACCATGCCGCCGGCAATCAGCGCGAGGGTCGCGGGCAGCTGCTCCATGACCACTTTGGCCACGGGGCGATCCGAAAGCACCTCGTTGCCGAGATCGCCCTGCCAGGCATTGACGAAGAAGTTCCAGAACTGGATCCAGACCGGCTGGTCGAGCCCCATCTTGATGCGCAAGGCCTCGCGCATGGCCTCCGTGGCCCTGGGGCCCAGCGCAACCGCAGCCGGGTCGCCGGGGATCAGGTAGATCATCGTGAACAGCAGCAGCATGGCCACCGACACGATGGCAACGGCCAGGCCCAGCCGTTTGAGGGAGTAGTACAGCAACGGTCAGCAAACGGGCGGCCCTTTCGGGCCGCCCGGAACCGGTCAGGCTTTCCTGAACTCGGATAAGAGGGGTTCTCCGTTCGGTTTCTGACCAGGCACGATGGATTCGCGGTGGATGATGCCCACCACCTCGTGGGTTAGGAACACGTAGCAGCCGCTTTCGTCCATGAGTCCCTGCATCTTCTTGTAGATCTCGTCACGCTTGGCAAAGTCGCTTTCCACAAGGCCCTGTTCGTGCAGTGCCTTGTATTCGGCGTTGTTGAAGCGCTCCCAGTTCCACACGCCGACCTGCTCCGGCGTGAACCAGACCGTGGCCCAGCTCGGGTCAGGCTGCATCGAGTACCGGCTGAGGACGAGCTGCAGCTTGTTCCAGTAGTCGCCGTCCTTGGACCCGAGGGTCCAGAACGTGCCGCTGTCGTTCTGCTTGATCTCGCAGGAAATGCCCACATCCGCGAGGTTGGCCTGGATGACCTGGGCGGCAGTCAGGCGTTCCGACTGGTTCAGGATGTCCAGGGTCACGGAAAGGTCGGTTGCACCCTCCTGTTCCAGCAGGGCACGGGCCTTGTCGGGGTCGTAGTCGTAGGTCACCGCATCCCGGCTGCCCGGCAGGCCCGGCGCAAGAATGCCGTTCCCTACCGACGCGGCGCCGAAGTAGGCCGCGTCCACAACCTCCTCGCGGTTCACCGCATGCTGGACGGCGCGCCGGATGTTCGGGTTGTCGAAAGGCGCCACATCCTGGTTGATTCCCAGCCAGACATAGGCCAGCGAGGGCTTCTCCACAACCACCGAGCCCTCGGGTGGATTGGCCTTGAGTCTCGGCAGGGACGATACCGAGGTCCAGGTATAGTCAAGATCGCCCGCCTCGAAGCCGCGTTCGGCGGTCGCGGGGTCCTCGATGGGAATGATATGGATCTCGTCGAAGCCGCCGGGCTCATGCGCCCAGTCCGGGTTCCGCCGCAGGATGGTCTTCTGCTTCGGCTGCCAATCGGCCAGGAGATACTGCCCCGACTGCGCCACGGGCTTGGTCGTGATCTTTTCGCCCAACTCTTCCATTGCGCGCTTCGAAAGGATGCATGACGCCGCCGTCGGCAGGGTCGTGGTCCACAGGGGAACGAACTTGTTCTTCAAGTGAATCAGTCCGGACAGCCTGTCCTTGACTTCGACCTCTTTCAGCGCGGACCAGTCGCCGGCATAGGGGCTTTCCATGGCCGGATCAGCAAACCGCTCAATCGAGAACTTGACGTCTTCGGCGGTCATCTGGCCATAGCCGTCGGTGAAGCCGATGTTGTCCTTGAGCGTGAAGGCAACCGTCACGTCGTCAAGCTGCTCGATGCTGTCGACGGCGATGGCCTTCCACCCCCAAACGTCGCCTGCCTGGGGGATGACCAGCGGCGCGAAGATCGAGCGGATGATGTCACCCTCGGGATTCGACAGGCGGAAAGCCGGGTCCAGCACCTGGAGGTCCGAGTAGGACCGGACCGTCAGGACCGTACCGTCCTGGGACAGTGCGAATCGGGGCACAGCCATCGTCGCGGCGCCGAACGCTCCGGCCGCCGCCAGGAAGGAACGCCGTGTCATGATGTTTTGTTTCATGGTGTTACTCCTCGTGTTATCTGGTGAGGTTTTGGTTTCATAATATCGATATCGGATTCAACCCGTTTGTCGGTCAACGGACATTTCGATCGGCGGCACTGACTCAGTCCGCCATCCCGAGCCGGGACCGGAAAATACGGGTGAGGCGTGCATTATGTCCGGGAACCGCCACGATTCAAAGATTTTTGTTGAAAAATACCCGCCTGACCTGACCGTCCGTATCATTCCATCCGCAAATAACATCCGTCAAAGTGTCGAAGAACATAAAAAAGCACCCGGGGGCCAGTGATTCCGTCAGGCAAACCGAGCATTGCTGGATCGCAATGCCCGACGGCGTCAGGCTCTCCGCGCGCATCTGGTGGCCGGAGGGCCGGGGGCCCTTTCCGGCCATCCTCGAATACATCCCGTACCGCAAGCGCGACATGGTGCGCGCGAGGGATGAGCGGAACCATCCCTACTTCGCGGCCCACGGCTATGTGTGCCTCCGGGTTGACATGCGCGGCTCCGGCGACAGCGAGGGGCACATGCCGGACATGTATTCGGACAATGAACTGGCCGACGCCCGGCATGTCATCGAGTGGATCGCCGAACAGGACTGGTGCTCCGGACGCGTCGGCATGTTCGGCACCTCCTGGGGCGGAACCGCGAGCCTGCAGGCCGCTGTGGACGCACCCGGCCCCTTGAAGGCGGTAATCGCCAATTGCGCGACGGCGGACCGGTTCGAAGACGACATCCACTGGACGGGCGGCGCCCTGCTGACCGACAGTTTCGAATGGGGAGCGACATTGCCCGCCATTCTCGCCGCACCACCGGATGCCGCAACCGTGGGGGACGGGTGGCGGGACCAGTGGGAGGAGCGCCTGCGGAATCTTTCATTCCCCCTCGATGCCTGGATTCGACATCGGACCCGGGGCGGGTACTGGCGGCACGGTTCGGTGAAGTTCAGCGCCGGGCGTCTTTCTTGTCCCATCCTGTCCATCGGCGGATGGGCCGACCGGTATTCGAATTCCGTCATGGGACTGGTGCAGGCAAGGCCGGACATCTGCTGGGGCGTCGTCGGCCCCTGGGGACATCACTATCCGGACCAAGGAGAGCCCGGTCCCGCGATCGGTTTTCAGGACCTGGCGCTCGAGTGGTGGGACCATTGGCTCGGGGACGAGGCCGGAAATGTCCTGAGCTGGGCCCACCTCAGGCTCTGGCGAAGGGAGTTCGATCCTCCCGTGGACCGGCTTTCCATGCGAAACGGAGAATGGATCGAAACGGCCGGCGACGAACAAGCCGGCGGCATCACGCTGTTCTTGGCCGCAGGCGGCCTGACGGGCCAACCCCCGGCGGAAACCCAGACCCTGGAAATTCCAAACAACCTGCGCCACGGGGAATGCGCCGGAGACACCGGTTACTTCGGACGGGTGGGTGGGCTACCGCTCGACCAGTCGGCGGATGACGGCCGTTCGCTCTGTTTCGATTCCACCCCGCTCGAAGAGGACCTCGACCTGGTCGGTCATGCCGAACTGTCCTGCGACATCACGCGCGACCTAGCGGAAGCACAGCTCGTGTGCCGTCTGTGCGAAGTCACGCCTGACGGGCACTCCAACCTCGTGGGCCGGCAGGTCCGCAACCTCTCCCTCGATGGGACGCTCGACACCGTATCGCCCTTCACAACCGGGAAACCCATCCGTTACCGTATTCGACTGCCGTCCACCGCCTACCGGTTTACCCGGGGCAACCGCATCCGGCTGGCACTCGGAACATCGTATTGGCCCCTGGCTTGGCCTGCATCCAGGCCCGCTTCCATCAGGGTCCTGACACGGGGAGCCCAACTGAACTTGCCAGTCCCCCCTCACACGGCGGGATTGTCGGTGCCATTCCCCAAGGCCAGGGAACTTCCGGTCCGGAAATCCTGGAAAAGCGAATCCGAGGGGCCGCTGCAAAGAGAATCGGCGAAGCTCGCCGATGGTCGGGTTGATTCATCCTGGACCCTGCCTCGCGCCACTCTCCGTTTCCCGGAAGAGAATCACGCCATCTCGTTTCGGACCTCGGCACGCTACCGGATCGACACGGGGGACCCGTGTGGCCTGCATTGCACGATGGACCATGTGATCGAGATCCGCCGGGAGGACGGAACCGCCCGAATCCGGAGTTCATTGGTCTCAAAGTCTGGATGTGGCGGACTGGAATTCGAGTCCACCCTGTCTGTGCACTGGGACCGGGAGGTCGTGGCCGAAAAGGTGTGGCGTTATGTCTATCCGCCACCTTTGAGCGATACGGATCTTTCGAGGTGAAACACCCCGTCTCCGGGGGAGATGGCCTGGGAAATTCCGGCTCCGGTCGACTGTAGATCCTAACGGCTATGGATTCTTTTCATCGCGCACTATAACGAACGCAACAGCAATCTTGAACTTGATAAATTCCGTACTGGAGTACAGACTTGGAACTGACGCACACTAGGAAACAACGAGGTTGGCAAAATGACGCCAGTCAACATCACACTCTATCGCTGGGCTGGCGAGTGGGGACCATTCAAGGTAAGAATTCCCTGCGGCGAATGCTCACTAACCAAGGATGTGATTGCCGATGTGGTAGAGACAGAACTTGGAGGAATCCCAGTCGAGGTTGTTACCCGGGATTGGCTGTCGGAATGGTGGAAGCCGTTGCCCAAGGGTGGCTGGCACGCGCCGATAGTTCTTGTGGAGGGCCGCATCATCAGCCAAGGTGCGGCACTCAACCGTGGGGTGTTGACCCAGGCTATTATCGAGGCTCATTCCAAGCGGGCACCCATCAACGGGAACCGGCTATTCGGCAAGGCGACCTGTCCGCACTGTGTTCGTGCAAAAGGTTACCTGGATAATGCGGGGATCGCCTACACCTATCACGACGTTGTGCGTGAACCGGCGTCGCTGTATGAAATGCTGGCGCGAGTGAAGCCGATTGTTGGGCCCAAAACCCCCATCACGGTACCTCAGATATGGGTCGATGGAAATTATGTCGGTGGTGCGGATATGCTGGCTGAAATCGTCGAACGCGAGGTTGAACCCAATCCTGACCGCGGGCAATGCTCGATTTCTCCCGGAAGGCACACAACCGCATTTAGGTAGAAGTCAAGGGATTGAGCGCGTATCAACGGGTGAAGCATGACGTTACACTAGACTGCAGGAGCTGCTACAGCCCTTGGATAAAGCCTTACGAACGTCTCCAGATAGACTATCTTGTATCCACCCGTTCTGTAACATCTATTTCACTCCCTTTTGCCATGTCCTTCCCTCCGTGCGCGTTGGTGCATTTTTAATCCATAACCTGTTGTATTAGATATATATTTCTCCCCGTTTTCTTTCCAAATACCTCTGGCTTCCCCGCCACCGAACGTCTCCAGATCAGTGACATTGATCTCCTGGAACACAGGGCCCCAGCCGGGGTCGCGGCCGCCATGGATCGCCGGCGACACTCGGAAATCCGCTTGCAGCGTCACCTTCACCGTGAACAGGCCGAGTTGTACGGGTCCCCCGGACGACGATGAAGGCCCATGGCGGTGCCCCCTGGTCTCCCCTGTTGTACCGGATCGATAGGCAGATGCCCTGAAACCACACCGCCAACGACAGATTCGTCGGGCCGAAGACCGTTCCCGAAGCAATGGACGCATGACGGCGGCATCGATGGCATTGCCGAATTCTTCGGGCGGTCAGTCGGGAACTGCAGCCGTACATAGCACGGCAAAGTCGGTCAAACTGCCTAGCCTGATGATGGTTTCCGGCGACGGCACATACATTCCAATGTGAGCCCGCCGGGTTCTCTGGACGGCAACTCCGCCGCCTGCAACACAAGTGGACCCTAGGACGGCCGCCCGGTGGTCCAGTCCCACTGGCGCACATGGGACTCGGCGAAGAGGCCCGCTTTTCCGTAGGGGCTGTCGGCCACGAAAGACTCCGCCGCCGCATGGGAAGGCGCATCGATCACCAGGAGAAGGCCGGTGACACTCTCTCCGTTATCGGAAAGTGTCGGTCCTCCATGGTGGTAGGTCACATCGGGATGATCGGGATGATCGCGCAGATAGGTGCTGAAGGCGTCGTACAGATCATTGCGCGCCTGCGACATGCCGGGCTTGTGCGTGACGAAAACCGCAAAATACATGAGCGTTCTCCTCTCGAAAGGGATTGGTCGGATCGTGTTGCGTTTTCCATACTATCCGGCCACCCGCAATACTGTCAATTAATGTCCCCATGGTCCCCGGGTCCCTCGGGACACAGGCCACCCGGAATGAAGTCCGCGCCCCTGGGGAAGTCTGATGCCGGGATGGCGTAAACATCGCTACTCATGGACGCACCCCGGAAACCACCCTGAGCGGTTCCACGCGAACGGTGACGATATCCGTGCCATGGTATTGCTGATGGCGCACCGAGGAAGCGAGATGACGCAACATCCGAAGCGACACCTCCCGTTCGATCGGATCCTCGGCGCCCGCCTCGCCAAGCAAGGCAATTCGGTCCTGGAGGTTTTCTTCGCCTTTTGATGCGACAAACTCTAGAACCGCACCGTCGCCCTCCCTGCGTGCAGCGAGGAACAGCCGGCGCCTCTCGTGTTCATCGTCGACCTCCTCCTGGTCGAGGAGTGTCAGCAGGGTCTCCTCCCCGGCGGCATCCAGGCGGGCCGCCATGGCCTCGTCCCAACCGTTTCTCGTCGCGAATGCCCCGATGAACTTCCGGATCTCGTTGAGGGACGAAATTTCGAACCCGACTTCGATTCGACTGGGCCGGGGTTTCGTCAACTCGACAAACGCGGTCATGGCGATCGCCGCGAGGCCGCCGGCCATCATCCCGTTCTGCAGGAGGCCCCCCACGAAGTTCGACACAAACCCGGGGAAGATCACGCCGTTCTGAAAACCCACGCCAATCCAGAACGACACCCCGGCGATCAGGCCGTTGCGATAGTCGATTCCATCCTGAAGGATCACCTTCATGCCGATGATGAAGATCGTCGCCATCGTGATGGTGATGAACGCCGCAACGACCGGACCCGGAATGGCGAGGATCACGGCGAGCGCCTTCGGAAGACAGGACAGTGCAATCAGTACCGCGCCGAGCGTGATCCCGATTCGGCGGGAACTGATCCCGGTAATTTCGACCATCGACGCGCCGGTAGGACGGAACCCGACCGGCATCGAACCCGCCAGACCCGACAGGAGATTGCCTACACCGTCCGCGGCGACCGCTCCCTGGACCACCCGGAAGTCCACGGCCCGGGGTACGGCCCAGGATACCCGCTGGATCGCGACGGACCCGCTGATGGTTTGAATCGTGCAGATCAGCGCGATGAACAGAAAAGCCGGAAGCAGGACCCAGAAGGCGGGCCCGAGGTCAAGGCCGAGTCCCGGCCATGCGATCTCCGGAATGCCGATCCAGGAAGCCCGGGCAATGAGGTCAACGTCGTAGAGGCCAAAGGCACCCGAGACCGCCGAGCCGGCCACGATGCCGATGACCGGCGCCCACAGGCGCAGTGTTCCACCCGCCCGCAGCACGATGCCGCAGATGACGAGCAGGGTCGTGAACGCGCTCAAGGGGGCGGCCAGCGGATTCGTCTCCTTTGATACATTCTCCAACAGCTCGAAGATGAACGGCATCACCGTGACCGGCGTCAGCATGATGACCGTGCCTGTCACGGTCGGGGTCAGGATGCGACGGAACAGCGAGAGTCGCGCGGAGAACGCGAACTGGAAGAGAGCCAGGGCGAGGACCAAAGAGGCGAGCAAAGACGTCCCGCCTGCCTCAAGCGCGGCGATACTGACCGCAATGGCAGCCCCGGACGTTCCAATCGAAAGGATATAGCCCGCACCCAGCCGGCCAACCCGAAGCCCTTGCAGCATCGTGGTTACGCCACAGACCACAAGCGAGGCGAACACGGCCCACAGCAGGACTGCCTCGGACTCTCCGGCAGCCCGGAACACGATCGTCGGAATCAGCACGATCCCCGGCAGGACGAGGCCGGTGATTTGCAGGGCGAGCCCCAGTGCAAGCGGCAACGGGATTTTCCCGTCAGGATGTAGGCGATCTCCTGAGTGACGGTCGAACCGGCCGATTCCCATGCCACGACCCCTTATTCTTCAATCTTTGCCGTCAGGGGCCGTCCCCGGGAGCCGCCCCTATTCCAGAAACCCCGCCCGTGAAACCGCCTGTTGCCCATCAAGGCATCCTCGCATACCGGTCTGCAGTTCTCAACTTGACATCCGGCACCGACCCGGGGAGTGGACCGGGGCAGCGCGGGCCGGATCAAGGGGGCCCCCACATGATGGCATGACTTGCAGGAACCCGGGCATGGCAAATCAGTGCTAGGGCAGACCCAAGAACCAGAGGCAGGTTGCCGGCACGAACAGAATGATCGCAAGGAGAACAAAGCCACTCAACAGGAACGGTACGATGCCCCTGAACGACTCGCCCAGAGGGATTCCCTCTGCCAACGAGTTGATGATGTAGACGTTGAGACCGATCGGCGGAGTGATGAGGCCGATCTCGACAACGATCAGAACCAGAATCCCGAACCAGATGGCGATACCCTCCTCCCCATAGCCGAAATCGAGTCCGGTCACCAGCGGCAGGAAGACGGGCACCGTCAGCAGAATCATGGCCAGACTGTCCATCACGCAGCCGAGGACCAGATAGACGAGCAGGATGCTAACCAGGATCGTGATCGGCGTCAGGCCCGACGTCGCCAGCGCATCGGCCAGTACAGTCGTGACCTGTGACAGCGCAAGGAACCCATTGAACACCTCGGCGCCGATCAGGATGAGGAAGATCATTGCAGTGACCTGGGCAGTGTCCAGCAGACACGACACGAAGGCCTCCCAACTCAGCCGGCCCGACGCAATCGCCATCAGGGCAGTGGCCGCCGCCCCGATCGCCGCCGCCTCCGTCGGGGTGAAAACGCCGAAATAGATTCCGCCGATCACCGACAGGAAGATGGCAGCCACCGGCCACACCGGGGCAAGGCTGCGGACCCGTTCCCAGAACGGCACGGCCGGCATCACCGGACCCGACTCGGGTTTCAGCCGGACGTACACGCCGATCGCGATGGAATGACCGAGCGTTGCAATGATGCCCGGGACCAGCGCGGCCAGAAACAGCTTGCCGATGGACTGTTCCGTGATGACGCCGTAGATCACCAAGATCAGCGACGGCGGAATCAGGATGCCCAGTGTTCCGCCGGCAGCCAGTGTGCCGGTTGCCAATGCACCGGAATAACCGGAGCGTTTCATCTCGGGCAGCGCCACCGAGGCCATCGTCGCTCCGGTCGCGATCGAGGAACCGCAGATGGAACTGAACGCGGCGCACCCGCAGATCGTGGAGATGGCCAGTCCGCCGCGGCGGTGCCCCACCCAGGCCCGGGCCGAGTCGAACAGGGAGCGGCTGAGTCCGGACCGGGTCGCCAGCTGGCCCATCAGCAGGAACAGCGGCAGCACCGAAAGGGTGTAACTCGACACCTTGCCGAACGGCGCGGTGTTCAGCAGGTTCAGGAACGCCGGCCATCCCGCGATCGAGGCGAAGCCGAAGCCGCCGACCAGGAACATCGCCACCGCGACCGGCATCCTCAGGGCGATCAGCACCAGGCAAACGCCGAACAGGAGCCCGCCGAACTCGATATTCGTCATTGCCGTGAAGCGCACAGGCGGCGGTAGGCCATCACGACGCATACCACGACCAGCAGTACCGCTCCGATCAGCGCAGGGAAGTATGCCCAATGGAGCGGAATCCCGAGAAAGAGCGTCGTCTCGCCGTCCGTGAGCTTGTGCAAGCCGCCGACGAACAGGCGCCATGAGATCAGGCCCGCGACCACCATAAAGACCCCATGGTGCACCGCGTCCAGCAACGCCTTGCCCCGCGGGCCCATTTTCCTGGTGAAGAATTCGACGACGATATTGCCGCCCCTGGCGTGACAGTGGGGGAAAAATGCGAACACCGCCACCGCGCAGGCAAGCTCGGTGATCTCATAATCACCGGGTATCGGCGCGTTGAAGAGATAGCGTCCCAGCACGCTGATCACGGTCATCAGCATGACCCCGACCAGGAGCATTCCTCCCAGGAGCGCGATTCCGCGGCTCAGCCGCTCCAGGGTGCCTCCGGCAATGTAGTCCGCCTCTTTGTCCGGTATCGTCCTACCGGTGCGGCTCATTGCTGTACCCGGCAACCAGACGCTCTGCATCGGCCAGCAGAGCTTCTCCGTCATGCCCCATGGCCCTGACCCTCGCCACCCAGCTTTCAGCCACCGGCTGGGTGACCGCCCTCCAGCGCTCACGCTCCGCTTCGGTCAGCGAAAGGATCGTGTGGCCCCGTTCCAGGGCAATCGCTCGACCGGGGTCCTCGTCGTCCTGCCACAACCGGCCGAGCCGCTTGGCCAGATCCATTCCCGTGGTCTCATCGATAATGGTCCTGATTTCCGCGGGCAAACCATCGTAGCGAGCCTTGTTCATCGTCAGCAGGAACAGCACGCAGGACAGGGACACCTCGGTGTGATATTTGGTCACCTCATGGAGGCGGAAGGGCCGCATGATGGTCCATGGAACCCAAGCGCCTTCCACCACACCCCGCGATAGCGCCTCATAGACCCTCGGTACCGGCATGCCCACCGGCGTGGCGCCAAGAGCCTTGAGCATCTCCGCACTGGCCCGGGAAGGGGCGCGGATCTTCACGCCCTTCAGATCCTCCAGTATGCGAATCGGTTTGTCGGCGGTATGGATATGGCCGGGTGCGGCAGTGTGAAACACCAGGGGCTGGGTATCCTTGTATTCATCCTGCAACCACTTCCGGTGGAAACGGGTCAGGGCCTGGCTGGTTGCCTCCGCGTCCCCGCAAACGAAGGGCAGTTCGAACACCTCAGTCAACGGAAACCGCCCCGGAGAGTAGCCCGGCAGAGTCCAGACAATGTCAACCACGCCGTCGCGTGCCTGCCCGTAAAGATCCGAGGGCTTGCCGCCGAGCTGCATCGCCGGAAACACTTCGATCCTTACCCGGCCCTCGGACTTCTGTTCGACCTCCGCTGCCCATGGCTGCAGGAACTGGCGAACGGCGATGGATTTGGGTGAATTGAAGGTATGCAGCCGAAGCGTGGTCGGTTCCGCAGCGGCGGCGTTCAGCAAGCCGCAGAGGACTCCCGTGGCAAGCAAACCCAACAGAGTGCGCCCGATAACCCCGCGAATCCCGTTCATCCGTTGCATCCTAAGTACTGCGACTGAAAAGTGAACATCGCGACGAAGTCGGTATGCGTAAAAAATCGACTACTTTGAATCTCTGACACCACTCAGACCGTATTCGGTATCCGAAGCGACAACGGGTTGTGCGGGAAAGCAGACATATTCCCGTCCGGATTCATCCTGCATTGCCCGGATGTTCCGGAGGATTGCCGCCAGGTTATAGCCGAAACGGGCTGCATGCGCGTCGCGCGCAGCTCTCACCTCAGAGATGATGGGGTCAGTTGGTTGATTCGGCATGGTTCGCCTTCATGAGTAAGTTGGGTATGCAGATGACTGGTGGCTAATAGCCCGCCTGCCGGCATGTATGCTCGATTCGTGCACGCAACGCTCCATTGGCATTATGCCGGAAATTCCACCTTACCAGAAAATCGATTCCGTTGGTTACGGCAATGGCGATGTTTGCCGCATCTTCACCGGCCTGGCGTGGAACCGCGTCAAGATCGACAAGGGTCTGCGCCAGATGCCCCTCTTCCGGATCGCTTACGGTAAAACAATTAACTATTCTGTGCGAATCCTGCTGCGGCTGAAGTAGCCGACATGTTCTTTCCTGAGTCCCGGATGCGCATTTGGCTGTACGCCCGCCCCACGGACATGAGGAGGTCCTTCGAGGGGATGTCGGCACTGGTGGCCGCTTCAGCGCTATGCAGGAAGGTCCGGTGATTTGATAGAGGTCAACGGCGCCGAACGCAGATAAGATATTGAAATTATGCCTCAACGTTGGGCACGAGCCCAGTCAGGTAATTTTGTGCAATGTGCAGAACCGCGACAGGAGGCACTGAACTCAAAGCCCGCCTGCTGTCGGCCCGCTTGCGGATGACCTGCCAGTGCTGGTGCAGGCTGCTCAGGGGCTTACCCTGGGCCTTCCCCGGAATGACATGGGGATTGCCCTCGACGCGGGGGATTTTTTCCAGCACCCTTGCCGCCTCCAGAGATATCGGTATCGTCCGCGCCCCGGTCTTGAAGTCCGGCAGTTTCAGTTCCCCCGCCTCCAGGTCCACCTCGTCCCATTTCAGTGTCAGAATCTCGTTCTTCCGGCAGCCCGTGAGCATGAGAAGGCGGACGGGATCACCGTGCCGTTGTCCTCCGCCTCGTTCAATACGCGTCCCAGTGCCCGGTATTCTTCGGGCGAGAGAAACCGCTCCCGGGCCTGTAGCCGGTAGCGCCGCACGGACCGGCACGGATTTCGCCCCGGCTGCGTCATCCCCCAGGCCTCGGCCAGCCGCAGCATCCCGGACAGCAGGTCGACCACGTAGTTCGCCTGCCAAGGCTTGTCCCGCAACTTGTGGTGAAGGGAGGAGACATGGGTGCGGTCCACCTCCGACAACCGAAGATGTCCCAATTCGGGAACAATATAAATCCGTAGGGCCTTGGCGAGGTTCGTGATCGTGTTCGGCCGGCAGTTGACCCTGACATGAGACTCCATGTACCGTTCCGCGAGATCGGCTATTGTAGGTTCTGAATCTTCCCGTGGGGGTTCTGGAGAAAGGCCCTGCCGGATCCGGTCGATGGCCGCCGTGGCCCTTTGCCTGGCCTCGTCGGGTGTGATCTCCCCGTGAAGGCCCAAGGCCTTCCTTTTCGTGATGCCCCGGGGTCCCCGGGCCTGGACGCACCAGACCTTGCGGCCGGTGGAATAGACCCGTAAGCCGAACCCCGGAAGGTCGCGGTCCCAGACCACCGTATCTCCTGAAGAAATACAAAGCGAATCGACGGTGCGTTTGGTAAGCTTAAGGGTTTTCCGTGCGGCCATGCGGCATCTCCTAAGGAGGATTGTTATGGCAAGCGATGGTATCGAATCCGTAAGCAAATCGTAGTCGACTGGGATCAATTCGAGGCATGTCCGTGGCCGTCATTGGCATCGACAAAATAGAAAAGTTGATCCCAGATAAAATATAAACTACTGAATTAAAGAAACAAATCAAAAATCGCAGAGACATTCGCACGACTGATGATATTCCCTGAAATCAACATCATATTCCCATGTTCTATGCAATCTATGCCCTTGATCAGGCCGACTCCCTGGAACACCGCTTGCAGGCACGTCCCGCCCATGTTGAACGACTGAAGGCCCTGGTCGAAGAAGGCCGGCTACTGCTCGCCGGCCCCCTACCCGCGGTGGACAGCGAGGATCCGGGGCCCGCCGGATTCAGCGGAAGCCTGATCATCGCGGAATTCGATTCGCTGGCTGATGCCAAGGCATGGGCCGACAAGGACCCTTACATGACAGCCGGAGTCTACGAATCGGTGGAAGTGAAGCCCTTCAAGAAAGTATTGCCCTGAACCCCGGCCGATTAGGCGAGTTCACTGCGAACGAATTTTCACCGGAACCGCCGTATTCGTCCTGTCCTGCACCGGACGCGCAGCGGATTCCAGATGACGCAGCCATGCGTCATCAAATCCCGCTGCACGTCGCCGGTCAATGTTCAGCGGCCCGGAGAGCCGGTGCGGCAGGTATGTCTCCAACAGGGAAAAGAACGTCGGCACCGGATCCAGCCCACGCTCCCCGCAAGCCCAACGGTACCACGCCACCCCGATGGCAACGTGGCGCTCCTCCTCCTCAAGTATGGTTTCCAAAAGCCCGGCACTCCTGTCATCCCCCATATCCCGGAAGCGGCGAATCATGCCGGGCGTGACATCCAATCCCCGCGCCTCCATCACGCAGGGGACCATGGCCATGCGGCTGACAAGATCATGTGCCGTCCGGCATGCGACATCCCACAAGCCGTTGTGGGCTGGAAAGTCCCCATAGCGATATCCCAACTCCTCCAGCCGGTCCTCCAGCATGGCATGGTGGCAGGCCTCATCCCGCGCCACTTCCAGCCAGTCCCGGTAATAGCCGTCCGGTAGGCCGCCGAAACGGTAGACCGCGTCCAGGGCCAGGTTGATGGCATTGAACTCGATATGAGCGATGGCATGGAGAAAACAGGCCCGTCCCTCAATCGTCCCCAGGGAACGTCTCGGTACCTCCCGGGGATCCACCAGACGTAATCGGTCAGGGTACCCGGGCAAGGGCAAATCCCTGTCGGCGGTATGTCTGTCCCCGGAGATAAATTCCACCTCCAGCAGACGCTGCACGATCTCCAGCTTTTCGCCGGCCTCACTGGCCTTCAGGGCCCCAAGAACCTCCGCCTCGAAATCCCCTATCGGCTCACTCACCGGATTTGATGTTGCGCCAGACGACCTTGCCGGGCGCCTCCTGGTCCAGGAGTCCCAGCCAACGCTCATGTTCGGCGAGCTCCTGCTCATTGGCCCGCACCAGGGGTGTGGAACCTTGGCCGGAACCCGGTGCACCGGCCCCGTTACCGGCATCCACGCCATTGGAACGGCCGGGGAGCATGCCCCCGGCACGGGTCAGGTCCTCCGATTCCCCCAGCAGGGAGATCTGGCCTCCGGTCATGGCCAGGTACACGTCCGCCAGGATTTCCGCGTCCAGTAACGCGCCGTGATACTGGCGCTGGCTGTTGTCCACTTCGTAGCGCTTGCAGAGCGCGTCCAGGCTGTTCTTCTGGCCCGGATGTTTGTGCCGGGCGAGGACGAGAGTGTCCAGAACCTCGCAGTTTTCCCGGATCACGTTCTCGCCAAGTCCCGCAAGGGAGAATTCGTGGTTAAGGAACGCGACATCGAACGGGGCGTTGTGGATGATCAGTTCCGCCCCCCTGATGAAGGACAGCAGTTCTTCCGCAAGCTCCTCGAACCGCGGTTTGTCTTCCAGCGAATCGAGCGTGATACCATGAATCTCGATCGCCGCCTCGTCGATTTCGCGACCGGGGTTGAGGTAGTGGTGAAACTCGTTTCGGGTCAACCGGCGATTGACCATCTCCAGGCAGCCGATCTCGATGATCTTGTGACTCTCCAAAGGCTCAAGACCCGTGGTTTCCGTATCCAGTATGACCTGTCGCATATTCAGTTCACTGTTGATGTATCTGGTTCCATCGCGTCGATGGCCTCGTTGGCGAGCCTGTCCGCCCGCTCATTGCCCGGATTTCCGGCATGCCCCTTTACCCAGTACCACCGAATCCGGTGCTGCCCTTGCAACTCATCCAGGCGCTCCCAGAGATCCCGGTTCTTTACCGGCTTGCGGGCAGCGGTCTGCCAGTGGTTGTTCTTCCAGGTTTCGAGCCATTCAGTCACCCCGCGCCGAAGGTACTGGGAATCGGTGTGGATTTCCACCTCACAGGACCGTTTGAGGGCTTCCAGCGCCCTGATGGCGGCAAGCAGCTCCATGCGGTTGTTGGTGGTGTCAGGATTCCCCCCCTTCAGTTCCCTGCGGTGCTTGCCCGACATAAGAACAGCCCCCCAGCCTCCCGGCCCGGGATTGCCGCGGCACGCACCGTCCGTGTAGATGCTGACCGTGCGCCCCACCCGATATCGCCGATACTGACTCGATTACGCGTTTCGGGCGAGATCATCCGACACCAGCCGGAGCCGGTCCCGAGGGGACGTGCCGGCGTGGCTGACGGGAATCCTCGAGGCCGTGACGGCGGGCCTGGCGATAGCTGGGATGAACCGGCGCCAGGCCAGGCGCTTTCCGCTGGCGCCGCTTGCGAATTCGCGCTTGCGCCCCACGATCATGTACACGGCACCGAGCCCCGGCCACCACCGGTCCCCCATGCGATCCATGAAGTCCAGCTTGTCCCGCCAGCGGGGATTCTGCAAGGGCAACTGATAGGCCAGCATGCAGGCCCCGACAATGTCGATTCCCAGCAGGGACAGCCAGTCCTGCACCCGACCGGCCCGGTAGTGCTGGCGGCCGGACCAGGGCAACGGCCTGACGTTGCCGAACCGGGAGCCGGAGGCGAGGCGGTGCAGTCCCCAGAGGCTGATCTGGTTGAAGCCGGTGATGACCACGCACCCTTCCGGAACCAGTATCTGGTTGACTTCGCGCAGCACCCGGTGCGGATCGTCACAGAAGTCCAATGCATGGGGCATCACGATGAGGCTGTGCGCCTTCTCGCCGAATGGCAGCGCGCCCGGCTGCGCGATCATGGCCCGGAATGCCTGGGCGTCGTTATCGCCGCCCGGTCCATGTTCCATCAGCGACATGGATTCAAGGGTGGGCAGGGCGAGGAACCGCGTACCCACCTCCACGTCGTCCAGCGCCCTGAAATAATTCCGTTCCGGCAGGCCGATCTGTAATGCTGACGGATAGTACCCCGCGGGAATCAGTTTCCGGCAACGGCCGCACTCCTCCTCCAGAAGCCACCGCCCCAGGGAGGTTCCGAACCAGGTGGTTTCAGGAATATTCAAACTTCATCCGGGAAAATGTTCCAGGGAAGGTGCACGCCGCCGTTGTTGATACTATCATCCGGGCATTATTCTAACCCCGTTGCCGCCCCATGTCCGCCCCGGAACACCCACTTTCAGAAACCGCGTCCCTCGCAAGGGAACTGGTCCGCCGTCCATCGATCACGCCTGAAGACTCCGGCTGCCAGGCACTGATCGCGGAACGCCTGGCGGGTGCCGGGTTCCACTGCGAAACCATCAACCGCGGTGGTGTCACCAACAGCTGGATCCGGCGCGGGGACGCCAGGCCACTGTTCGTGCTTGCGGGCCATACCGACGTGGTCCCGACGGGGCCGGAATCCAAATGGCGACACCCGCCATTCGAGGGGGTGATCGCCGGGGACATGCTGCACGGCAGGGGGGCCGCGGACATGAAGGGCAGCGTTGCGGCGTTCGTCTGCGCCTGTGAGCAGTTCGTTACCGCGCATCCCGAGCACGGGGGCTCGATTGCGCTCCTGATCACCAGCGACGAGGAGGGGGTCGCGCGGGACGGCACCCTGGCGGTGCTGGACGTGCTGTCCGAACGGGGGGAGCGAATTGACCTCTGCATCGTCGGGGAGCCCTCCAGCACTAGGGATCTCGGGGACGTGATCAAGGTGGGCCGGCGCGGCTCCCTCGGCGCCACCGTCCGGATCCAGGGAAAGCAGGGCCATATCGCCTACCCGCAACTCGCGAACAACCCGATCCACTCGGCCTTGCCCGCACTCCGTGAACTGGTGGAAACCGAATGGGACCGGGGCAACCGGGATTTCCAGCCCACCAGCCTGCAGATCTCCAACATCCACGCCGGAACCGGGGCGCACAACATCATCCCGGGAACCCTGGAGGTGGAGATGAATTTCCGCTACTCCCCGGAGGTCACCGAAGATTACCTCCGGCAGACCACAGAGGCGCTCCTGGCACGCCACGGCCTCGACTTCTCCGTGGACTGGCTGCTGAGCGGCGCGCCATTCCAGTCCGGCGACGGCGAGCTGCGGGAAGCCGTGGCGGCCAGCGTGCGGGACGTCACCGGAAGGGTGCCAGAATACTCGACCGCCGGAGGGACGTCGGACGGGCGCTTCATCGCCCCGACGGGCGCCCAGGTGGTGGAACTCGGCCCGGTGAACGCCACCATTCACCAGATCGACGAATGCGTGTCCCTGGCGGACCTGGACCTTCTGACGCAGTGCTACGTCGGCGCGATGGGGCGGCTGCTGCTATGACGCTGGCGACCTTCCCCGATCATTCTTCGGACTGTCCCCAGCCCCCTGCCTGCCCGTTGATTAGGCTATACTCCACGCCCGTTTTTTGACCGTCCACGGCATGAGCGATCAAAGCGCCGGCACCAACTTCATCCGCCAGATCATCGACGCCGATCTCGCCAGCGGCAAGCACACGGACATCGTGACCCGCTTTCCCCCGGAGCCGAACGGGCACCTGCATATCGGCCATGCCAAGTCCATCTGGCTGAATTTCGGCATCGCGCGGGACTACGGCGGCCGCTGCACCCTCCGGTACGATGACACGAACCCGCTGAAGGAGGACGAGGAATTCGTCGAAGCCATCGAACGGGACGTGCGCTGGCTGGGATACGACATCGACCGGGTTGCACACGCCTCGGACTACTTCGATCAGCTGTACGAATTCGCGCTCGAGCTCATCCGCAAGGGCCTTGCGTACGTCGACAGCCTGCCCGCCGACAGGATCCGGGAATTCCGGGGAACCCTGACCGAGCCCGGACGCAACAGCCCCGACCGTGACAACAGCGTCGAGAAGAACCTGGCCGAGTTCGAGCGGATGCGGGCCGGGGAATACGCCGACGGCGAACGGGTTCTGCGGGCCAGGATCGACATGGCATCGCCCAACATCAACATGCGGGACCCGGTGATCTACCGCATCCGGCATCACAACCACCAACGGACCGGCGATCACTGGTGCATCTACCCGATGTACGACTTCACCCATGGGCTCAGCGATGCCATCGAGGGTGTGACCCATTCCCTGTGCACCCTGGAGTTCGAGGACCACCGGCCGCTGTACGACTGGTTCATCGACAACCTGACGGTGCCGTCCCGCCCCCGCCAGACCGAGTTCTCCCGCCTCAATCTCGGCTTCACCGTGATGAGCAAGCGCCTCCTGACGAGGCTGGTGGACGACGGCGTGATGGACGGCTGGGACGATCCGCGCATGCCCACCATTGCCGGCCTCAGGCGCCGGGGCTTCACGCCCGCGTCGGTGCGCAACTTCATCGCGTCGGTCGGGATCACCAGGAAGGACAACCTGATCGACATGCTGGCCCTGGAGAACGCCGTCAGGGAGGATCTCGATCCCGTCGCCCCCAGGGCGATGGCAGTGCTGCGGCCGCTGCGGGTGATCATCGAGAACTACCCGGAAGGGGAGACGGAAACCCTCGAGGTGCCCAACCACCCCAAGAATCCGGACATGGGCAGCCGGCCGGTCACCCTGTCCCGGGAAATCTATATCGAACAGGACGACTTCATGCTGGATCCCCCGGAGAAATTCTTTCGTCTGGGACCCGGCAGGGAGGTGCGGCTGCGGAACGCCTTCGTCATCCGCTGCGTCGGCTTGGAGCTGGACGAATCTGGCAAGGTCGACACCATCCGCTGCAAGTACCTGCCGGAAACCCGGAGCGGGGTGCAACCCGAGGGACGCAGGGTCAAGGGCATCATCCACTGGGTCAATGCCGGGGACGCGGTAGACGTTGAGGTGCGCCTGTACGACCGCCTGTTCCTGGAGGCGGTCCCGCTCCCGGACGACGAGGGCAGGTTTTCCCGGGATCTCAATCCGGACTCCCTCGAGGTTCTGGGGAACTGCAAGCTCGAGGCCTCCCTCGCCCTTGCCGCCTCTGAGACCCGCTACCAGTTCGAACGCCTGGGCTACTTCTGGCAAGATCGGGACAGCACCCGGGATGCCCCGATCTTCAACCGAATCGTCACGCTGCGGGACAGTTGGGCGAAAATCGACTCCCGGAACAACTGACTGACCGATCCAGCCGTCATCAACCATGGAATATCTCAGCGAATACGGCCTGTTCCTCGCCAAGGCCGTCACCATCGTCATCGCCATCGTGGCGGTTGCCGGCAGCATCATCGCGACCGCCATGCGGCACCGCAAGGATGAGCCGGGCATCCGTCTCACCCTCCTGAACCGCCAATACGACCAGATGGAGACGGCCATCAAGGCCGCGGCCCTCGGTCCGGGCGGCCAGAAGCAGATGCTGAAGGCGGAAAAGAAGAAGGACAAGCAGAAGGCCAAGGAAGAAAAGAAGGCCGCGAAATCCAGCCAGGACAAGTCCCGGCCGCGGCTCTTCGTCCTCGACTTCGACGGCGACATCCGGGCCAGCGCCACCGAGGCGATGCGCAACGAGATCAGCGCCATCCTCACCGACGCCGGGGAGGAGGACGAGGTGATCCTGCGCCTTGAAAGCGCCGGCGGGCTGGTCCACGGATACGGCCTGGCCGCGAGCCAGCTGCAGCGGCTCAGGGACCGGAACATCCCTCTTACCGTCGCGGTGGACAAGGTGGCCGCCAGCGGCGGCTACATGATGGCCTGCGTGGCCAACCGGATCATCGCTGCGCCGTTCAGCATCGTGGGATCCATCGGGGTGCTGGCCCAGATTCCCAACCTGCACCGGTTCCTCAAGAAGCACGACGTGGATTTCGAGCAGCTGTACGCGGGCGAATACAAAAGGACGCTAACCGTCTTCGGCGAGAACACCGACAAGGGGCGGGAGAAGATGCAGCGGGACCTCGAGGAGACCCACGAGCATTTCAAGGCGTTCATCGCCGAAAGACGGCCCGGGCTCGATCTCGAGGCCGTAGCCACCGGGGAACACTGGCTCGGAACCAGGGCCCTTGAACTCGGCCTGGTGGACGAACTGCGCACCAGCGACGACTACCTGATGGCGACCCGGGGCGAGAGGGACCTGATCAAGGTGGAATTCAGCCGGCGGAAGTCCCTGTCCGAGCGTATCAGCGACATGTTCACCCGCTTCGGCCACGGCCGCGACCAGCGGAACAGGGACCTCAAGACGCCCCTTCTGATGTAGCCGGCATCCAGCCTGACAGGAACACAGCCGTGACCCTTTACCGCCTGGAAAACCGCCGCCCGCAGGTGGACGACACCTGCTTCGTCGCACCCAGCGCGGACGTGATCGGCCATGTGATCATGGCCGCCCATGCCAGCATCTGGTTCAACGCCGTGGCCCGCGGCGACAACGAGCCGATCACCATCGGGGAGCGCAGCAACGTGCAGGACAATGCCGTGCTGCACACGGATCCCGGCATGCCGCTTGTCATCGGCGACCGCGTCACAGTGGGCCACAGCGTCATGCTCCACGGCTGCCGGATCGGAAACGGCTGCCTCGTCGGTGTCGGCAGCATCATCCTGAACAATGCCGTGATCGGGGAATCCTGCCTGGTGGGCGCCAACACCCTCATCACCGAGGGCAAGGAATTTCCTCCCCGGTCCATGATCGTCGGCTCCCCCGGCCGGGTGATTCGGGAACTGGATGACCGAGAAGTCAGTGAGATCGCCGGCATTGCGGACATCTACGTGGAGAAGATCGCCCGTTATCGCGATCTCGAGGCGCTGGAGCCAGGCTGAGTCAAGCTGATCCCGGCGAGCCCCGAGGTAACGACCCCCCGTTCCTACTGCAGCATAAAATAACTGGCGGCGTGATGGTCGGTCAGTCGTCCAGTTCCTGGATGAAGTCTTGCGCCCGCTTCTTCTGGTCCTCGTTACCTCCCTTGAGAACCTCCTCGAGATATCCCCTGGCAATTTCCCGCTCGCCCAGGTCCATGTAGGCCCGGGCCAGTTCCAGGGCCGTCTCGGATTCGTCTTCCGATTCCTCCGAGTCCGGGGACTCCCCGCCGGGCTCCTCATCCGGAGGTTCCCCGGCACCGGATTCACCGGCCGCCGCTTGCACAGGCCCGTCCCCGCCGTCGCCGGGTTTCGGTGCCTCCCCGTCGGCATCCGGCTCCTGCGAATTTACCTCGCGGGGTTCCACTTCCCCGGCATCATCCGGATCCGGGGACGGAGCGTCGGCGGCTTCTTCCGGCCCGGCTGCGGGTTCCTCGTGCAGGGGGACTTCGCCGGTAAAGAGCGGATTGTTCGGGCTCACTTCCTTGCCCATGGCGATGATCCTGTCCCAATTGACATTCCGGGACAGACCGCCCCGTGCCCGAAGTTCGTCCGCCAGGGAGTCGAAGGCCCACCGGTCGTCCTGCATGTGGTAGATCTCCAGCAGTTTTTCCGCCAGTTCTCCCCGCTCGGGATCCCCGGACCAGGCGTCCTTGAGTACCTCGATGGCCTGTTCGATCCGGTCATACTCCAGATAGACATCCGCCTCCACCACCGGGTCGATCTCCCCGGACGGGCTCCCTTCGCCAGTCACTTCGGCACTGGCCGCGGCGCCTTCCGCGCCCCCGTCCGCCGAACCGGAATCCGCGGTTTCCTGCGGCGCCTGGTCCCTTGCGGGATCACTTCCGGCAGCATCATGCATGGTTCGTGCCGGGGTACCGGATTCCGTTGAGGATTCCCCGTCGGACGAGCCGGGATCGCCGTCATCGGACATCCTGCGCGCCTTGCGGCGCTGCCATACGAACAGTGCGGCCAGGAGCGCCAGGAGGCCTACCGCGATCTTCGGGCCATAGTCCGGCAGGATGGCAAAAACGTTCTTGATCCAGTCCAGCAAGCCGTCCCGGGTCGCTACGGGGGCCGGCTCCCCGTAACCGTCATCCGTGGCCACCGCGCTCACGGGCTCCGCCTCCGGGGCATCGGCCGGCTCCGGCTGGGCACTGGACACCGTCACGGCAACCTGGGGTTCCTCTTCAGGCTCTTCCGGTGCCGTAACCGCCGGGTCCACGGTCACCGCCGGGGTTTCATCTTCGGCGGACGCCGTATCTTGCTGCGCCAACAGGATTTCATCGGTTTCGGCGGCGGCCTCCGGTTCCGCATCGGCTGCTGCTATTTCCGCGGGTTCCTCCGGAGCGGCAGCCTCATCCTCGGGAATCACGACCGTCTCCACCACTTCGTCTTCACCGGCAACACCGCTCACCAGCGGCTCGG
>VYFG01000024.1:52173-87644 GCA_009842505.1 Gammaproteobacteria bacterium
CGGCAACACCGCTCACCAGCGGCTCGGTGGATTCCAGGGCCGGCAGTTCAGCGGTGCCGTCATCGGCCATTGCGGCCACTTCGCCGACGGGCACCTCTTCCATGGAATCGGCCGCCTCCGGTTGGGTACCGGGCTCCGCCATGGCAACCTGGAGTTCCTCTTCCGGCTCCGCCGGGGCCGGAGCAGCCGCATCCCCGGTTACCGCCGGGACCTCATCTTCGGCAGGCGCCGTATCCTGCTGCGCCAGCAGGATTTCATCGGTTTCGGCGGCGGCCTCGGGTTCCGCATCGGCGGCAGAAACTTCCGCGGGCTCCTCCGAAGCATCTTGGTCCTCGGGAATCTTGACGATCTCCACCACGCCGGCGGCACCGCTCACCAGCGCACCGGTGGCATCGAGGGCCGGAAGTTCGGCGGTGCCGTCATCGGCCTGGGCGGACATCTCGGCGGCAGACTCCTCTTCGACCTCGACAGTCTCCGGTTGGGTACCGGGCTCCACCATGGCAACCTGGAGTTCCTCTTCCGGCTCCGCCGGAGCCGTAACCGCCGCATCCCCGGTTACCGCCGGCACCTCGTCTTCGGCGGGAGCCGTATCCTGCTGCGCCAGCAGGATTTCATCAGATTCGGCAGCGGATTCCGCATCGGCCGCGGCAACTTCCGCGGGCTCTTCCTGGGCGGCGACCTGATCCTCGGGGATCCCGACCGTCTCCACCATCCCGTCGTCGACCTGCGCGCTCTCCGGGAGACCGGGATCCTCTTCCTGTTCACCCGCGGCGCGGCTCTGGGCGGTGGCAAGAGGAACATTTTCCACCTCGAGCAGGGTGGAGATGTTCCCCGTCTGTTCCTGCATCTGCTGCAGGTTTTCCTGCACGTTCCGGGTCTCCTCGCCGCTCGCCAGGAGCGTTTCATCCATTTGCGCGAGCTCGGATTCCAGGGCCTCGAGCAGTGCCTGGTCGTCGTCCTCAGCCGGCACCGCCTCGGGGTCGGCCTGCTGACTGATGGTCAACTGCGCCCCCGCGGGTTCCTCGACTGCGGGGGCGGGCTCTTCCGTAACCTCGACTTCAGGAATTTCCGGGGGTGTCTCCACGGCCTCAGTGACCTGGCCGGGGTCCGCTACATCCACCTGGACCGGTTCGGCCGCATCGGGGACGGGCTCCTCCGCGACTTCCGCCTCAGGTTGCTCGACGGTCGCCGGCTCCTCTTCCGTCACCGCGGACGGGGCAGCTTCGGGTTCCGCCATTTCCGGTTCGGTCACGGTGTCCGCGATCTGCGGCTCCGGCGCCAGGTCGGGATCAGCCCGCCGCTGACGGACCCTTTGCTGGTACGCGGTGAACTGGTCCAGCTGCTCGGAGTACGCGGCCACCGATTCGCTGTAGGTCACCGTCCTGATTTCGTCGAACGTGGGAAGCCTGAGCACTGCGCCGCTGCGGATCAGGTTCATGTTTTCGTTGATGAAGGCCCTGGGATTTTTCCTGAACACGGAAAGGTAGGCCCGGAACCGATGGAGGTCCTCGGGCACATTCATCCAAAGGACGATGTGCGACAGGGTGTGGCCGCTTTGCACCACGAACTCCTCGCCTGGAACCGCTACCGGCCGGGTGTCCTCCCCGGCGGCATCTTCCGTGCTCTCGCCTTCCTCCTCCACGCTCCCGACGGAAACCGACGTTACAGCCGGTGCATCGGAGGGCGAAGCGCCCAGCGTCGCGGTGTATTCCCTGATTTCCCTGCCACCCGTCCACGTCGCAGCAACCAGCAGCTGGAAGGAGGCTTCGTCGACCGCTTCGGCGGTGGTGATCACGACCTGGTAGCTGCCCTCATCCAGCGGAACCAGCGAAAATTCTATGGCCCCGGCCAGCGACGGATACTCCACGCCCGCATCGGCGAAATCCGACCGGCCGGCCAGCGATACGTCCAGGGTTTCAGCCTCGGAAGCGCTGACGGAGTGCACCTCGATGACGAGCCTCAGCGGCTCCCCGGGGCCAGACTCAACGCTGAGCTCACCGAGGCCGAGCGCCTGCGACGTGCCGGGAATCACCCCGGCGGCGAACATCAATACAGCGGCAAGAATCGCCGCCGGTCTGGAAAAAAGATCAAACATTATTCATGATGCATGTTACTGCACTCTATAGTATTTCCCCCACGCCCGGTCATGCCGACGCCCGGAACCGATCGGTTGTCCGGGGACAATGCGTTCTACAGGAACAGCCAAGGCGCCTCCTGTCGACGCCGCTCTTCGTACTGCCTGATCGCCTCGGCCCTCTCGAGCGTCAGGCCTATGTCATCGAAGCCGTTCACAAGACAGTGCTTGCGAAACGGCTCCACGTCGAAATGCAATTTCTCGCCGTCCGGGAGTTCAACAGTCTGTTCCGGCAGATCGACCTTTAACCTGTACCCTGATTGCCCGAAAACCCGGGCAAACAGGTCGTTCACCGTATTTTCATCCAGAACCACGGGCAACAGGCCGTTCTTGAAGCAATTGTTGAAGAAAATGTCGGCAAAGCTTGGCCCGATGATGCAGCGAATCCCGAAATCCTCCAGCGCCCATGGCGCATGCTCGCGGGAAGAGCCGCAGCCGAAGTTCTCCCGCGCAAGGAGGATCGAGGCGCCACGGTAGCGTTCCTGGTTCAGGATGAAGTCCGGATTGGGCGGACGCTTCGAATTGTCCATGCCCGGTTCCCCGTGATCCAGGTAGCGCCACTCGTCGAACAAGTTCGGCCCGAACCCGGAGCGCTTGATGGATTTCAGGAACTGCTTGGGAATGATGGCGTCGGTATCCACGTTGGCCCTGTCCAGGGGCACCACCAGGCCGTCCAGCACGGTGAAGGGGTTCATCCGAGTTCCTCCGGCGTGGTGAAATGGCCGGCCACCGCGGCGGCCGCGGCCATGGCGGGCGAGACCAGGTGCGTGCGGCCGCCCTGCCCCTGGCGGCCCTCGAAATTCCGGTTTGAGGTGGAAGCGCAGCGCTCCCCGGGACCCAGGCGGTCCGAGTTCATCCCAAGGCACATGGAACAGCCGGGATTGCGCCATTCAAAGCCGGCGTCGATGAAAATCCGGTTGAGACCCTCCTCCTCGGCCTGGCGCTTGACCAGCCCGGAGCCTGGCACCACGAGGGCCTGCTTGACGTCGGGATGCACGTGCTGCCCCTCGACCACGCCGGCCGCCTCGCGCAGGTCCTCGATGCGGCTGTTCGTGCATGAGCCGATGAAGATGTGATCGGGGCGGATGTCCCGGATCCGGGTGCCGGCCTCAAGGCCCATGTACTCAAGCGCCCGGCCGACCCCCTCCCGCGCCACCTTGTCCCCGGAATCCGCCGGGTCCGGCACGATGCCGTCGATATCGGTCACCATCTCCGGCGAGGTGCCCCAGGTCACCTGGGGCCGGATGGCGTCTCCGTCGAGGACCACCTCGCGGTCGAAGACCGCGTCGTCGTCGCTGCGAAGATCGCGCCAGGCCGTCTCCGCCCGGCGCCACATCTCGCCATCGGGGGCATAGGGCCGGCCCTTCAGATAGTCCAGCGTGGTGTCGTCCACGGCGATCATCCCCGCGCGGGCGCCGGCCTCGATGGCCATGTTGCAGACCGTCATCCGTGCCTCCATGCTCATGGCCTCGATCACCGGGCCGCCGAACTCGATGGCGTGCCCCGTACCGCCCGCGGTGCCGATCCGGCCGATGATGGCCAGGATGACGTCCTTGGACCCGATCCCGGGCCGGAGGCGGCCCTCCACGCGGACGCGCATATTTTTCGACTTGCGCTGTATCAGGCACTGGGTCGCCATCACGTGCTCCACTTCCGACGTGCCGATGCCGAAGGCCAGCGCGCCGAACGCGCCGTGGGTCGCGGTATGGGAGTCGCCGCAGACGATGGTCATGCCCGGC
Source organism: Gammaproteobacteria bacterium (assembly GCA_009842505.1). Classification (GTDB taxonomy): domain Bacteria; phylum Pseudomonadota; class Gammaproteobacteria; order Arenicellales; family Poriferihabitantaceae; genus VYFG01. The sequence goes on from VYFG01000024.1 coordinate 56,047, forward strand.
AGGGTGATGCCCTGCTCGGGGCCGATCACGTGCACGATGCCCTGGCGCGGGTCGCCCATGCCGAATTCCGTGATGCCGAAGTGATTGCAGTTCTGGTCCAGGGTGACCACCTGGAGCCGCGATACCGGATCGTCGATCTCCGTGTTGTCCGTGGTGGTGGGAATGTTGTGATCCGGAACCGCCACCATGCTGGCGGTGCGCCAGGGCTTGCGCCCGGCCAGATGCAGCCCCTCGAACGCCTGGGGTGAGGTGACCTCGTGCACCAGGTGGCGGTCGATATAGATCAGCGAAGTGCCATCTTCCTCCGTGTGGATGACATGCTGGTCCCAAAGCTTGTCGTACAGGGTTCTTCCCATCCGTTGCGGCCGATGATGCTGAATCAAACTGGAAATTTTAGCACATGGCGGCCTCGCCACCCTTTCGCCAGAAGGATGACACAAGATCGCTGATCAGCCCCTCACCGATCCGGGGAACTGCCGTTCTGCGCCCGGTCGCGCAGGGCATGGTCCATCAGCACCAGCGCCAGCATGGCCTCGACGATGGGGACCGCCCGGAGCCCGACGCACGGGTCGTGCCGGCCCGGCGTGCTCACGTCCACCGGCCGGTTGTCGAGATCCACCGTGCGCCCGGGCAAAAGGATGCTCGAGGTGGGCTTGAACGCCACCCGGGCCACGATATCCTGGCCGCTGGAGATGCCGCCGAGGACACCGCCGGCATGGTTGCTGGCGAAGCCGGCCTCGGTGATCTCGTCCCGGTGCTCGGAGCCCCGCTGGCGCACGGCGCCGAACCCGGCGCCGATCTCCACGCCCTTGGTGGCGTTGATGCTCAGCATAGCCGCGCCGATGTCCGCCTCCAGGCGGCCGAACACCGGTTCCCCCCACCCCACGGGGACGCTGCTGGCCTCCACGAGCACGCCGGCGCCCACGGAGTCCCCGGACTTGCGGATGCCCTTGATCAGCTCCTCCAGTTCCGGCACCGCGTCCTCGTCGGCCACGAAAAACGGGTTCAGGTTGACCTGGCTCCAGTCCTTCGGCGGGATGGCCCGCACGCCGATCTGGTAGACGCATCCGCGGATCTCCACGCCGAACGCCTCGCGGAGATACTTCTTCGCGATGCCCCCGGCGGCCACCCGGACCGCGGTCTCCCTGGCGGAAGCCCGGCCCCCGCCGCGATAGTCCCTGAGGCCGTACTTCTTCTGGTAGGTGAAATCCGCGTGCCCCGGGCGGAACCGGTCCTTGATCGTGCTGTAGTCCTTGGAACGCTGGTTGGTGTTTTGGATCAGAAGGCCGATGGGAGTGCCCGTCGTCACGCCCTCGAACACCCCGGAGAGGATTTCCACGCGGTCGTCCTCGCGCCGCTGGGTGGTGTACTTGGACTGCCCGGGACGGCGCCGATCCAGGTCCGGCTGCAGATCCTCCTCCGCATCCAGGGCCATGCCCGGGGGGCAGCCGTCCACCACGCCGCCGATGGCCAGACCATGACTTTCGCCGAAGGTCGTCAGGGTGAAGATCTGTCCGATGGTATTGCCAGCCACGATGCGGGTTGCGGTGTCGGTTCCGGAAATGTCGCGTTGCAAACGGATTGTAGCCGATGGAGCCCGGCCGGCCTAAATTTCCGTGACCGCCTCGGACGGCCAGTCCAGCTCGTCCTCCTCGACGATCCGGGTTTCCGCCAGGGCAAGGCGGATCCATTCGCGGACCGACGGGTCCGCCTCCATGGTGCGGCAGTAGTCCGCCGCGCAGGCATCCAGCTCCACCGTGACGCTGCGAAACCGCATCACCACCGGGGCGTACATCGCGTCGGCAATGCTGAACCGCCCGAACAGCCAAGGCCCCTCACCCCCGAACCGTTCACGGCAATAGCGCCACACCGCCTGGATCCGATCCGCATCGCGGACAGCCGCCTCGCCGAGCCTGTACCCGGGAAACCGGCGGCGGAGGTTCATCGGCGCCTCGGCGCGAAGGGCGGGGAAACTGGAATGCATCTCCGCGCTCGCGGACCGCGCCACCGCGCGAGCCGCGGGGTCCTCCGGCCAGGGCCTCGATTCCGGAAAGCGCTCGCCCAGGTATTCCAGAATGGCGAGGGAATCCCATACCTCGGTGTCGCCGCCGAGCAGCACCGGCACCTTACCGCCGGAAAACCGCTCCGCGAGAACCCGGCGAAGCTCCGCGCCGGACAGGCCGAACTGCGCCATCTCCACTGGCAGTCCATGCTTGTGCACGAACAGCCAGGGGCGCATCGACCAGGTGGAATAGTTGCAATCGCCAATGATGAGTCGCATCGCCTGACAGGGCCTCCGCGGGAGTACAATCGGGCCCCCGAGTGTAACCGTTCCGGATCCGCCCGCATCCCCCTTCAGCCAGCATCTGAACCCGCACAGAACATGCCTTCAGGCAACCATGTCGACTACCTGCTGCTGGGCGTGCTCGCCCTGATCTGGAGCACCTCGTTTCTCCTCATCAAGATCGGGGTGACGGGCATGGAGCCGTTCACCCTCACCGCCATCCGCCTGGTCATTGCGGCCGGCGTGCTCCTGCTGGTGCTCCGGCTTTCCGGGCGCCGGCTCGTCGTCACCAGGCCCGCCGTCCGGCTCTATGCCTTCGTCGGCGTCCTCGGAAACGCCCTGCCCTTCTCCCTGATCAGCCTCGGCGAGGTCACGGTGACCAGTTCCATGGCCGCGGTGCTGATGGGCATCATGCCCGTCGCCACGTTCGTGCTGGCCCACCTGCTCATTCCCTCGGAGCCCATGACCGCGCGCAAGTTCGTGGGGGTGTCCCTCGGCTTCGGCGGACTCATCGCCCTGGTGGGAATGTCCGCCTTGGGAACCATCGGCAGCGACCCGCTGGGCCAGCTGGCCGTGCTGGGCGGCGCGCTGTGCTATGCCCTGACCGCGGTCTACGTGCGCATCCACGGCATGTTCGGCACCCTGGAGGCCGCCACCGGGGCCGGACTGGTGGCCGCGGCCGCCGGCATCCTCTTCGCCTTCTGGCTGGAAGACCCCCTGACCATGACCCCCACGGCGCCGGCCCTGTGGGCCGCGGTGATCCTGGGCGCCGTCCACACGGCCCTGGCCGCGCTGATCTACTTCCGGACCATCCGCAACCTGAACGCGGTCACCTTCGCCCAGATCAACTACCTGATCCCGGTGCTGGGCAGCATCTGGGGCATCCTGCTGCTCGGGGAATCCTTCGGCCCGAATGTCGTCATGGCGTTGTGCCTGGTTCTCGCGGGCATCTACTTCGTGCAGCCGCGCCGGCGAACGCGGGCGGCGACCAGCGCGCCCTGACAGGCGGCTTCCCGGTCCCGCGGGTCCGTCAGCGCAGCGCGTCCAGCCGCGACCTGATCTCGCGCAGCTGCGCGAGTATTTCCTGTTGTTCGCGGTGCAGGGCGTCGCGCTCCTCGCTGGCCTCTGATTCGTGCTCCCGCTGCATCGCCGAGACGATGATGCCGATGAACAGGTTGAGGACCGTGAACGTCGTGCACAGGATGAAGGCGATGAAGAACAGCCAGGCATGGGGAAACTCGCCCATGACCGGCCGGACGATGCCCATGGACCAGCTTTCCAGCGTCATGATCTGGAACAGACTGTAGGCGGAAGCGCCGATGGAGCCGAACCACTCCGGAAATGCCGCGCCGTAGAGCCCGGTGGCCATCACCGAGAACACGTAGAACACCAGGCAGAGCAGCATGGTGATGGAGCCCATGCCCGGCAGCGCCGCCACGAGCCCGCCCACCACGCGGCGGAGAGAAGGAATGAAGCTGATCAGGCGCAGGACCCGGAGAATCCGAAGCACCCGGAGGATGGACAGGTTGCCGGTCGCAGGCATGAGTGCGATCCCCACGATCAGGAAGTCGAAGATCCGCCACGGATCCCGCCAGAACCGCCAGCGGTACACCGCGAGGCGCAGCAGCACTTCCACCACGAATACCCCGAGAATGACCCGGTCGATGACCGTCAGCAGGGTGCCGTGGCGCGCCATGATCCCGGCGTCGGTCTCGAGCCCCAGGGTGACGGCGTTGATCATGATCAACACCAGGATGGCGGATTCGAACCGCGGCTGTTCCAGCAGGGCCTTCAGTCTATTCATGGGTTCAGATGGGATGCGTGCCCTCCGTTCATGGCAGTGCGTCCGGCAGCCATAATCCTGTCCCTGCCGGTGCGGGGGTGTCTCAGGTCAATCAGGTAAAGGCGTTGAAGGTGATGATGGTATACGTGTCCCGCACGCCGTCGAGTCCCTGGAGCTCGGAGGCGACGTAGCGGCCGATATCCATGCCGGCGTCGAGATAGCACTTCGCCAGCAGGTCGTACTGGCCAGAGATGGAATACACCTCGGAAACACCGTCCTGTTCCGCCAGGGCCGCCGCGACGTCATAGGCCCGCCCCAGCTCGCATTTCAGTTGCACGAAGATAGTCTGCATCAGGAGTCCCCCTTGAATTGGCTGCTGAATTCCGCAAGCTGCCGCAGCTTGGCCATGGCCCGCCCGGTCATCATCACATCCCTCGCCCGGTCCACCCCCGCCGCGATGCTGTCCTCGAGATCCGCGGCATACAGGGTCGCCCCGGCATTCAGGGCCACCATCTCGAACGCCGGCCCGTGATCGCCGGAAAGCGCCTCGCCGATCAGGGCCAGGCTGTGTTCCGCATCGCGCACCACGATGGAGTCCAGCGGCTGGCGCTGGATGCCGAAGTCTTCCGGGCCGATGCGGTAGGTGGTGATCTCTCCCCGGTGGAATTCCGCCACCTCCGTCCCCGCGGCCAGCGAGATCTCGTCGGTGCCGTCATCGGAACAGACCACCAGGGTGTGCCGGCTGCCGAGGGCGGCGAACACCTCGGCGACGGGCCGTACCCATTTCTGGTCGAACACGCCCACCAGCTGGTATTCCGCTCCCGCGGGATTGGTCAGCGGCCCCAGCAGGTTGAACACCGTGCGGATGCCGATTTCGCGGCGCGGGCCGATGGCATGGCGGGTGGCGGCATGGTGGGTCGGAGCGAACATGAAGCCGATGCCGACCTCGTCGATGCAACGGCCCACCTGCTCCGGGGTGATGTCGATGTTGACCCCCGCCGCCTCCAGGACATCTGCGCTGCCGGAGTTCCCGGTGGCCGCCCGGTTGCCGTGCTTGGCAACCACTGCGCCGGCCGCGCAGGCAACCAGGGCGCTGGCGGTGGATACGTTGAACAGCCTGGCGCCGTCCCCCCCGGTGCCGACGGTGTCGACGATCCGCTCCGCGCCCGTTTCCACCCTGGCCGCCAGGTCCCGCATGATGGTGGCGGCCCCGACGATTTCCTCCACGGTCTCTCCCTTGACCATCAGGGCGGTCAGGAAGGCGCCGATCTGCGAGGGAGTGGCCTCCCCGTGCATGATCAGGCTCATGACATCCTGCATTTCCTGACGCGACAGGTCCTGGCCCGCGGCAAGTTGTCGGATGGAGGTGGGCAAATCCATGGGTTCGGGTCGAATGGAAGAGACTCGAAATTATATGCTGAATGCGGGGGCCGACAGAATCCGGTCCCGGTAGGCGAACAGGGCCGGGGTGCCGCCGGTATGCATCAGGACGATCCCGCGGTGGCCGTCGAGCTCCCCCTCCTCGACGAGCGCCAGCGCGTTCGCCACGACCTTCGCCGAATACACGGGATCCATCAGCACGCCTTCCAGGCGGGCCATGTCGGCGACGGCCCGCATGACCCCGTTCGAGGCCTCGCCGTAGCCAGGGGCCAGGGCGGCATCGCTGACCCATATGTCATCGTCGAACACGCAGGACGCCACCCCCAGCATCTCCTCGATCCTGCGGCAATGCGCCAGGATGCGGTCGCCCTGCAGGCCGGCGTCCCGCCGCACGCAGCATCCGAGCACCGGCAGCGGATGGCCCATGATGCGCAGCCCCGCCAGCAGGCCGGCGTGGGTCAGGCCGCTGCCGGAGCCCACCACCAGGACGTCGGGCCGGAACCCCGCCTCACCGAACTGCTGCACCAGTTCGGCCGCAGCAGCCACGTAACCGAGCGCCCCCAGGGGCCTATCCACCGGCGCCAGGGGCACGACATAGGGCTTTTTCCCCTGGCTGCGGAGTGATCGGGCGATTTCCCGGATCGCCCGGTCCGCGCCGAACTCGTCCTCGCCCCGGTCAAGCGCATGCATCCTGGCGCCGAACAGGCGGTCGAGCAGCACGTTGCCCGAATCGTGATAGCCCTCCGGGGGATTCTGTACCCGGTGCTCAAGCTGGATATGGCACTCAAGGCCAAGCCTGGCCGCCGCCGCGGCCAGGGTCCGCATGTAGTTGGACTGCACCGCCCCCGTGCTGAGTACCGTGTCGCAGCCCTTGGCCAGTGCATCGCCGAGATAGAATTCGAGTTGGCGGACCTTGTTGCCGCCCATGGCAAGCCCGGTGCAGTCGTCCCGCTTGAGCCAGAAGCGGTAGCCGGGATGGCGTTCGGACAGGCGGGGCAAATATTCCAGCGGCGTCGGCAGGTGCGCGAGCGCAGCCCTTGGCCAGTCCGCCAGGAGTTCCCCCGCCGCGGCAACCGGGGGGTTCGATGTCATGTCTTCAGGTACTTGAGCGGATCCTGGGGCTTGCCGTTGACCCGGATCTCGAAATGCAGCATGGTGCGGTCGGCGCCGCTGTCCCCCATCTCGGCGATCTGCTGTCCCGCCCCGATGCGGTCCCCCTCCTCTACCAGGATGCGGCGGTTGTGCGCGTAGGCGCTGAGATAGGTGTCGGAATGCTTCAGGATGACCAGCCTGCCGTACCCCCTCAGCCCCTCGCCGACATACACCACCTCCCCCGCGGCGGTGGCGATGATCGGGGTGCCCGGGGCTGCGGCGATCCGGATGCCGTTGACCCCCTTCTCCCGGGAGTACCGGGCAATGAGGTCGCCCCGGGCAGGCCAGTGCCAGCTGGCCGGCGGCGCCTTCGGCAGCGAGCCCTCCGGGGCCGCTGTCGGTGCCGGCTGCACCTCGCCTACGGCCTGTATTTCCGAAACGACGGTTTCTTCCTCGTCCGGCAGGGTCCTGACGGTTGCCGCGGCCGTCGATGACGCCGCGGCGTCCTTGCGCAGGCGCAGCCTCTGGCCCTCCTGCACGTCATAGGGCTTCGCCAGGCCGTTCCATTTCGCGACGTCGATGAAATCGAGCCCGTATCGCCATGAAATCGTGTAGATGCTGTCGCCCGGCCCGACGGTCGTTTCGGCCGGGATCTTCCGGTGGGGCGCCTTGTTGATCACCGGCGCATTGGTGATTTCCGCACAGGCCGCCAGCAGCGCGGCCAGCAGCAGCGGCAACAGGAAACGGTACCAGGTCATTCCGAATCTCTCCATCATCCCAACAGAAAGTATGCCATCAACGCCAGCCCCACCACCGTCCAGCCGATGACCTCCATCCAGCGTCTCAGGTGGGTCTCGATTTTCGGTCCCCCCCACCAGAGCACCGCGGCGACGAGGAAGAACTGCCCCGCCCTGCCGATCAGGGAGGCGATGACGAACGGCAGCAGCGCGAGCCCCAGCAGGCCGGAGGCGATAGTGCAGAGCTTGTAGGGCAGCGGCGTCACGCCGGCCAGCAGCACCAGCCAGACGCCGTGGTCGACGAAACGGCGCTGGACTTCCAGGAAGGCTTCTTCCCGGCCGAACAGGCCGATGATGGCCTGCCCCACCTGCTCGAACAGGAAGTAGCCGATGACATAGCCGAGGACGCCGCCGGCGACGGAGGTCAGGGTGGCCAGCGAGGCCAGCCACCAGGCCCGGCTGCGCCGGGCCAGCACCATGGGCGCGAGCATGAACGCGGTCGGCACCGGAAAGAAGGATGACTCGGCGAAACTCACCAGTGCCAGGTAGCGCTCCGCGTGGGGATGGCGCGACCAGGCGATCACCCTGTCGTACAGCGGGCCGAATATATTCATTCGCCGGTACCCGCTGGGCTTTTCCTCGGCCGGGATCACTTCGCTGCGCCCGCCATCCATCATTCCTGCTGCCCGCGGAGCATGGGGACGAACCGAACCGCTTCGCGCTGCTCCTCCTGGTAGCCGTTGGCGGTGCGCGTGATCACACGCAGGTACTGGTGGCCGCCGCCCACCGGCAGCACCATCCTGCCCCCGAGACTCAGCTGGTCCAGCAGTCTCGGCGGTGGCTCGCCGGGTGCTGCGGCCACGAGAATCCGGTCGAAGGGGCTGTTGCTCTCCCAGCCCTCGAAACCGTCCCCGTGGAGAAAACTGACATTGTGGTAACCGAGCCGCTGCATGCGTTCCCGGGCCTGTTCCAGCAGCGCCCCGATGCGCTCGATGGTGAAAATCCAGCGGCAGAGCTGGGAGAGGATGGCGGTCTGGTAGCCGCAGCCGGTGCCGACCTCCAGCACCTTCTTCGGGGACTCGTCATGTTCCAGCAGCAGTTCCGTCATCCGCGCCACGACCCAGGGTTGCGAGATGGTCTGGTTGTAGCCGATGGGCAGGGCCGTGTCCTCGTAGGCCTTGTGCGCCAGCGCCTCCCCGATGAACAGGTGCCGCGGGGTGGCCTCCATGATGCCGAGGATCCTCTCCGAATCGATGCCATGGCTGCGCAGCCGGTCGATGAGGCGGCGGCGCGTGCGCATGGAGGTCATGCCGACACCCCTGGTGAAGGACGTGTTCAATGCAGGGACACTCCCGACACCCACCGGGTGATTTCCGCCATCCGGCTGTGGCAGGTCATGTCGATGTGCAGCGGCGTGATGGACACCCATCCGTCGGCCACGGCGTCGAAATCGGTGCCGGGACCGGCATCGGCCCCGTCACCGAAAGCCCCGATGGAAAAAAGCCGGGTATCGCCGTCGCTGCCGCACGGGATCACGGGCTGGGACTGGTGCCTGGCGCCGCAGCGGGTGGTGCGGACGCCCCGCAACTGGTCGGCCGGCAGGTCCGGCACGTTGACGTTGAGGATGTAGTCCCCGGGAAGGGGGTGGTCGGACAGGACCGACACCAGGCCGCGCACGACCCCTGCGGCGGTCTCGTAATGGACGAGATCGTCGCCGTCCAGCGAGACGGCCATGGCCGGCAGCCCCAGAAACCGGCCTTCGATGGCCGCGGCCACCGTGCCCGAGTAAATCACATCGTCCCCCAGGTTGGATCCGGCATTGATGCCGGAAATCACCATGTCCGGCATTTCCGTCAGCGCACCGTTGAGCGTCAGGTGCACGCAATCAGCCGGCGTGCCGTCCACATGGTAGACCTCGTGCCTGTCATCTGCAACCCGGTGCACCGCGATCGGACGGCGCAGGCTGAGAGAGCTGCTGGTGCAGCTCTGGTCCGTGGTCGGGGCCACCACCACCAGGCTGGCGACATCCTCGAGGCCGCGGATCAGCGCAGCAAGGCCGGGGGACCGATAGCCGTCGTCATTGCTGAGCAGGATTTTCATGCGCGCTTTATACCGGTATACCCGTGGAAAGTCACATCTTTCCGCATCATTCCGTATCGGCCCCGAGTCTTACGCGTCAGTCGTTCAGCACCGACACCAGGAACGCCACCACGCGGTCCCGGATCAGGGGCTGAGCCGCGTCATTAGGGTGGATCATGTCCGGCTGCATGTACCCGGGGTCCAGCGCCAGCTCGCCGATGAAGAACGGCAGCAGCGGGACGCCCTTGTCCGCGGACACGTTCTCGAAGACCTGCGCGAACCGCTCTGTATAGATCTTGCCGTAATTGGGCGGAATGCGGATACCGAGCAGCATCGCCCGGATGCCGCGGGATTCCGATATCTCCACCATGCGGCGGAGATTGTCCTCGATCACCGAGGGACGCACACCGCGCAGCCCGTCGTTGCCGCCAAGCTCGATCATGACCCAGTCCGGATCGGTCCGCCCGATGCCGTCCTCGATCCGGGCCAGTCCCCCGGCCGTGGTATCCCCGCTGATGCTGTCATTGACGATGCGTATGCCGGCGCCCTTCTCGGCGAGCTGGCGATTGGCCATTTCCACCCAGCCGGCCCCATCAAGTCCATAACCCGAACTCAGGCTGTCGCCGAGCAGCAGGACCGTGGTGGCCGCCGCCGGCACCGGTACCGGCAGGGACATCAGCACAAGGACAACCCAGGCGGACAGCAGCCTGGCGGCCCGGGTCGGAAATACGGGGCGCTTCATGGCCGGCGCCCGGGCGTGCAAGGGACCCCGCCGGGGGCCGGTATTCTGTATCCGTCTGGTAGCATCCGATATTTAAAATTCAACCTTGAGCCGCATAGTAAGTGATTCACGCTACGGTGGTCCCGACAATGAATCAGCAAACCAGTCCGATCCGCGCGGAAAACGTCGGCAAAACCGTACCGGTGGCTTCCGGCAGCCTCAGGATTCTGCAGGATATCGACCTCAAGGTGGAGGCTGCGGAAACCCTGGCCATCGTGGGCGCTTCCGGATCGGGCAAGTCCACGCTGCTTGGGCTGCTGGCGGGACTGGACCGGCCCAGTGAAGGACGCATCCGTCTGGCCGGCTATGATATCACCACCCTGGACGAAGACAGCCGTGCGTCCATCCGCGCGGGCCGCGTCGGATTCGTGTTCCAGTCATTCCAGCTTTTGCCGAACCTCACGGCCCTGGAAAACGTGAGCCTGCCCCTGGAAATCACCGGCGCGGACGATGCCGGCCCCAGGGCCACGGAAATTCTGGAACGGGTGGGTCTCGGCGAACGCGTCACGCATTATCCGCTCCAGTTGTCCGGCGGCGAGCAGCAACGTGTCGCGATCGCCCGGGCATTCGTCACCCGGCCCGATATCCTGTTCGCCGACGAGCCCACCGGCAACCTAGACACCGAGAACGGGCGCCGCGTGGCGGACCTTCTGTTCGCTCTTAACGCGGAGCACGGCACCACCCTGGTGCTCGTCACCCATGATGCCGAGCTGGCCGGCCGCTGCGGCCGCTGCGTCAACATGGAAGCCGGGCGGTTGTATTCCTCGTGAACCGGGGACGGCACGGGCCCTTCCTGCCGGACGGACGGACGGTGCGCCGATGAGGCCGTCCCAGGTCCTGGCACTGTCGCCCCGCCTCCTGTGGCGCGAATGGCGTAGCGGCGAGCTGTCCATACTCCTGCTTGCCCTGGTGGTGGCCATCGGCAGCCACACCGCGATCGGCCATTTCGCCGACCGCATCAGCCGCGGCATGACGATCAATGCCCAGCATGTCATCGGCGGCGACCTGGTGATGTCCAGCAGCCGTCCGTTCGACCCCGCGGTGCGCGAGGAGGCGGCCCGCCTGGACATTGAGACCGCAAGCACCCAGCGGTTCTTCACGGTGGCGGGCACCGGTGAAGACATTCTCCTGGTGTCGGTGAAGTCCGTGGGCGACAGCTACCCCCTGAAGGGCAGCCTCCGGGTGACCCGCGAACTCTACGGCGCCGAGGAGGCGGTGCAAAGCGGCCCCGGGCGCGGCGAGGCCTGGGTGGAGGCCCGGGTGCTCCATGCCCTCGGCATCGAACTCGGACAGGAAATCACCATCGGGGAGTCCGGATTCCGGGTGAGCCGGGTGCTGACCTACGAGCCCGACCGCGGCAACAACTTCTACAGCTTCAACCCCCGGGTGATGATCAACCAGGCCGACCTCGAGGAGACCGGCGTCATCCAGCCCGGCAGCCGCGTATGGTACCGGGACCTGTTCGCGGGCGACGCGGTTCAGGTATCCAGGTTTCGCGCCTGGCTGGAGCTGCGGCTCAACCCCGGGGAGCACATCCGCAATCTCGACGAGGACCGGCCCGCGCTGAGCGAAGCGCTGGACAAGGCGAAGCAGTATACCGGCCTTGCCAGCCTGGTGGCGCTGCTGCTGGCCGCAGTGGCCGTCGCCAACAGCGGCCGCCATTACAGCGAAAGACATTACGACACCAGCGCGCTGCTGCGCTGCCTCGGATGCAGCCAGAACGACATTCTCGGCATCTATGTCCTGCAACTGCTGCTGCTGGCGCTGGCGGGAGGCGTCCTTGGCAACCTGGTGGGCTGGCTCTCCCAGGCCGGCCTGATCATGGTGCTGGGTTCATTGCTGCCCGAGAACATTCCGGGCATCGGTATCGAGCCGGTGCTGTCGGGCATGTTCCTCGGCTTCGTGGTGCTGCTCGGCTTCACCCTGCCCTCCGTCCTCAGGCTGCGCGCGGTGCCTCCCCAGCGGGTGCTCCGGAAGGACCTGACGCCGCTGTCCCTGTCCGCACGCCTGGTTTACGGGGTGACGCTGACGCTGATCGTGACCCTGATGTGGATCTACACCGGCAACATCATCCTGACCCTGGGAATGACCGGGGGCAGCGTCGTGGTGATCGCCGTCGTCGCCCTGGGAATCGTCGGCATATTCCGCCTGCTGGCCCGGTCGCTTCCGCTGATCCCGGTCCAGGTCCGCGCGGGGGTCCGGAACTTCCTGCGCCGGCGCCGGGAGACCGTGGCCCAGACGATGGCCTTCGGCCTGACCATCATGGCCATGCTGGTGGTGCTGATGCTGCGCACGGAACTCATCACCACCTGGCAGGAAACGGTGCCGGAAGACGCGCCCAACCATTTCGTGCTCAACATACAGGTCCATGAAACCGAACCCTGGGCCGAATTCACCGCGCGCCGGGGAATCGATGCCGGCCCCTTGTACCAGGTCGTCCGCGGCCGGCTGATCCGGATCAACGGCACGCCGGTGAGGGACCACGTGAGCAAGGAGGATCGGGAGGATGAAAGCATCAACCGCGAACTCAACCTCACCTGGTCGGAGGAACTGCCCACGGACAACAGGTTGACGGCGGGCAGGTGGTGGCAGGCCGGCGACCGGGGGCACACGCGCGTATCGGTGGAGGACGAACTGGCCGAGCGCCTGGGGATCGCCATCGGGGATGAACTCACGTTCTTCACCGGCGACCGCAACTGGACGGCCAAGGTCGTCAGCCTGCGCCGCGTGAAATGGGACAATTTCAATCCCAATTTCTACATGGTCTTCAATCCCGGCGCCCTGGACACCCTGCCCGCCAGCTGGATCGGCAGCTTCTTTCTCGAACCCGAGCGGAAAAAGCTGCTGGTGGACATGATGCGGTCCTTTCCCTCCATCACCCTGCTTGAGGTCGACGCCGTACTCAGGCAGATCAAGACCATCATCGGCCAGGTCATACTGGCGGTGGAGTCCATTCTCCTGTTCGTCCTGGTGGCGGGATTCGTGGTGACCCTCTCGGCGATCCACACCAGCATGAACGAGCGCCTCCAGGAGGGGGCCCTGGTACGGACCCTCGGCGCCGGCCGTGGGTTGCTCCACATCAACCAGTGGAGCGAATTCGCCAGCATGGGCCTGCTCGCCGGCCTCATCGGCGTGCTGGGTGCGGAACTCGTGATCGCGGTGCTCTACTGGCGGATCTTCGAACTGGAGTACTCGCCGACCTGGTGGGCGTGGGCCCTCGTGCCGCCCCTGTCCGCGCTGCTGATCGGGCTCGCGGGCATCTGGAGCAGCCGCCGCATCCTGGCGCAGCCGCCGATCAGGATCCTCAGGGAGGCGGGCGCATGAACACCCTGAACGACCTGGTCGGCCGCTTCAACACCTGGCTGGAAAGCTACTGTCCGCCCTTTCCGGAGGAATTGCCCGACAAGCCGCCGGACACGCTGTTCGGATTCGTCGCCTACTTCACCCGCCCCTTCTGGCCGCTGCTGCTGGCGAGCGCGACCTTTTCCATCGTCATCTCCCTCATTGAGGTCTACCTGTTCTCCTTCGTCGGCAACCTGGTGGACTGGCTGGCGACCTCCCAGCGGGAGAACTTCTGGGACACCTACCGCACCAGGCTGATCGCGATCGGGATCCTGGTGCTGGTCCTGCTGCCCGCCCTCAAGTTCGTCTACGAGGGTATCGTGCACCAGGGGCTCCTCGGCAACTTCGCCATGCGCACCCGCTGGCAGGCCCACCGCTATCTGCTGCGCCAGAGCGTGGACTTCTTCCAGAGTGATTTCGCCGGGCGGGTGGCGACGAAGATGATGCAGACCTCCCTGGGGATCCGCGACGCCGTCATCAAGATCACCGAGGTGCTTCTCTACGTCGCGGTCTATTTCACCGGCGCCATGGTGCTGTTCGCCACCAGCGATCTCAGGCTGACCGCGCCCATGCTCCTGTGGCTCACGGGATACATCTTCACGTTGCGCTACTTCATTCCCCGCATGCGCCGCATCTCCATGGAACAGGCGGAAGCCCGTTCCATGGTCACCGGCCGGGTCGTTGACAGCTACACCAACATCACCACCGTGAAGATGTTCTCCCACAGCAATGCCGAGGATGAATACGCCCGCGAGGGCATGACCGAATTCCTCGACACGGTATACCAGCAGATGCGCCTGTCGGCCCTGCTCACGGTGGTGCTCAACTGGCTCAACGCGGGCCTGCTGTTCCTCGTGGGTGCCACCTCGATCCTGCTCTGGCACCAGGATGCGGTCACCGTGGGCGCCATCGCCTTTGCCATGGGCCTGGTCATGCGCATGCAGGGCATGTCGCAGTGGATCCTCTGGGAAATCGCCGGCCTTTTTGAAAACATCGGCATCATCCAGGACGGGATCGACGTCATTTCCCGCGACATCGCCATCACCGACCGCAAGGATGCGACCTCCCTGCACATGAACGGCGGACAGGTCCGCTTCCGCAACGTCTACTTCAACTACGGCAAGGACCTGGATCCGGGCACCGGCGGCGTGATCGCGGATTTTTCCCTGGAGATTTCCCCAGGCGAGAAGATCGGCCTGGTCGGGCGCTCCGGTGCTGGCAAGTCCACCCTGGTCAACCTCCTCCTCCGGTTCTACGATGCCGAGTCGGGTGCCATCGAAATCGACGGACAGGATATCGCCGGAGTCACCCAGGACAGCCTGCGGGCACAGATCGGCATGGTGACCCAGGACACGTCCCTCCTGCACCGGTCCGTGATCGACAATATCCGGTACGGGTCGCCGGATGCCGACATGGACGTGGTGGTCGCGGCGGCGAAACAGGCAAGGGCTCATGACTTCATCCTGGGGTTGGAGGACCCGGACGGGCGCAAGGGCTACGAGGCCCACGTGGGTGAGCGGGGCATCAAGCTGTCCGGCGGACAGCGCCAGCGAATCGCCATCGCCAGGGTCCTTTTGAAAAACGCCCCGATCCTGGTTCTGGACGAGGCCACCAGTGCGCTCGACTCCGAGGTGGAGGCGGCCATCCAGGAGAGCCTGTACACGCTCATGGTCGGCAAGACCGTCGTCGCCATCGCGCACCGGCTCTCCACCATCGCCCAGATGGACCGGCTGGTCGTCATGGACCGGGGCAGTATCATGGAGACGGGCACCCATCAGGAACTGCTCACGTGGGGCGGACTGTACGCCGATCTCTGGAGCCGACAGTCCGGCGGATTCCTGGCAGGCAACACCATTCCCCCGAAGGGCGGACAGATTGCCGGCCCCGGCATCACTTCGGAAGGGAGCCGGCCCGTGCCCGGCGCCTTCCGCGCCTGAGGACCGGATGGCGGCCCGAACGCATCACATCCCCTGATGGCGGCCCCGGCGGCGGCAAACGCCGTGCCGGGAAGTTCCGGAAGGTCGCCAGAATTGCGCGACGGACAGAACGCCGGATGGTTGAAACCCGGCAATGCCGGGGCAATTCTCGACCACCCTACTCGGCAAGGCCGGACGCCCCTGTAAATTCCGGATTTCCGCCGGAAAACCTTACCTGGAAACGGCCTGTAAAGCGGCCAATATGCCGGCCATCCGAACGACAATTATAGAGATTTATCGCATAATAACTGTATGATAAAAATGCAATTATTTGTGAAACGAGAATGAGCGGGGAAGCGGCTATAAAACCGGCCATAATGAACACCGTCCAAGACCGGGGAGAAACTATCGGCCTGATGGAGCCGATGCGCGTGGGCGAAGGCTCACGGCTGCGCACCGTGCTCACCGACCTTGCGATCGAACTTGCCGGGCGTGCGGCAGGTTTCCGGCACGGACTGCCAGGCGGCGTGTTGACCGCGCTGACCGGGCTGGTCCGGACAGTGAACTGCTACTACAGCAACCTGATCGAAGGACACGATACCCATCCGATCGATATTGAAAGGGCACTCAGGGACGACTACAGCGCCGACCCGGAAAAAAGAAACCTGCAACTTGAGGCCAGGGCGCATATCACTGTCCAGAGATGGATTGACGAAGGAGGGCTTAAGGGCCGGACCACGACTTCCGAAGGCCTACAGGAAACCCATCGCCGATTCTGCGCACTGCTGCCGGAGGAACTCCTCCGGGTCGAGTACCCGGATACGAGGGAGCGCATCGAGGTGATCCCCGGCGAGTTCCGGCAGCGCGATGTCAGGGTGGGCCGCCATATTCCGGTCAGCCCCGGTGCCGTGTCCCGCTTCATGATGCGCTTCGAGACCGCATACCGCGATCTTGGCCAGACTGACCGCATTCTCGCCGCCGCCGCCGCGCATCACCGTCTTGCGTGGATACACCCGTTCATTGACGGCAACGGACGGGTCGCTCGCCTGATGTCCCATGCGATGCTGTCAGAGACGCTGGATACCGGTGGTATCTGGTCGATCGCGCGGGGACTGGCGCGCTATGTGGACGACTACAAGGGCCTACTTGCTGCCTGCGATCTTCCGCGCCGCAACGATCTCGACGGGCGCGGCAGCCTGAGTGAGGAAGCGCTGGGTGAATTCACGAGATTCTTCCTCGGAACCTGTATCGACCAGGTGGACTTCATGGAAGGACTGATGCAACCGGACCGTCTGCGCACGCGCCTGCTGGTTTGGGCCGAAGAGGAAATCAGGGCGTCCACGCTTCCCCCGAAGTCCGGGCAGGTGCTTGAAGCGGTGCTCTACCGGGGCGAGTTGCCGAGGGGTGATGTCGCAAGGCTGCTCGGTGCAAGCGAGCGGTCCGCCCGCCGGATCACATCCGCCCTCATCGTTCGGGGAGCGCTGACATCGGCAAGCTCCCGCGCTCCGCTCCATCTGGCTTTCCCGGCGAAACTGGCTTTACGCTGGATGCCGGGGCTGTTCCCGGAGAAAGCGCGGTAATCGCCGGCACCCCGGCCGGCTGAACCATTCCGTCACATGAATTTTCCACCAACCCAGTTGCCTGGCACATGATTACGGACGATCGGCAAAAGCCGGGACGGGGCCGGCGCGGCACCCGGCGGGGAGAGCGGCAGGGGCTCACGCAGACCGGCGGGGCCGGCGATGGTCCGCGGCCCGTATGGCCCGGGATGCCGGCGGGGCGTTACCAGCCGCTACCTGAATCCGACCTGGAGGTGATCCACCAGGGCGTGCTGGCCATTCTCGAGCGCACGGGACTTTCCCATGCCCCCGAAGCGACCGTAGAGCGCGTGGTGGCGGCGGGGGGCAGGCTCGACCGCGGCCGCCTCTGCTTTCCCGAACCCCTGGTCCGGCGCGCACTGGAGGGCATGCGGCGGAACTTCACCCTGCACGGACAACGGCCGGAACACGCGCTCCGGCTGTCCAGCCGGCGGGTGCACATGGGATCGGGCGGTGCGGCACCCTCCATCCTGGACATGGAAACCCGCCGGTACCGGGACGCCACGCTCAGGGACCTGTACGATGCCGCCAGGTTGGTGGACGCGCTGCCCAACGTGCATTTTTTCAGCCGCTCCCTGGTGGCCCGGGACATGCCGGACGAGCGCAGCCTGGACCTCAACACCGCCTGGGCCTGCCTCAAGGGCACCGCCAAGCATGTCTGCGTCAGCGCGTCGCATCCAGAACATGTCCGTGAAATCGCCGCGATGTGCTACCGGCTGGCGGGTTCCCGCGAACACTTCATCGAGCGCCCCTTCCTGTCCCTCAACATCAATCACGTCACCCCGCCGCTCCGGTTTGCACAGGACGCCGTGGCGGTGATCGAGGCGGCGGCGCTGCATGGCATTCCGGCCCATGCCAACGTCTTCGGACAGGTCGGCGCCTCCTCCCCGGTGAGCCTGGCGGGGTCGCTGGCGCAAACCGTCGCGGAAGCCCTGGCCGGGATGATCGTCGCCTGGCTGGTGAACCCGGACGCCCTGGTGCTGTTCGGCGCCAAGCCCATGATCACCGACCTGCGGACCGGGGCCATGAGCGGCGGCGGCGGGGAGCAGGCCATGGTCATGGCGGCCGCGACCCAGATGGCGCAATACTACAACCTGCCCGGCGTGTCCATTGCCGGCGCCGCCGACAGCAAGATTGCGGATGCCCAGAGCGGCTACGAGAAGTCGCTGTCGGTCGTCCTGGCGGCGCAGGCGGGGAGCAATCTGATCACCCAGGCCTGCGGCATGCAGGCCAGCCTGATGGGCTGCGCCCTGGAAAGCTACGTCATCGACAACGACATGCTGGGCGCCATCCTGAGCAGCCTCAGGCAGGTGGAGGTGTCCCCCGAGACCCTGGCGCTGGATGATATCGACCGGGTGGCGACCGGGACGGGGCATTTCCTCGGCGAGGCCCTGACCATGGCGCGGATGAAGTCGGATTTCCTGTACCCTGCCCTGGCCGACAGGCGTCCCCCGGGGGAGTGGGAGGACGCCGGCAGTCCGGACATCCGGGACCTGGCCATCCGGCGGACACGGGCGATCCTGCAGGAGCATGCCCCGGATCACACCCTTGCCCCGGGACCCGGGATCGAGGCGGAATTCGGCCTGCAGCCGCTCTGACGGCGGGGTTGCCCGTCAGGGCACTCGCCGCTACAGGTCGACGGGCAGCCCCTTGTTGGGTATCACGTTGCGCAACTCGAAGCTCGAGTGCAGGTTGGTCACCCCGGGCAGGCGGCTCAGCCGCCCCAGCAGAAATTCCTCGTAGTGCTTCATGTTCCGCGCCACCACCTTGAGCAGGTAGTCTTCCGAACGTCCGGTCACCACGCTGCAGCCCACGACTTCCGGGAATTTCACCACCTGGCTTTCGAACTTCTCGAACTGCTCGTTCGTGTGACGCTCCATGGCCACCGCGAGATAGGAAGTCAGGTTGAGGCCGAGCACTTCCGGATCCAGCAGCACCGTTGAGCCCATGATGCACCCCATCTCCTCCAGCCTGCGGACCCGGCGGGCACAGGGCGTTGGCGACAGGTTGATCTTCGCCGCGAGGTCCAGGTTGCTGATGCGCGCATCCTGCTGCAGGATGCGGAGGATCTTTCTGTCAGTTGCGTCCAGATTCATGATATGAAAAATAGTCTATTTCACCAAATTATTCGTTATTCTATTATATATTCACCTATATATTGCAAATTTATCGCCAAAATGGTGTCAAATACTCAAGAATTCCCGATAAAATGCCAAGCCCTTCGGGAACTGCATCAAGCGCAGCCATGAAATCCTTTGACCATCGAAAATATCCCACCGAACGGTTCGGACCCGACAAGCGCGACCGGCGCTGGCCGGACCGCGCGCTGACCCGGGCGCCGACCTGGTGCAGCGTCGATTTGCGGGACGGGAACCAGGCCCTGATCGATCCCATGAACATCCCGAAGAAGATGCGGTTCTGGGAACTGCTGCTGCGTTGCGGGTTCAGGGAGATCGAGATCGGCTTCCCCGCCGCCGCCCAGGTGGAATTCGATTTCGCCCGCAAGCTGATCGAGGAGGAACGGATACCGGACGATGTCACGGTCCAGGTGCTGACCCAGGCCAGGGAGCACCTGATCGCGCGGACCTACGAGTCCCTGGATGGGGTCGGGCGCGCCATCATGCATGTCTACAATTCCACCAGCCGGGTGCAGCGGGAGAAGGCGTTCAGGATGTCCAGGGACGAGATCCGCCAGATCGCCGTGGACGGCGCCACCTGGGTAAAGGAATACGCGAAGAAATATCCGGATACGGAATGGACCTTCCAGTATTCGCCGGAAAGCTACTCCCAGACCGAACCCGAATTCTCCATCGAGGTCTGCGAGGCCGTCTGCCGGGTCTGGGAACCGGAAAACGGTCAGAAGGTGATTCTCAATCTGCCGGCCACGGTGGAAGCCACGACGCCGAACATCTTCGCCGACCAGGTGGAGTATTTCTGCGACCGCCTGCCCTCCCGGCAGGAGGTCACCATCAGCCTGCATACCCACAATGACCGCGGCTGCGCGGTGGCGGCGGCGGAACTGGCCACCATGGCCGGCGCGGACCGTATTGAGGGCACCCTCCTCGGCAACGGTGAGCGCACCGGCAACATGGACATCGTCACCATGGCGATGAACCTCTACAGCCAGGGCGTGAACCCGGAACTCGACCTCTCCCGCATGCCGGAGATCGTGCAATGCGTGACCGAATGCAACGGCCTGCCGGTGCATCCGCGCCACCCCTATGCCGGCGAGCTGGTGTTCACCGCGTTTTCCGGCAGCCACCAGGACGCCATCAAGAAGTGTCTCGAGGCGGAGGACGACGGCATCTGGGACATCGCCTACCTGCCCATCGATCCCCGGGACGTGGACCGCACGTACCAGGATGTGGTGAGAATCAACAGCCAGTCCGGCAAGGGCGGCGTGGCCTATGTCTTGCAGACCAATTACGGCGTGGAGTTGCCCCGCTGGCTGCAGATCCGGTTCAGCCAGGATGTGCAGAAGCTGGCCGAGGACCGCGAGCGCGAACTGAACCCGGACGAGATCTGGAACCTGTTCCAGCAGGTCTACATGGGCCATGACCAGCCCTATGCGCTGAAGAAATTCTCCATGACCAAGGAGGAATCCGGCGACTCGGTGACCGCGGAACTCCGCACGCGCGACGGTTCAGTGGAGATCAGCGGCGAGGCCTTCGGCACCCTGGGGGCGTTTGTGGACGCCCTTGAGAAGCGGACCGGGAGCAAGCTCCGCATCCTCAACTATACCGAGCATGCGATGTCCGCGGGTACCAGGGCGGAAGCCATCGCCTACGTGGAAATGGATATCGACGGGCATCTGCAGGTGGGTGTGGCTACCAGCCAGGACACCGTGGGCGCGATGTTTAAGGCCACCCTGGCCGCCTACAACCAGGAGGCGATCCGGACCGGCAAAGACCGTGCCGGCCGGGTGATGTCGGAAGTGGCGTAACCCGGGCCCGGCGGCGCTACCGGAAGTCCGCCCAGACCGCGCAATGGTCGGGATGCCGCCCCCGGCGCGGCAGTTCACCGAACGAGCCCTGCACCTGCAGCGCACCGGCCCCGCCGCCCGCGACCAGGTGGTCGATGAACGCCGGGTACCGGGGATTGCAGCGGGAGGCCACACCCCGGGTCAGCAAGCGGAGCGGCGCCCCGGGCGGTGACAGCAGGCGCCATGCCCAGTCGCCGGGCAGAGCCAGCCGACGGTTGAAATCCCCCAGGATGACGAAGGCCGCGCCCTCTGCCCTGCGCGCGTCTGCCCAGGCCCTGAGGCTCCTCATCTGGCCGCGGAGGATCGCGCAGGTGTTCCTGCGGCGACTCTCCCCGTCCTGCTTCCTGCTCCAGCAGCCGGATGCCAGGTGAACCGACAGCAGGCGAAGTTCGCGCCCGTCCACCCCCACCGTGATGTCGGTGCCCCAGCGCTGGAACGGGTTCCCCATTCCCAGATCCGCCAGGTCGCCGTGCCGCCGGTACGAAATCCCCCTGCGGATGGCGAAACCCGTCCCGAGATGCCCGAGGCTCATCGCGGGATTTTCCCGGCAAGGACGGGGCGGATCCATCGCCGGGCGGGAGGACATCTCCACATGCCAGTCCGCCCCGGGGAAGACGCGGCGCGCCGCTGCCGGGTTCTCCACCTCCTGGAAGGCGACGACATCCGCGTCGAGTTCAGCGATCCTTTCCCCGAGCGCCCGGTAGTCGGCCCGTTTCCGCCCCACACAGCCCTCCCCTTCCGTGTCGTCCAGATGCTCCAGGTTCCAGGTCGCGATGCGGATCTCCCCGGCGAATCCCGCGGGCGCCGCCAGGGCGAGGATGACCGGGATCAGCAGTGCCTGCAGTCCCGTGCCCATCCATAACCCGCTCCGCCGGAGGCAGGATCGGCCCATGGGCCGGGCCGGACATCGCCTCGGCAAATCAGGCGTGGGGGACATGCTCCTCCTGGAAAGCCGGATTGAATTCCTTCTCCACCTTGGACAGCAGGAAAAATACCTCTTCAACCGAGTTCGTGATCAGGAGGATGTCGATTTGCTCAAGATTTTCCAGCGGCGGATCCATCTCCAGATACTGGACCCGAAAGTCGCGCATCATCTTGCTGCGGTCCCCGGTCAGCTGTTTCGCGATTTCCCAGGTCGCCTCGTCGTTGGTTTCCATCGCCTCGATCATGGACAGGAGAACCCCGTCCACGCTTTCGCAGGTGACCTCCTTGAACTGGGCGAGGGCGGACCGGTTGCCGATGCCGGCCAGGGTCTCGCCCAGGTCCCCCAGGGCATTCTCCAACCAGCCGAGGAGCTTCTGGCGGCTGCGCATCGCATCGCGGTTCTCGACGCCCTGCATGGGATGCAGCGCCTGCAGGTCGTCCAGAAACCCGCCGACGTCGGCGAGCAGCTTCCGGGAGGAATCCCGCAGCGGACCGACGCTTTCGCCTTCACGCACGGCATTGAAATACAGTGACAGGCTCTTCATCAGGCGCCTCTGTTCCAGGTCGACGAGCACCAGGGAGGTGTCGACGTCCACGGAGGCATGGCCGTGAATGAAACGGGGCCGGGACAACTCGTCGACCTGGTCGGTGGGCCACATCGACTCAAGCATCCGGACCGACCAATCGAGGCTGGCCAGCATGACCGGCACAAGGATTACGCCGGCAAGAACATAGATCAGGGCCAACTGCTGCTCCAGGTCCAGATCGACGGACAGAACCAGCGCCTTGACCAGCGGGATGTCGAAGAGAATCTCGCAATACAGCAGCGGGACCAGCACCGCACAGACCAGGATGCTGTAGCCCACCAGGTACATGGCAACCTGCCGCGAGCGGCCCGTGAGGCCCGCCGATAGCAGATAGACGATGACACCTGAACCAAGCACGCTCCCATACATGGCCATGATGGCCTGGTCGGCGGAAAGGATGCCAGCGCCCGCCAGAATGATGTCGAAGACTGCCACCACGCTGGCGGACCGGACGACGCACGTCAGGAAGACGGCGGCCAGAAATGCAGCGGCCAGGGAATTCCCGGACGCCTCCAGCATGTCCCTGAACCAGGGCTGTTCGGCTAGGGGTGCCGCGGCATCCCTGAGCAGTACCAGGCCGATGATGATCATGGCGCCGCCGAGGAACGACGCCGCCAGGTGCCTGTAGCGAGCGGGTTTCCCCGCGACCACGACCATGCCGGACAGGCCGAGGACATAGAACGCAAGCACCCCGATATCCAGGGTAACGATCAGGACCAGGACCGTCACGCCGAAGCCTCCGCCCAGAATCAGGGCGAGCGCCCCCTGGGTCTTGACCAATCCGGACCGAAGGATGCTGACCACGATGAAGGTCAGCGCGGACATGCTCTGGGTCACGCTGCCGGCAAGCGCCCCCCAAAGCAGTGCCGGGAACCGGTTTTCGGTCCACCGGGATGCGGCCCTGCCCAGGCGCCGGCTCGCCAATGCCTTGAGATTCTCCGTGAGAAACCACATCCCCACAAAGAACAGGCCGAGCCCGCCCACAACCCCTGCAAAGAGTTCAGTCATTGCTGCATCACTGCCCGACAACCGGGCATGCGACAGTATGCAGCACGGATCGAGATCGGATGGCCCAACAGAATGCCGCTGAAGAGGGTGTCATGCATAACGCCATTCTAACGAGGCGTTTTACGGGAGGTCCCGTGGAAGGAAATACTATGATATTTCCGAAGTCATGGTCAATTCCGGTGCCCGGCGGGCGGTGCTGCGCCCATGCCGTCCCCGGTCATTGTTGCCTGCGGTAACCGGGACACAAAAAACCCCGTCCGGTCGGATGGGGTTTTCGAATGTAATGCCTGGCAGTGTCCTACTTTCACATGGGGAGGCCCCACACTATCATCGGCGCTAAGCGTTTTCACTTCTGAGTTCGGGATGGGATCAGGTGGTACCCGCTCGCTATGCCTACCAGGCAAACTGGGATGCGTTCACGATGAAAATACGATCATGAACGCAAATTCGGGTAGTCAAATATGCTCTTTAGGGTTACGTACACCCCAGGTCAATTGACAAAAATGCCAGACCTCTTGGGTGTTATATGATCAAGCCTCACGGGTAATTAGTACTGGTTAGCTTCATCCATTACTGAACTTCCACACCCAGCCTATCAACGTTGTAGTCTTCAACGACCCTTCAGGGGACCGGAGTCCCGGGAGACCTAATCTTGAGGAGGGTTTCCCGCTTAGATGCTTTCAGCGGTTATCCCGTCCGTACTTAGCTACCCAGCAATACCATTGGCATGATAACTGGAACACCAGGGGTACGTCCACTCCGGTCCTCTCGTACTAGGAGCAGATCCTCTCAAGTCTCCGACGCCCACGGCAGATAGGGACCAAACTGTCTCACGACGTTCTAAACCCAGCTCGCGTACCACTTTAAATGGCGAACAGCCATACCCTTGGGACCCGCTTCAGCCCCAGGATGTGATGAGCCGACATCGAGGTGCCAAACACCGCCGTCGATGTGAACTCTTGGGCGGTATCAGCCTGTTATCCCCGGAGTACCTTTTATCCGTTGAGCGATGGCCCTTCCATACAGAACCACCGGATCACTAAGACCAACTTTCGTTCCTGCTCGACGTGTCTGTCTCGCAGTCAAGCACTCTTATGCCTTTGCACTAACCGTACGATTTCCGACCGTACTTAGAGTACCTTCGCGCTCCTCCGTTACTCTTTAGGAGGAGACCGCCCCAGTCAAACTACCCGCCACACACGGTCCCGGACCCGGATAACGGGCCTCGGTTAGGGCCCCAAACAAGCAAGGGTGGTATCTCAAGGGTGGCTCCACAGAGACTGGCGTCTCCGCTTCGAAGCCTTCCACCTATCCTGCACATACTTGTTCAAAGTCCAGTGTGAAGCTGTAGTAAAGGTTCACGGGGTCTTTCCGTCTAGCCGCGGGTACACTGCATCTTCACAGCAATTTCAATTTCACTGAGTCCCGGGTGGAGACAGTGTGGCCATCGTTACGCCATTCGTGCAGGTCGGAACTTACCCGACAAGGAATTTCGCTACCTTAGGACCGTTATAGTTACGGCCGCCGTTCACCGGGGCTTCGATCAAGAGCTTCGCCGAAGCTAACCCCATCACTTAACCTTCCGGCACCGGGCAGGCGTCACACCCTATACGTCCTCTTGCGAGTTTGCAGAGTGCTATGTTTTTAGTAAACAGTCGCAGCCACCATTTTATTGCAACCCCCTTCCGCTCCGGCCGCGAGGGCCTTCACGTACAAGGGGCACACCTTCTCCCGAAGTTACGGTGTCATTTTGCCGAGTTCCTTCACCAGAGTTCTCTCAAGCGCCTTAGGATTCTCACCCCACCCACCTGTGTCGGTTTAGGGTACGGTTCTTCATAGCCTGAAGCTTAGAGGTTTTTCCAGGAAGCATGGCATCAACTACTTCTCTCCTGTAAAGGAGATCGTCATCACATCTCAGTCTTGAGGAGACCCGGGTTTTCCTAAGTCTCCAACCTACATGCTTAAACCGGCATATCCAACAGCCGGCTAGCCTAGCCTTCTCCGTCACCCCATCGCAGCTATAAAAAGTTCAGGAATATTAACCTGATTCCCATCGACTACGCATTTCTGCCTCGCCTTAGGGGCCGACTAACCCTGCGTCGATTAACGTTGCGCAGGAAACCTTGGGTTTTCGGCGTGCGGGCTTTTCACCCGCATTATCGCTACTCATGTCAGCATTCGCACTTCTGATATCTCCAGCGGACCTCACGGTCCACCTTCACAGACTTACAGAACGCTCCCCTACCATGCCTTGCGGCATCCACAGCTTCGGTACACATCTTGAGCCCCGGTATATCTTCCGCGCAGGCCGACTTGACCAGTGAGCTATTACGCTTTCTTTAAATGATGGCTGCTTCTAAGCCAACATCCTGGCTGTCTGAGCCTTCCCACATCGTTTCCCACTGAGATGTGTTTGGGGACCTTAGCTGGTGGTCTGGGCTGTTGCCCTCTCGACGACGAAACTTATCTCCCGCCGTCTGTCTCCCGTGATAGTACTTCCAGGTATTCGGAGTTTGCGATGGTTTGGTACCGCGAGATGCAGCCCTAGCCATTACAGTGCTCTACCCCCTGGAGTAAGTCACGAGGCACTACCTAAATAGTTTTCGGGGAGAACCAGCTATCTCCGGGCTTGTTTAGCCTTTCACTCCTAGCCACAGCTCATCCACTAATTTTTCAACATTAGTTGGTTCGGTCCTCCAGTCGGTATTACCCGACCTTCAACCTGGCCATGGCTAGATCGCCCGGTTTCGGGTCTACACCTTGCAACTGAACGCCCTGTTAAGACTCGATTTCTCTACGGCTCCCCTATACGGTTAACCTTGCTACAAAATGTAAGTCGCTGACCCATTATACAAAAGGTACGCAGTCACTCCCGAAGGAGCTCCCACTGCTTGTACGCATACGGTTTCAGGTTCTATTTCACTCCCCTAACAGGGGTTCTTTTCGCCTTTCCCTCACGGTACTGGTTCACTATCGGTCGATAAGTAGTATTTAGCCTTGGAGGATGGTCCCCCCATGTTCAGACAGAGTTTCACGTGCTCCGCCCTACTCGATTTCATCCGACACCAGTTTTCATGTACTGGGCTATCACCGTCTATGGCCGAACTTTCCAGATCGTTCCACTAACTCGGTGCCGGACTTAAGGGCTGGTCCCCGTTCGCTCGCCGCTACTAAGGGAATCTCGGTTGATTTCTTTTCCTCCGGGTACTTAGATGTTTCAGTTCCCCGGGTTCGCCTCTTGCACCTATGTATTCAGTGCAAGATACCCGCAAGCGGGTGGGTTTCCCCATTCGGAAATCCCCGGATCATAGCTAGTTTGCAAGCTCCCCGAGGCTTATCGCATGCTACAACGTCCTTCATCGCCTCTTATCGCCTAGGCATCCACCATATGCGCTTCAACGCTTGATCATATAACCCCAAGAAGTCCGCCACCAATTGAACAAAGCGGCAGCCATACAGGGCTATACGTAACTCAAAAAGAGTTATGGATTCGCCGGCAGCCGCTGATAATGGCCGCCGGACTGACTCATGCAGTTGCGAGAGGTCACCACTTGATGACTGGAACAACCGCATGTGCCTTTGACTACCCGAATTGTAAAAGAACAAAACCGGAAAACCGGTCGCAGGCAAAAACCAAAATCCATTCCGATGGAACGGACCTTGGTTTTTGCTTGCGTTGAATCAGTCCCGCACATCCCCGCAGGGAGATGGTGGAGCCAGGCGGGATCGAACCGCCGACCTCCTGCGTGCAAGGCAGGCGCTCTCCCAGCTGAGCTATGGCCCCTCAGTGCTAGTCTTCGTTGCCATGTGCGGCGCTGCGCATCCCCGCCCTTGGCGCCGCGCGCCCTGGCAGAGACAGACATTCCGTGCATCGTGGGGGATCAGGCTGCCAGCGAGGCCCAGGCAGCACGGAGCTTGAGAATGACGACCAGATTTCCAATGTAGGACGTGACGGGGCCGTACAGAAGATCCGGCCTTTCGCAGCGTAGGGACTGGGAATCTGGTGGGTCTGGGAAGACTTGAACTTCCGACCTCACCCTTATCAGGGGTGCGCTCTAACCAACTGAGCTACAGACCCGATTGTTCACCGTTTCTGGTCAGCGACACGAAGAAAGCAATCAAGCCTGCTGCCCGTTGGTGCTGCCGAGGACTGACTCAAATGTATAACCAAACAGATTGTGTGGGAGCTCCGATGCGCCATCGGTCCCTTAAGTCTTTAAAGGAGGTGATCCAGCCCCAGGTTCCCCTAGGGCTACCTTGTTACGACTTCACCCCAGTCATGAACCATACCGTGGTAACCGCTCTCCCGAAGGTTAAGCTAGCCACTTCTGGTACAGCCCACTCCCATGGTGTGACGGGCGGTGTGTACAAGGCCCGGGAACGTATTCACCGCGGCATTCTGATCCGCGATTACTAGCGATTCCGACTTCATGGAGTCGAGTTGCAGACTCCAATCCGGACTACGACCGGTTTTCTGAGATTTGCTTACCCTTGCGAGTTCGCTGCCCTCTGTACCGGCCATTGTAGCACGTGTGTAGCCCTACCCATAAGGGCCATGATGACTTGACGTCATCCCCACCTTCCTCCGGTTTGTCACCGGCAGTCTCCCTAGAGTTCCCGGCTTGACCCGCTGGCAAATAAGGACAAGGGTTGCGCTCGTTACGGGACTTAACCCAACATCTCACGACACGAGCTGACGACAGCCATGCAGCACCTGTCACCCGGTTCCCGAAGGCACCAAGTCATCTCTGACAAGTTCCGAGGATGTCAAGGGTAGGTAAGGTTCTTCGCGTTGCATCGAATTAAACCACATGCTCCACCGCTTGTGCGGGCCCCCGTCAATTCCTTTGAGTTTCAGCCTTGCGGCCGTACTCCCCAGGCGGGGCACTTAATGCGTTAGCTGCGACACCGAATCCGTCTATAGACCCGGCATCTAGTGCCCATCGTTTACGGCGTGGACTACCAGGGTATCTAATCCTGTTTGCTCCCCACGCTTTCGCACCTGAGCGTCAGTATTGGGCCAAGAAGTCGCCTTCGCCACTGATGTTCCTCCACATATCTACGCATTTCACCGCTACATGTGGAATTCCACTTCTCTCTCCCATACTCTAGCCTGCCAGTATCAAATGCAGTTCCCAGGTTGAGCCCGGGGCTTTCACATCTGACTTAACAGGCCGCCTGCGTGCGCTTTACGCCCAGTGATTCCGATTAACGCTTGCACCCTCCGTATTACCGCGGCTGCTGGCACGGAGTTAGCCGGTGCTTCTTCTAAAGGTACCGTCAGGACACCCGGGTATTAACCAGGTGCTTTTCTTCCCAATTGAAAGTGCTTTACAACCCTAAGGCCTTCTTCACACACGCGGTATTGCTGGATCAGGCTTGCGCCCATTGTCCAATATTCCCCACTGCTGCCTCCCGTAGGAGTCTGGGCCGTGTCTCAGTCCCAGTGTGGCTGATCATCCTCTCAGACCAGCTATGGATCGTCGCCTTGGTGGGCCATTACCCCACCAACAAGCTAATCCAACGCAGGCTCATCTGGCAGTGACAGCTTTCAAGAAGAGGCCATCTTTCCCCCGTAGGGCGTACGCGGTATTAGCTCCGGTTTCCCGGAGTTGTCCCCCGCTGCCAGGCAGATTCCTACGCGTTACTCACCCGTCCGCCACTCGCCACCAAGAAAGCAAGCTTTCTCGTGCTGCCGTTCGACTTGCATGTGTTAAGCATACCGCCAGCGTTCAATCTGAGCCAGAATCAAACTCTCCAGTTAAGTTGGTTGTTCCGAAGAACAGTACTTTCGGAATTCCAGTGCCAGGCACCGGAATCCACATTCTGGATTGAGAGACTTCCGACGAATCGAAGCGCCCACACAATCTGCTTGATTGGTTGTAAAAGACCAGGGAATTAACGGCAGAACGCCGTCATCCGGGAGCGCGAATTATACAGATTCAAGGCCCTCCGTCAACAACAATCCGGGTTTTTTTCAATTTTGTGAAAAAAAGAGACAGGCTGGATTCATATTATTGATTTTGAATAATTTTTTTCTTCAGCGGCCGAATGGCCGCAAGGGGCTCCGCGGACCCCACCGGGGCGGCACGGCAACGGGGCCAGCGGACACCCGGAGACGCGGACCCCGATGATGCCGGGGCTCTTCAGGGACCCGCTTCCCCGATGCTGACCCTGGCCCACTTCCTCTTGCCGATCTGCACCACGATCCGAACACCCGGCTTCAGCAAAGCTCTCCCGTCACTGACGCGTTCGCCGTCGATGCGAACCGCGCCCTGGCGGATCATGCGGATCCCCTCGGACGTCGATTCCACCAGGCCGCTTTCCTTGAGCATGTTGGCCACGGGCATGCCGCCGGGTCCCGCACCCAGGCCCACCTCGGGCATGTCCTCGGGCGCCGCCCCTTTCCGGAAACGTCTGATGAATTCGAGCAAGGCCTCATTCGCAACCCCCTTGCTATGGAAGCGTTCCACGATCTCCAGCGCCAGTTTGACCTTGACATCCCTCGGATTCCCGCCCCCGGCCACCTCTCCCTCAAGCTCGGAGATCTCCGCCAGGGAGCGGAAGCTGAGCAACTCGAAATAGCGCCACATCAGGTCGTCGGAAATCGACATCAGCTTGCCGAACATCTCGTCCGGCGGCTCGGTGATGCCGACATAGTTGTCCAGGGACTTGGACATCTTGTTGACGCCGTCGAGGCCCTCGAGCAGGGGAAGCGTCATGACCACCTGGGGCTCCTGGCCCTCCTGTTTCTGCAGTTCCCGTCCCACCAGCAGGTTGAATTTCTGGTCGGTTCCCCCCAGTTCCACGTCCGCCTCAAGGGCCACGGAATCGTAACCCTGGGCCAGCGGATAGAGGAATTCGTGAACGGCGATGGACTGGTTGCCCGCAAAGCGCTTCTTGAAATCGTCACGCTCCAGCATCCGCGCCACGGTATAACGGGAAGCCAGCCTGATCATGCCGTCCGCACCGAGGGCGTCCATCCACTCGGAATTGAAGCGCACCATGGTCTGGTCGGGATCCAGAATCCTGAACACCTGTTTCTTGTAGGTCTCCGCATTGGCCTCGACCTGTTCCCTGGAAAGCGAGGGCCGGGTGGCGCTCTTGCCGCTCGGATCACCGATCAGCCCGGTGAAGTCGCCGATCAGAAACACCACGGTATGGCCGAACTGCTGGAACTGCCGCATCTTGTTGAGGAGAACCGTATGGCCGAGATGGAGATCCGGCGAGGTGGGGTCGAAACCGGCCTTGACCAGCAGCGGCCTTCCCTTTCGGAGCTTTTCCTCCAGCTCTTCCAGCAGGAGTATTTCCTCGGCGCCGCGTCCGAGTTCGGTCATTGATTCGTGTTGTTCTTTCATCTGCAGGAATGTCGCCTCAACTGCCAACTGTAATCGAAATTTCACCAATCCGCGCCGGCTTGGCGGCCAATTTCTTTGACCTTGACCGGCTGAATGGGTAAAGTAGGGTCAGTCGGATTGCCATGCAATACGGCGACCACCTATGGTACATCCATACGCCCCGCGACGGAGGCATTCAAGTGCGCGGATTCGGTGGTGTGGCAATGGCGGTGGCGGCGTGTGCGGCAACCCCTGTGATATCATGAAACGTAACTGTTCCATATCCGGATTCTGGATCTGACGGCGACGTTTATCCGACGTCAGCATCTCCATCGGCAATGCACCCTCCAGGATTGGGTTTGCCGGTTGCACTCCCCGGGCGGAGCCAGATTCCGGTGAAATTGCAACGAAAATGACAGCCAGACTGCGACCAACCTTCCGGCTGGATCTCAAGGATCTGCCGCTTCGCCCTTCCAGGCCGTACGGGAAGCGCGCCGGACTGGTGGCGGTGGCCGGCCTGGCGTTGGTGGTCGTGGCGGTCATCCTGTCGGCGACCATGATTGTCAAGAGCCCACCCGAACCAGTGGCGGGCTCCGCTGTCCCCGCAATCTCCGAACCCAAGGTCGCGGTCATGCCGAAACCCGAAGCCGCCGCCGTGGCGCCGGCGGCGGCTTCCGCGGAGAACCCTGTCCAACCTGACTACGGGGAGGGCCCGGAACTGTCTGCGGCGGACAACACCGCCCTGGTTCCCGCCGCCCCGGACAACGC
>VYFG01000145.1 GCA_009842505.1 Gammaproteobacteria bacterium
GCGGCCAGGCATTCGGTCACGCCCGGATCCTGGAGATGTTTCTGGGTTCGGGAGTAGGCCCTGAATAGTTCTTCCGTATCGGCACCGATTAGCGAATCCTGCAGGGTCGACTGGGCACAGGTGACCGATGATCTGTGGTTTCTCTATCCGCCAAGCGCCAGTCGTGCACTTATGCCGGCTATGCCTTGAGCCAGCCTGCTACCGAATCGATAGAATAATATCGTTTTCCAAGCCGCCGAACACCCTCTTGGAAGGACACGGGCAATTCCCGGGTTATGTTCGCTTAATTGCGGTTTTGGTGCTCTCACCCCAGTGTATCGAGGCACCCGCCATGAACTATGAACAACTGCAAGCATGACCGAACGTATACTCGTGAAGCTTACCAAACGCCCGGTAGAGGTGATTTCCGTTTCTTTCGGGGATACCGTGTTTCGGGACCCGGACCCGTATGCTTGCAGGTGAGATCGTACTCGTTCCATTCGAGGAGCAGATTTCCTGAGCCTGCCGCGACCCGTTCAGATGCATCGTGGTTCGGCTGTGAATCTGCAGTGTTGACGCAATATCATGATCATGTGTCATGTCAGGGACAGGATTGGATCGTTTGTTTGTCAACTTTCCGCGATCATTTCCTTACTTAAACCGTATGCTCGTCGTGTTCGAGATAGCGTCGCAGCGCATCGCTGACGACGGTGTTGAGGTTGATCCCCCGGCGCTTGGCACAGAGCATCGCGCGGCGATGCAGGTCGCGGCCGGGGCGCACGTTGAAACTGCCCTTCAGCGGTACATCGGGCGTGCGGTCTTCGGCCTCGCAAAGCGCAAGATAATCGTCCACAGCCTCCTGAAACGCTGCCTTGAGGCTTTTGGCGTCATCGCCCTCATAGATCACCAGGTCCCGGATGAACTCAAGCCGCCCATGCAGCACCTCGTCATCATCACTATACTCGATCGAGCCGAGATAACCCCTGTATTCCAGCATCGTGGTCATATCAGATCCTCCTCAATCAGCACCCGCAACACGTCCCTGATGACATACATCTTGACGATGTTGCCGGGATGTGGTTTATGCAATGGTGGGTGCGGTGGCATGAAGAAAGCGCCGTCGGGAGCCCCCCGTCTTGCTGGACGCTGCCTCGCTGTAACCCAACCCTTCCAGCAGCCTGACCAGCTCGTCCCAGGTAAAATCCTTCGGCTTGCCCCTCAGCCGGACAACCAGTTTGTCGCGCCGACTCATACCGTCCTCGCACTCCCATTATTTTTCTCAGAAGTATTATTAGGCACCATTGCACGAAAATGCAACCGTATTCAGTTGCATGAAATATGTAGAATCGTCAAAACAGACCAAGCAGATTCTTGGATGGACCTTCTGCTTGTCCGGCCGATGCGGGGTTCTTCAACGCTTGCCGAATGCCAAATTTTTCGAATTACCAAACATGGGGCCGATTGTTGGACCGTCAGGTAATGCCGTGTTCCGATCGGGTGTAGCAGTTGACTATGGTCCCCGATTCTTGCATTCATACCGATTTTGTAACCGTCACGCATATTTGCGCCATTGCTACTGGTAACTCGTGAAGCCGCACTTTGGATCGACTCCCGTGACAACGTAAGTATAGCGTGCAGTGGTTTGAAAATCGGCAAGGTCAAGCTACTTGCCGATCGTGGAGAAACTCTCATCGAGGGTCAGGGTACGGGACGCCAACGAGTGTCGCGTATCACGGATTCAATACCTTCCTGATCAACTCCTGATTTGTTCTTAACCAGGCCGCTCCCTGGAATCCGGACAGTACCGGAATCCTACGGGGTAATCCGTGGGGGAAGCGGAAGATCAGAGCCACTGCAACGCAACCAGTGGAGGCGGGAGCCCCCATGTAAAAATCGGCGGGCAGGGGGAGTATGACCGAAGACACCTTTTCTTGTCGCCCGCTGGTCATTACAATGCCGTATCGCAGACTCTCAGTGAATACGGCCATGAATCTCCAGTCACAGGTGATCAACTATAGCAGCGGCACCACGAATCATGTCGGGCACCTGGCCTGGGACGGCGATCTTGAAGGGCCGAGACCGGGTATTGTGGTGATTCATGAATGGTGGGGTCTGACTGACTATATCCGTGGCCGCGCCAATCAGTTGGCGGAACAGGGATATTGCGCGCTTGCAATCGATATGTACGGGGATGGTCATACCGCCGCAACGCCGGACGAGGCCGGCGCCGCGATGAATGCGGTGCTGGGGGACATGGCCGCCGGCACCGGACGGCTCAGGGCCGGCCTGGATACCCTGCTGGAACAGTCCCGGGTGGATGCCGGGCGCACTGCCGCCATCGGCTACTGCTTCGGCGGCGCCATGGCACTGCACATGGCGCGCATCGGCATGCCTCTCGGCGCGGCAGTCAGCTTCCACGGGGCCCTTGGATCATTCCATGAACCCGGTCCGGGCGAGGTGAAGGCCAGGGTGCTGGTCTGTCATGGTGGCGGGGATGCCATGGTGTCCATGGATGACGTGGCAGCCTTTCGCAATGAGATGGACGCGGCGAATGCGGACTATGAGGTCATCGTGCACCCGGGCGCCATGCATGGTTTCAGCAGCCGGGAGGCTGATGAAAACGGGCGCAAGTTCGGGCTTCCGGTGGGATACGACGCGGATGCGGACCGGGATTCCTGGTCAGCGATGATCAGGCTGTTCGGCGAGGTGTTCTGAACGGGGCGGCGTCCCGCCGGGCCTTTCCGCAGGAACCTTCCTGCCGGGGGATTACCTCGGGTCAACTGGACCTTTGGGGCCCCGGAAACTACAATCGTACCCTTGGGATCCTAACCGAAGATCATGGCGATACGCGACATCCTGGTCTACCCGGACAAACGGCTTCGGCAGCGCGCCAGGCCCGTGACCGAGTTCGACCAGGAACTGAAGACCCTGGTGGCGGACATGGCGGAGACGATGTATGCCGCGCCGGGGATCGGTCTTGCGGCGGTCCAGGTCAACGTGCCGTTGCGCGTGATCGTGATGGATCTAACCGAGGAGAAGGACGATCTTCTGGTCTTCGTCAATCCCGAGATCAAGCCCTTGGAAGGCACACGGGAGTGCGAGGAGGGCTGCCTTTCCGTTCCGGGGATCTTTGCCCCCGTGGAACGGGCGGAGCGTGTGCATGTCAGGGCCATGAATGTCGACGGTGAACCGTTCGAGTTTGAGGCGGACGGCCTTCTGTCGATCTGCATACAGCATGAAGTGGACCATCTGGACGGGAAGGTTTTCGTGGACTATCTCTCCCGCATGAAACAGTACCGCGTCCGGAAGAAGCTGCTGAAGGAGCAGAAGCAGGCCCAGGCGGCCTGACCGGATCAGCCCCCAGGGAAACTTCCGCGTTTCCACGCAACCGGCTCGACACGCCTTGTCAGCAAAAGTCGTCTTCGCTGGCACTTCGGAATTCGCGCTACCCAGCCTGGAGGCGCTGGCGTCCCATGCAGGCGTCGAGGTCGTGGCCGTATACACGCAGCCGGACAGGCCTGCCGGACGCGGCAGGAAGCTGACCCCGTCGCCTGTAAAGACCCTTGCGACCGCACTGGACATCCCGGTCTGCCAGCCCCGCCACCTGGATAAGGGGGATGCCGCGGAAACGCTGGCCCGCCTGGAGCCTGACCTGGTGGTGGTGACAGCCTACGGGCTGATCCTGCCCCCGGCAATCCTGGCCATTCCCGCGCGGGGCTGTGTCAACGTGCACGGCTCGCTGCTGCCGCGCTGGCGCGGGGCGGCACCGGTGCAGCGTGCCATCGAAGCGGGGGATGCGGTCACCGGCGTCTCCCTGATGCGGATGGAGGCCGGTCTGGACGACGGCCCGGTGTACGCCCGGTCGGAGGTGGCGGTGGACGCGCGGGATACCGGCGGCACATTGCAGGCCAAGTTGGCCACAGCCGGTGGACAACTGCTCCGGGACCACCTCGACGGCATTCTGGAAGCAACGCTTCCCGCAGTGGGCCAGGATCCCGACCAGGTCACCTACGCGGCCAAGTTCTCCCCGGAAGAGGCGCGGGTCCACTGGAACGGCTCCGCCGTGGACATTGCCCGGAGGATCCGGGCATTCAATCCCTGGCCGATGGCCTCGACTTCCTTTCGCGGGAAGAGGTTGCGGTTGCTGATGGCCTGGGAGGAACCCGGAATCGGAGCAGGGGGGGGGCCCGGAGAGGTGCTGTCCACCGGCGCCGAGGGAATTGTCATTGCCTGCGGCCGGGGCGCCATCCGCGTGGCCAGGCTGCAAAGTGCCGGTGCAAGGGCCATGGAGGCGCGGGATTTTCTCAACGGTACCGGCATTTCGGCGGGCGAACGACTTGGCTAGGGCCTCCCTGCAGATCGCCGCGGCCCATGTGTTACGCGATGTCATCGACCAGGGCCGCTCCCTGGACCAGACGCTCCAGGCACAGGAAAGACGGGTCCGTCCGGACCAGGTCGGCGCACTGCGGGAAATCAGTTTCGGCGGATGCCGGCACTACTGCCATCTGGACGGAATCATTTCCTCGCTGCTCTCAAAGCCCATCCGCAGGAAGGACCGGATGATCCATTTCCTGCTGGTGGCGGGACTTTATCAGGTCATCCACATGCGCGTGCCGGATCACGCCGCCGTCAACCAGTCTGTTGCCGCGCTGGGTGCCTCCCGCCAGGCCTGGGCCCGGGGACTGGTCAATGGCGTACTGCGCGGCTACCTTCGCATACGGGACGATGGGCGCCTGACGGAACTCGAAGAGGAGCTGGCCCCGGCCCAGCGCATGTCGTTGCCGACACATCTGCACCAGTGGATCCAGCAGGCCTGGCCCGACCACGCCAGGGCGATCTTTCGCGCGTTCAATGAACGTCCTCCCATGACCCTCAGGATCAACCCCCTGAAGACGACCCGGGAAGGTTACCGGGCACTGCTGGAAGACCGGGGCATCGGTGCGGAGATCACCCGGGATTCGCCGGTGGGGATGAACCTGGCCAGTCCCTCGGGTGTGGGCGCCATCCCCATGTTTGAGGAGGGATGGGTGTCGGTGCAGGATGAATCCGCCCAGCTGTGCGTGGCGGCGATAGACCTTCGGCCGGGATTGCGGGTGCTCGACGCCTGCGCGGCACCGGGCGGCAAGACATGCGCCTTCCTTGAAAGCGAGCCCGGGATCCGGCTTACTGCCGTGGATTTGCCGGAACGCGCGGACGGCATACGGCAGAATCTTCGGCGAATCGGACTCAAGGCGGATATTCGGGCAGGCGGTCTTGAGGAACTGGCAGACTGGAGGGAATGGGATCCCTGGGACTGTATACTGCTGGACGTACCCTGCTCGGGAACCGGCGTGATCCGCCGACATCCAGATATCCGCCATCGTCGGCAACCCGGGGATCTCGAGCGTTTCGCAACGCAGCAGCGACACCTGCTGGAAACCGCCTGGCAACTGCTGGTTCCGGGCGGGACGCTCCTGTATGTCACGTGCTCCATCATGCCCCGGGAAAATGACGGCGTAATCGACGGATTTCTGCGGCGGCATACCGGTGTCCGGGTGAATCCCCTGGCCGGGATTCCCGGTCTTGCCACCCGCCACGGGATCCAGCGACTGCCCGGCGTCCATGACGGGGACGGCTTTTATTATTGCCGACTGGGTAAACTATAATCCCGTCTGCCTGTACGTGAGGCCGGCGGCAACGCGAAAGTGTCCATGAAAATCATCATCCTCGGGGCTGGCCAGGTCGGCAGCTCAATCGCCGAGATACTCTCCCGGGAGAACAATGACATTACCCTGGTGGACCAGAACCGGCATTTGCTGGACAGCCTGCAGGACCGGATGGATATCCGCACCGTGGTTGGCGAGGCCTCCTCCCCGGAAGTGCTCGCCCAGGCCGGGGCGGCCGACGTGGATCTTCTGCTTGCGGTCACCCATTCCGATGAGGTCAATATGGTGGCCTGCCAGGTTGCGCACACCCTCTTCAAGATCTCCACCAAGATGGCCCGGGTCCGCTCGCCCGACTACCTTCAGCATAAGTCCCTGTTCAGCGACGAGGCGATTCCGGTGGACAGCATCATCAGCCCGGAACAGATCGTCACCAACCAGATCAGTCGCCTGATCGAATTCCCCGGCGCCCTGCAGGTCATCGATTTCGCCCGGGGAAAGGTGCACCTCGTGGCGCTCAGGGCCTATTACGGCGGCGCCCTGGTGGGTCACCAGTTGCGGGAACTCAAGGATCATCTGCCTTCGGTGAATTCCCGGGTCGCTGCGATCTACCGCCAGGACCGCGCGATCATTCCCACGGGACGCACCGTCATCGAACCGGATGACGAGGTGTTTTTCATCGCCACGCAGGAAGATATCCACAAGGTCATGCAGGAGCTCCGCACCATTGAGGAGGTTGGCAACAAGGTCATTCTGGCCGGTGCCGGGAACATCGGGCTGCAGCTGGCACTGGCGCTGGAGACTTCCGGATACCAGGTAAAGCTGATCGAGCGTGACGCGGACAGGGCCAGGCTGGTGTCGGAGAAGCTGGGCAGCAGCATGGTCCTCCAGGGTGATGCCGCTGACGAGGAACTGCTCCGGCAGGAAAACATCGATAGCATGGAGCTGTTCTGTTCGCTCACCAACGCGGATGAAGCTAATATCCTGTCCGCCATGCTGGCCAAGCGCCTGGGCGCCCGCCGGGCCATGGCCATCGTCAACCGCCCGGCCTACGTGGACCTGATTGAGAGCGACGTGCTTGATATCGCCATCTCCCCGCGGATGTCCACGGTCAGTGCGCTTCTTTCCAGGGTGCGCAGGGGGGACGTGGTAGCCGCCCATTCACTCCGCCGGGGTGTGGCCGAGGCGATTGAGGCGGTGGCGCACGGTGATCGCAGGCATTCGAAGCTGGTGGGGCGGCGGCTTGCGGAGATCCAGTTGCCGGAAGGCGCCACCATCGGCGCCATTCTGCGGGAGGACACCCTGGTTCCTCTTGACGACGAAGTCGTGGTTCAGGAGCTTGATCACATCATCATTTTCCTCATCGACAAGCGACGGATTCCCGAAGTGGAAAAACTGTTCCAGGTCACCCCCGGTTTTTTCTAGGACCAGAACTCGTGCGCTCCCCGGTATTCCGTATTCTTGGCATCATGCTGGGTCTTTACAGTACCTCCATGCTGCCGCCGATGCTGGTGTCCTGGATCTGGAAAGACGGCCAGCTGATGCCCTTCATCATCGCGTTTTGCCTGATTCTGGGTCTGGGCTTGCTGTTCTGGTTCCCGTTGCGACGTGACCCCAGGGAGTTGCGGTTTCGCGAAGGGTTTCTCATCGTGGTGCTGTTCTGGACCGTGTTGTCCAGTCTCGGAGCGGTGCCGCTGTTGCTGCTGGAATCTCCGTCACTGGGTGTGATCGACGCGTTGTTCGAGTCCATGTCCGGGCTCAGCACAACCGGCGCCTCCGTACTCACCAGCATCGACGGGCTCCCGCCATCCATTCTCTACTACCGGCAGCAGCTTCAGTGGCTCGGCGGCATGGGGATCATCGTGCTGGCGGTGGCGGTCATGCCCATGCTGGGGATCGGGGGCATGCAGCTCTACCGTGCAGAGACGCCGGGCCCGATGAAGCAGAACCGGCTGGCGCCGAGAATCGCGGAAACGGCCAAGAAGCTCTGGTACGTCTACGTGACGCTGACCCTCGCCTGCATGCTCGGCTACCGGATGGCAGGCATGAGTTGGTTCGACGCACTCTGCCATGCGTACTCCACCGTCGCCATCGGCGGATTCTCCACCCATGACGACAGCCTGGCCTGGTTCGATAGCAACGCCGTCAATCTCGTTGCGGGCGTGTTCATGCTGCTGTCCGGGTTCAATTTCGCGCTGCACTACACCGCGTTCTACTCCAGGCGCGTACGGACCTATCTGGAGGATCCCGAAGCCCGCACCTACCTGTTGATTGTGGCCGGCATTTCGCTGCTCAGTGTCTTCGTATTGCACCGGTACGAGCACTTTTCCGACCTGCAGGAAACGGTCGTCGACGGCGCCGTGCAGGTCATTTCCGTGGTGACCACCACCGGGTTCATCACATCGGAATTCCATCTTTGGCCTTCGTTCCTCCCCGTGCTGCTGATCCTCATGAGCACCATCGGCGGATGCGCCGGCTCCACGGCCGGAGGCATCAAGGTGATCCGGCTCCTTCTGCTGTTCAAGCAGGGTTCCCGGGAAACCACCCGGCTGGTGCATCCGAACGCGGTCATACCCATCAAGATCGGCGGAAAGCTGGTGCAGGAAAACGTCATCAATGCGGTATGGGGTTTTTTCGCGCTCTACGTCCTGAGCTACGTCATCCTGCTGGTGGCACTGATCGGAACAGGCAGCGACCACGTCACGGCATTCTCGGCGGTTACCGCCTGCCTGAACAACCTGGGACCGGGGCTGGCCGGTGTATCGCAGAACTACGCGGATGTCGCGGATGGGGGAAAGGTCATCCTGATCGCGGCCATGCTGCTGGGCCGGCTCGAGCTGTTTACACTGCTCGTGCTGTTCAGTCCGGTGTTCTGGAAGAATTGACGCCATCCTTCATCGGCGGCGGAACGTGCGGCCGCGGGCGCTGTCGGCATGACCGGCAGTGACGGGATACGGGTGATGCGCCGGGCGCGGAGGCGGTCGCCGGGAGCCAAGAAGCGCAACTGGCCGGGTGATGGGCCATCCCTGCCTGCGGATTGCCCTGCGCCGGGTTGCCCCCGGTCCGTCTGATCTACCCGAGCGGCTTGATGAAAGGGAAGTGCCTTAAGATTTCCTCGTCCCGGTAGGCGGTGTTCCGGTCGCTGAGCCAGCCGTTGATGAATCGGATGTCCTCGTCACCCAGGTCACCGGTGGCCTTTTCCAGGCGCAGGAGCGAAAGGATGTAGTTGTACCGGGCCCGAAGGTAGTTCGTGCGGGACAAGGACAGGTCCCGCTGGGCGTCGAGCACGTCCAGGTTTGTGGTCAGGCCGGCGCTGAAGCCTTCCTCCTTGGCCTTGAGTGCACTTTCACCGGCCACGATGGCTTCCGCCAGCGCGATTACCTGGCTGATGCCGTTGGTGATCGCGAGAAAGGCGGTGGTGGTGGATGACGTCGCGCTGCGGCGGGACGCTTCGAGAACCTGTTCCGCCTCGTTCTGGCGCAGACCCGCCTGCCGGGTTCTCAGGTCCACGGAACCGCCCAGGTACAGCGGCAGATTCAGGGTCACCCCGAGGCTGGTGCTGTTGGTCGCGCCGCCCCCGACACCGCTGCCGTTGTCGGCCCAGCGCTGGCTGGCCTCGAAAGCCACCGTGGGGCTTCGTCTCGCCCGTTGCCGGTCCACCTCGTGGCCGGCCAGCAGAAGGTTCAGTTCCTCCGACTTGACCTGGAGGTTGTTGGTTCGCGCAAGGTTTACCCAGTGATCGATATCGTCGGGCTCCGGCGGGTCCAGGGGGGAATCCTCCGACAGTTCGGAGATGGTCCGCGGGGTGATGTTGATGATCTCGATCAGCGCCTGGCGTGCATTGCTGATCTCGATGTCGGATGCGATCAGGTCGGCGTCCGCCTGCTGGAAACGCGCCCGGGCATCAAACAGGTCGGTACGGGTTCCAAGACCGACCTCGAGCCTTTCCTCCGCCAGGTCCATCTGCCGCTTGATGGCGATCTTCTGCAGCCGGGCCACCTCCTTGGCGTCCCGGGCGGCCAGGAGGTTGAAGTAACGCTCCGCCACCCGCAGGGTCAGGTCGTCCCTTGCGTTGTCGAACTGCAGGAGTGCCCGTTGCACCTCCAGTTCAGCCTGGCTGATCTGGATCCGTGTCGTCCGGTTCAGCAGCGGGAGGTTGAGGTTGACGCTGATCTCGTTATTGTCGCCGGTGGTTGTCGGGCCCCTGAAATCGCTGCGCTGTTTACCGAGTGTTCCCTTGCCGTTGACGGTGGGCTTGAATCCGGTCCGGGCCAGGGGAAGATTGAGCCGGGCGGCCTCGTAGCTTTCCTTGGCGGCGAGATAGATGGCGTCGCTTTCAAGCGCCAGCTGGTAGACGTCCCAGAGGTCTTCGCCGTTTGCAGTGTAACTGCCTGTCAGCATCATCGACAGCAGAATCCCCCGAAGAGTCGCAGGCACCGCGCCAGGTATTCTTTTCATGACAGTAACCCGGATGAAATGTACATGGAAAAATCCCGAATTCGGAAAGTTAAAATTCGAATTCCGGGGGATCTTCAGCGTTTTTCAGGCGCGGGGCCTCGGTCTCGAACAGGCTGCGGTGCGTCATGCCCCCGTCGGTACGCTGATAAAGCACAACCCGCATGGCAGGAGAATGGCCCTCGATTCCCACGAGACGTCCATCCTTTGCGAGTCCGGCGATCAGCCCGTCCGAAATCCGGGCCATGGAACCGTTCACCACGATGGCGTCGTAGGCGCCTTCGGTTCCCCAGCCGTCATGGGCATCCCCCTGTTCCAGGGCAACGTTCTCAAGGCCGGCCATGCCGAGATTCCGCCGCGCCTGCTCCAACAGTGCCGGGTTGATTTCCACGCTGGTTACATGGGCACAAACCTGGCTGAGCACTGCGGTGAGGTAGCCCGTCCCGGTGCCGACTTCCAGCACCCGGTCGTTCGTGGAGAGCTGCAGTGACTCCATCATCCGTGCGCTGACCTTGGGTTCCAGCATCACTTCGCCGTCCCCCAGGGGAATCTTCACATCCGCGA
The DNA here is from genome assembly GCA_009842505.1 of Gammaproteobacteria bacterium. Classification (GTDB taxonomy): domain Bacteria; phylum Pseudomonadota; class Gammaproteobacteria; order Arenicellales; family Poriferihabitantaceae; genus VYFG01. The sequence goes on from VYFG01000145.1 coordinate 10,641, forward strand.
ACGCCAGATTCCGGTAGTCCTCGGGTACGAAGTCCTCGCGTCTTACCGATTCCAGGGCGTTCAGCGTCTGCAGGCCCAGCACGTTCCAGGGCCGGATCTGCTGATCGATCATGTTGGCACGTGCTGCTTCGAAATCCATGTTCGAATTCAGGAAGGTTGTGAAGTAGGGCAAACATTCTAACAAACTTTATCCGCAGCCGCTCTAGACGGGTGTCGCCGGACCGCATGCGCGTGGCCCTCCGGCCGGAGGCTGATGGGGTAGTTTGTTCCGGGGTTCGTGACGGCCCTCAAGCAATGACGGGTACGGGATTCAGGTCGGACTCCTGGAGCGGGTGCCCGGTCCAGCCCAATGCCACCGGCACCTCGTAAAGGCGTCCCGGAGCGAACCGTTCCCAGAAATGGCGCAGGCCGGGCACGATCACGCGCACCACCGGCATGCCAATGTCGGGGCGGGTCTGGTCGAGTACCAGAAACTCCATCCCCCTGGCCTCAACCAGCCCCCGGCACCATTCCACGTCCTGTCTCAGATCCTCCGTTTCCGGAGGCGCGTAATCCGAACCGCGACGCAGCCTGGCATTGGGCAGGGGTGCCAGGTGGGGGTTGTCCGCCAGTTTCCCGTTCTTCCACCACCAAAGGCACATCGGGTCGTCGACCCCGTAGCGGGTGTAGCCAGTGCCCGGGCGGGGAACCCAGGTCAGGCACTGGTTCAGCTCGCAAACGGCCCTGAGGGCCGCAATTTGCGGATCGGAGTGTGCGCCGGCACCGTAGATGATGTCTTCCGTTTCACTGTCGGTTCTGCGGGACAGTGCAACGAAGGCAGGAATCTCCAGGTCACCGGTCAGGTCCAGCACCCACATGTCACGATGATATTCACGGTAGTAACCGGGCGCGGATGCCAGGTATTCGTCGCCAAAGCTTTCGAGGTCCACGCCGGGTCGTTGCAGTCGGTTGTACCACCAGATTGCAAAGGCATCGCGTTCGACCAGTTCATAGAATCCCTGCAATACGGCTTCCTCGAGGGTGTTGCCGGCGGCGCATCCATTGGAATCGGCCCAGAGCCCTGTGGTGCCGCGCTGTTCCGGGGTCATTCCGTAGAGCATGGCTGTCGGCAGATAGCGCTGCCGGTCCCGGGTGAGCGACCACACGGGAGACCAGTCCAGTTCCCTGTCCGGATCGAACCGGGGCGGAACGACATTGTAGGGGTGGCCGCGTGCGTTGATCTTTTCCGCATGGTCCAGTTGCCAAGCGCTGAACAACTGGACTTCGTTCGGGTGTATCGCCGGCCCGTCGCCGTTGCCGGGAAAATCCGCCAGACGTCTGCGGCAGCGGATTTCGTCGCCATGGAAGGCCCCGGAATAGCGTTCGATCGCCTCGCACAGGGCGCTCACCCTGGATTGCTCCGCAGTGCTTCCCTTGCCGGCGCTCTTGCTTCGCAGGCTGCGGCGCAGTGAACTCAGGTTCTTGATTCTCAATGCGAGATTGCTGCCGGCCCAGTGTACATGCAGCCAGGAATCCGTCCTCGGCGTCGTGCGCGCGACCCATGTGACGACACCGCTCACCGGGCTGATCAGGTGCTCATACTTTTCCAGTGTCCGTGCAGGTGACATGGCACGCAAACCGCCACTATTACGAAGCTCCTTCGGGCTGGCCTGCAGCCGTACCGGCGTTGCCGGCCGGTCGGTGCTGTAGTATGCCTCGTTGCCGCAAGCCGGGCATTGCGGCCGGCGGACGACCGGATGATGCTCGCTGTTCATGCCGGCAGTATCCAGTGTGATCGCCTTGTCGTGCAGCGGTGCCGCTTTGCCGAGAACCAGCCACTTGGCAATCTCGACGGCGACCATTCCGCAGACGACGTCCAGTACCGCAGGTTCGGCTGCAGTGGGTCGGAAGGCCGCCGCCTTGCCGGAGTGGTTGCGCAAGAAGGAATGGACTTCCTGGTTGTTCCGTAACCGGTAGGAGAGGCACGCCCAGCAGGGACTGCCCTCCGCGGGCCGGAAGACGGGACCGAAGAGGGGCTGCATGCCCCTCGGCCGGATCAGAATCCAGGGCGTGCCGGATTCCAGGTGATGCCGGTTGATCCCGTCATTTTCGTCATCGAGATAGTCGGAGGCAACATAGACGGACAGGGCGGGGCTGTCGGAACCGGGTGCAACACCCAGGGTTTCAAGCCGTTCCGCGAGACGGCCGTCGTCGCCATGAATCGCCACCCCCGCGGCACCCAGCCGCTCCTCGGCCCGGCGGGGGGACGCGCCGAGAGAGGACCAGAACGCCGCCTTGCCCCGGTCCATGCCGTGATCGCCCGAAACGACGTAGCCCTTGGCGGCCAGGAAGGCCAGGGCCTTGCGCACGTCCGCCGCCGGATGCATCCCGTCAAGGGCCCCGACGATGCTTTCCCGTGGGCGGCTGCCGTCCAGCAGCGGCAGGAGGTCCCCGTAAACCTTTCCGTGCAGCAGCGTGTTGAAGGTCTCGGAAACCAGGAGCACCTGCCCGTCGCCGATCGGGCGGTATTCGAGATGCGGTGTAAGCGCCGGCCGTTCTATCTCACTGCGGTCTGCGGCAGTAGCCTTCAGCCGTCCGCGTTCATCCATGACTGCGCATGGTTTCTTTCAGGTTTCCGGCGTAACAGCCGCCGCGGCACATCCCGCACCCGCAGGCGAAACCCGGGGCGGTCATGGCCTGCACCGATCCAGTTGTGCTGTGCCCTGCATGGTGCTGCACCTGGCGGTTCCGTCAGCTGCCCCGGGCGATGATGGCGGCCAGTCCGCTCTCGGTGGCGGAGGTGGCTTCCCGGACCGCTTCGGTCAACTCGTCGAAATCGGCCTGGTCGCAGGACCGGGCAAAGGTCATCCTGACCTTGTCTGGCATGGATTCGACCGGCGAGTCATTCTCCATGACCAGCTGCCGGATGCCGTACAGGTTCCGCCACATGCGGGCAGCCCCGGAAAGTTGCTCCGCAACTTCACGGGGAATCACTTCAAGCGCCTTGCCCGCCTGGAAAACGGAAGCAGCGTTGCTGGTAATCAGGCTTCCCGGCATCTCCGGCAGGTGGGTCAGCTGCAGCAGGCGTGCGGCGCGCTCGACATCACGGAGCCCCTGTTGCATGCTGGAGATCAGCGATTGTTCGGTCCTGGTTTCATTGCCTGCCCCGTTGCGCAGCTCCCGGAGCAGCGCATCCCGTGTCGGGTCATCGGCCAGCAGGGAATATCGGGCATCATCGAAACGTTGCCCGATACCGGGGTCTCCATGGGTAAAGATCCACCGTGCCCGGGTCAGGTCCAGCAGTTCGCTTGCCGAAGCGGTCCGGTGGTGTTCCACGAATTCGTCAAGCGCATAGACGCCGCGATCGCGGGCTTTCCCCGATGTCGGCTCGAACAGCAGGCTGGCCCGGGTCAGTATGCGAAGTGCCCCATGAAACAGGCGGTACAGGGCCGCATGGCGATCAGCGGATCCGCCCTCGAAAACGAACATGATCTCGAGTGCGGCACGGGGCGCGACTTCCCGGCTGGCCAGATCGCCGAAGATGACGGCGGCTATCCCGCCTTCGTCCGGGCGGGGATCACGGTCGGCAACATCTTCCACGACGGCCTGAAGAACTGCGTCGATCGAGGATTCGGCGACATTGGCCAGTGCGATCCCGGCCTCGGTCGGCGTCAGGTTGCCGCGCAACGTATGCATGCCGATCTGGAACACCTTGTTGTTCGACCAGTCCCGAACCATCTCCGCGGCGTCGGCGGCATCCTTTACCGGTATTTCGGCGATCTGTTCCTTCATTTCCACGACACCGAACTCGTGGGTCCAGTAGACGCGCACAAGTCCGCTGCGGGCAATCCTCTCAAATTCCGGGTCCGGTCCGAATCCTTCGGGCATCTCCAGATCGGTGAACTCCCTGTCCTTCAGGCTATCGAGCAGTTCCGGGTCCCTCTCGATTACCCTGACCAGGCGGGGAGCGGCGCCGTAAATCTCCATGATCGCGTCGAGTGCCTCCGGGCGTGCCTCGGAAACCGGGCTGTCGTAGGCGCTCCAGTCCTCGATTTCTGGGTAGAAGTGGGCCCGCCATTGATCCACCAGAGGGTCCATCGTCTCGAAGAAGCGCTTCGGGCGCAGGGCCAGGCCGAACATCGTGCCGTAGGTTCCCGGCAGCAGTGGAGATTCGTCTTCGCCGTGGTGCTGCAGCAGCGGGTAGCGCCTGCCCGCCGAGACATGGTGGTCGGGATGGCGTTGCATGTTGAAGAACATCCAGTTGCTGAACTTGTAGTCGGCGCCCCATGAATGCCGCAGGCTGACCCTTTCGAACCGGCCATTGGGCAGGCGTATCCGGCGCAGGCCGTAATGCTGGACGTAGTTGCTTATTTTCATCGAGAACACGATCCCGAGACACAGGAACATGAAGATCAGAACAGACCACCATCCCCCCAACGCATAGACGAACGCGTACCAGGCGGCGGTTTCAAGGCCGTACCGCCAAAACGGATTGCTGAAATGCCAGGTCGGCAACTGCCGATGCGCCATCCGTCCGCGTTCAACCTTCCAGGCCCCAAGGATGTTGCTTGCCAACTCGCGGGGGAAATACGTCCAGAAACTCTGTCCCTTGGGCGCGGAGCCCACGTCTTTCGGTGTGCCGACATAGGCATGATGGATATAGAAATGTTCCGTGGCGTAGTGCGGGTACGAAACGGAGGCAAGCAGGAATTCCCCGACGTACCGCTCCCACGTCGTGCGCCGGTGAATCAGTTCGTGCCCGACGATGAACACTCCCTGACCTTCCACGCCCAGCACAATCGCCAGCAGCGCACCTTCCCAGGGAGCCAGGTGTCCGACCATGAAGATCTGCCATAGCGTGAACACGAATGCCGTCGGCCAGAGCAATGCCCAAAGCCATGCCGACAGGTTGTACCAGACCAGCCGGTGTTCCGGTGTCGCCCTGGGGTTCATGTTCCGCCCGTCCAGGCCGAAGGCAAGGTCCAGCGGGCCCGCGATCATGAAAAAGACGAACGGCCCGGCGATCCACCAGCCGCCGTACAGAGCGGCGGTGAAAATCAGGGGAAAGACCGCGAGGGGCAGGAAATGCGGAATGGCGTTCCGTAGTGATGGCTCAATCGCCCGATCTGTGGAAACTGCTACTGCAACCATAATGGATCTCCGAAATACTCAACAGCGGCTTAAAACCCCTGTATCGGAAAGTTATTGTGTGCCCGGCAGCATTATTCCTTTCCCGAAACTGTCTGGTCAAGGGCCGCGTACCGAAACCCCGGAATTCTGGCCTTAACAAATATGACTGGTCATGGATACTGGTCATATGACAACCATCAATGCATCCGACTTCAAGGCCCGCTGCCTTGCCATCCTTGACCGCGTCCATGAGACGGGGGAACGGGTGGTCATTCTGAAGCGCGGGAAACCCGTTGCGGTGTTGGTTCGTCCAACCGGGGAAGACAAGGCGTTTCCCCAGGCCGAGCTGGCCGGGACGGTCGAGTTGGTCGGAGATGTTGTGGGGCCGGTGTTGCCGGAAGAATACTGGGACGTCCTGAAACCGTGAAGGCCCTGCTCGATACACACATTCTGCTCTGGCGGCATGAAGACCGGGGCCGGCTGTCCCGTGACCAGCAGGAAGTGATTGCAGCCGCCGATGCGGATTCGCCGTTGCTGATCTCCGATATCTCCCTGTGGGAAGTGGCCATGCTGCACAGCCTTGGCCGGATTCGCCTCACGACTCCCCTGCGGGAGTGGCTGGGGAAGTTGGCGTCACCTCCACTGGTGCGGCGAAATGGAATGTCACCGGCGATCGCGGCCGAGTTGGCCTCGTTGCCCGATTCCTTCCATCGTGACCCGGCAGACCGCATCCTGGTTGCCACGGCCCGGGTGCTCGGCGCGACGCTGCTGACCCGGGACCGCAGGATTACGGAAGCGCGACTGGTGGACACCCTGGCCTGATTCCGGGGCAGGCGCTGTTGCAGGGGAATCCCGGCTGAACGGTTCCGGGGGTGGGGCTAGCAGCCAAGACCCCGGGACATCTGGTCATAGCTGGTGAGGGGGACTGCGCACATCCGGTTCCAGTCCGCCTCGCCGATTTCCGGCTGGCGCATCAGTTCGAACATGCCGTCGAACTTGCTGAGTGCATCGCAGTCCACGGACTCGGGAGCCGCCGCCTTGCGGTGCCGTGGCCAGACGTGGTCACGGGCATGGCGCCAGAACCCGCTGTCGTATTTTGAGCCAAGGCAGTAGTGCCAGCCGACGAACAGGCCGTAACAGAGCATGTTGTTGACGAGGAACCGGTTGACAATCGGTGCGTCGCGTTCAATATGCTCGATTGGGCGGTTGAGACGCGTTTGGAGGACCATCCCGATCTGCAACTGGGCGGACACGATGGCCGTTGCCTCGAGGGGTTCCATGAAGGCCGCCGCGTTGCCGATGCGGGCCACTGCGCCGTCGTACATATGCCGATGGACGAAATTGGGGAACTGGATGACGGCGCGCTGTTCGAACTCCGGTACGCCATCGGTTGCAAGGAACGCATCGAAGTCCGACTCGACTTCGTCAAGGCCGGATACATCGCGGTTGAAGATGTACCCGTAGGATGTGTGTACTTGAAGCGGAATGACGAAAATCCAGCCGTGCGGGCGCGCAACCGCGCGGGTATAGGTGTGTTGCAGGACCGGTCCGTCCCGATCTTCCCCGAAGATTGCCGGGCAGCGGCGGATGACGGCCGTATTGGTGGGAATGAATGAAATGTCGATGTGCCGTTCGGGCTGGAGTTCCCTGGGAAATCCGCGGGCATCGAAGACCAGGTCGTAGCGTTCCGGCGCCAGGCCCTCGAATTCCACTTCCGCGCCGCCGTCCACTCTGGTGATCCCGAGCACTTTCGCGTCGATGTGGCGCGCGCGCGTGCTTTCGTACAGCAGGTCCCCCATCAGGTCGGCGGACAGGTGATAGGCGTAGGACTCCTTTACCGGCATGAAGTAGTGGGTGAAATCCTGGTCTCTCACCCCCCATCCCTCGAATGCGACCCCGTACTTGCGGGTTCCTTTCAGGCGCTGCTGGACGGTATCGTGGGGCAGGTCCGTCAGGTGCTGCAACTGTTGGACCAGGCTCGGCCAGCTGCCTTCACCCACTCCGATTACCGGGATGCGCGAGTCATAGATGTGGTGCAGTTCGTAGTCCCGGCCGGAGAGAAGGCGAGTTATGCTGGCGGCCGCCAGGGACCCCGCGGTTCCGCGTCCCACAACCGCGATCTTCTGCAAGGATTTGCTGCCCGGATGGATCACCCTGATTGACTTCCGCAGATGCCGGTCAATTACGCCAGAATGGAAACCTGGATGTGCCGAATGCCCGGCAACCTGTTGTCATCTTAGCACTATCGCTGAATTTAATCATGGGTCCCAGGCCTGCAATCCGCCGGAAGACTTGTTCGGGAGGGATTGTAATTTGTTGATTCGGCAGATGAAATCGGCTCATGGGGGGCGACGCCGGACTCCCCCGCCACGGAACGCCATCAGAAACTGTATGTGAATCCCACACCCAGGAAACTGTCGCGTCGTCCGTCGTAGGTCAGGTCCGTCCGGGAAGGCCGGCGATTGCGGATACCATCGTGTCTGCAGGCTCAGGTCGCCCGAAACATCAAGCGCCCCGGCATCGGCACCGGCGGCGGCCATGTGGCAGGAGGGCCGCATTTGCGTTTCCGGGCCGCGTCAGCGCACGCGTCGCAGTGCCGGTTTGGTGAATTCGCTTACATCAAGCCCGGTGCGAAACTGGAAATCGGCCCATTGCAGCACCGTGCTCGCACCGGTCAGGTGGTTCACCATCGTTTGTTCTCCCGCCCGCCAGTACTGGTCCAGGTATTGCCGGTAGTTCTCGAACGTGAGCGTTTTCAGATGCGAGTCCTTTCGGTCGTAAAGCTCCATCTTCCAAGTCCGAAGCTCGCCGGTATCCTGCCAGACGATCTTGCGGCTGTATCCGGACTTCCTGTCCAGGGGTACCTGCTCAATCACCGTGCATGTGAGCGCCCCGCATGGCTCGTCGCGAAGATACCTGTAGGCATATTCTTCCACCTCCGAAGAGGTCATGTCCTCGTAGGAAAACTCGCTCCCCATGAATGACCCTGAACGTGACGAGGCGTTGATGCGCTTTACCCTTTTCAGGGCCGGCAGGTACAGCCACTGGTCGTCCTGTGTGTTGATGTGGGCGTGCGTCAGGAGGGCGGTTCCCTGCACGTCCCGTGGCTGGTCGAACACGAACAGGCTCCGGTCGCCATCTCCCTGCATCTCCAGCACCTTGAAGCGCATCTGGCGGACACTCTCCCGGCCCTGCCGGTCGCGCAGTAGCATCCGCATACCGGCGGTGTAATCCCCGAAGCCGTCGTTGCGGACGCTTGATTCACGCGCAATCCGAAGACCCTTGTCCTCCGGAGTTTCCTCTTCGGCAAGGGCATGTGTACCCGGCAGGCACAAGCATGACAGCGCCAGGGACAGGACGATGACCACGGAATTCAACGGGGCGCCCCGGTGGTGTGGGTAACCCTGGATCCTGCTTTGGCAGACATACCTGCTTGCGTTGGTTTCGCGGTCAGGGAGCATCCGCACAGACTCCGTGGTGGACATGAAACATTGTACATTGGTACCCCGGAAAAGGTGAAGTTGCGGCCTTGCAGGAAATTCCAGACATGATACATTCCCTCTCGGATTCACGGCACTTTGCAGGTCATCCCCGGCACCGGAAGGGACACGCCACGGGAAATCGATTGCCGGCGCCGATGCACACAAGCCAAGCTTTTTCAGTGTTTTGTAAAGTTCTCGTAAATGGTGTGTAAAGGGTTTGTAAAGGATACTTTCAGGCGTCCGGATTTCTTGACCATGCCATATCGTCATGTTACGTTCAGCCGCTATTGTGTCATATATTGTTCGTAACCAAATCAAAGGGGTACTGCCATGAGAAGTGGTGATGAAATGCTCAAGCAGATTGTTGAGAAGTCCGCCCTCGACACGGATTTCAGACAACAGTTGCGAGAAGATCCGAAGACTACGATCAGCAACGAACTGGGAATCACGATTCCCGATTCGATGAACATCATAATCCATGAGAGCGACATGCAGACGGTGCATCTCGCCCTGCCACCGGATCCGAACATTACCGAGGAGCAACTCGAGGCCATCTCAGCTGGTCTTTGCTGCTGCTGGTAAGCAAAGCCGCCGGCGTTTAGCCGGCACTCTGCGGAACAACCCGGGTCCGCATACGCAAGGATTGTTTGAACCGACCCCCGCCTCCGGCCGGACGCGGGGATTCGTTTGCCTGTTTGAGGCTGGACTTAATTGGTGACGGCCCCGGATAGCACCATAAAGACGTAGGCCTTGGCTTTTCCAAGCCGGTTTCCGGTGATCACCAGCTTGATGTGGTGAATGCCGCGCAACAGCACAAAACGTCCGGACTTCGCAAACAGCATCGTCGGTTTCGAGACCCAGTCCGCAAGCGCCGTCAGCTTCTCCGGAACCACAAGGTCCTCATGGCCCAGGGCATCCAGGAACGGATCCCAGTCGGTCAGGCCGTCGAGCCAGTAGCGGGAATCCTTTGTGTATCTCTGCTTGACAATGAGGGTAAGGCCGAGCGTCGGGCCGACGCCCTCTTCCTGCACGTCAATATTCAACCCGGTCCGGACGATATTCACCCGTTCGCGGAAGCGTGCAATCACGGAATCGACCACCGAGATATCCCCCGGCCAACCCGTGTTTTCAAGATAGCCGCATGTTTCCCGCGGCGTCTTGAATCCCATGACCGCCAGGCGGATGGCCCGTGAACGGGACGGGAAAACTCCAAACGAATCCATGCGCGTATCCCCCGGCTGCGCCAGGTAAGCCTGTTCAACGTGCTTGCGCTGGTCATCACTCATCTCCCAGCCCAGGCAGGAAACGAGCGCGTCAGCCACCATGCCGACCTCATCCGCCTGGCCGCCGGCGCCGACAATCGGGCGCTCGCCGGGCCTCAGGAACATTCCCGGAAGCGAACATGCACTGTCCTGCGCCGAACCGATGTCATATTCAAGCATCAGCTTGCGGCCGACGACTTCACGCAGTGGAGAGTGCTCGGATTCCATCTGTCTGAACAGCTGCGAGACCGCCCTGGCGATCTCGTCCGTCCTGTCGGTCCGGGCACGTTCATGGAAAAAATCCGCCGTTCGGGTCCCGCTCGCCAGGGATACTCCGAAATCCGCTTGCGGGCTTCGCAGATGAAGCGGCAGTTCAAAGCCGAAGGGAAGGGCACCCATCGTGATGGGAAGCTTCCCGGCGCATACGAGGATGCGCTCCCATTCGGGGTCTCCGATCAGAATCGGCGAGACCCGGTTCCGGAACTGCCCGAGCAGTTCACCCATGCTGCCGCCTTCTTCGGCAAGACGGTCCTGGGTAAGTATGATTGCCTCGTCAATATCCATATTTATGCCTCGGGACTGCAGGCGCGGAACCAGGGCTGGCTGCAGGGAACGGGAGCCCGGACAGCCCATGCCGATGGGCGCCGGACCTTCCGGGAACGGCGCATGGCCGGGATGATCACCCGCGCCCCAGGCATGCCGGCGCAGTGCCGGGTCCGGTCCTGCGCCCGGGGCTCCATGCCCCCGGCATCGGTGGTCGTGCGGTCATTTCCCGTTTTTGCTTGCGTGTCCAAGTCCTTCAGGCTTCCAGGGCCTCGACGAGACGCTCCAGGGCCTCGATGCAAAATGCGGTGGTCACGGATTCAGAGCCGTGCCCGATCTGTCCGAACGCGCCCCATCTCAGCGATTGGTCGCCAAACGCGAGCAGTTCCGGCCAGCTGCCGTCTTCACGCTGGGAACCGATGATCCTTTCCACCTGACGTTTCACGTCGATACTTTCAAGGCGATCAATATTATAGAGTGCCGAGACCGCCTGTGCGGTCTGGAGGAGGTTGCCGAATTCCCCTTTCCCGCCGCCCAGGTCAAGGATTCGATCCGCAAGTATCGGCCGTAGACTGTCGAGAGCGGGTTCGGCGCACATCATGGCACGGGTTGTTGCATAGTAGATCGTGACCGTGTCGGGATACCATTTGGACGAGTCCTTGAGCCGGTCTTCAATGATCAGGGCCTCCAGCCATCGTTGGGCGTCCCTGGTTTCGGGGTGGTCGCCGAGGTAGGCGATGACATTCGCATTGACCACAGGATCGGCTTCGATACGGAAGCTGGACACGACATCGGGTTCGTCTTCCTCCAACATCCAGGTCTTGAAACAGCCGTTGTCGTCGCGGTTCGCCAGTATTCGCGGGACATTCCTTCCCAGAAAGACCCAGGGGTGGGACCCGATGACAAGCGAACAGACGGTGGTGCTGTCTAGATCCTGGGGAAGGTGGCGGTAGTAGCGCCACAATCCGGGATACTCGATGGTGCTGACGAGATACTTCCTGGTGGCGTCGCACAGGGCCCTGGCCCGGGCCTCATCGCTGCTTTCCAGGGCAAGCACGCAAAGGGCCGAAATGAACGGAGGCTTTTCGAAATGTCGCGGAATGTCCGGATCGGCGATATTGAACCTGATGCAGTGCCAGGCCCCGGATTCGTCGACCACGGATTCCAGGAAGGCCAGGCCACGGAGGATGCTTTCCCTGCCCTTTTTGGCAAGTGCTTTCGGGGTGGCGGCGTGCTTGCGGGCGCGCACCCGTTCGGGAGCGGGCGGGCGCATGGGCGGTGCCGGGTCGTGGAGTGTCCTGCGAAGAAACTCCAGTGACGTTGCGCCGGCTTTCGCCTCCTTCCGCTCGGCCTCGCTGTATTTGCTGTGCGGCGGGATCACCAAGTGCGTGGCGGAATAGGTTTCTTCGTGCACGTGTATCTCATGGTCTTCGTCCAGGGTAACCCCGAAATCCCTTGCGATCGTTTCCTTTGGATTCATGACAAGGCGTGCGCGAAAGTCGCTGTCCTCGGCGGCTCTTGAAGCAATGCGATCGGTTGCGTCAGCAGGTTTCTTCATGGATGGTTTCCATTTGCGCGAGACGTGGTCGGGTGTGGGTCCCCGGCTGCCGGATGATGGAACAGGGCCAACCTTCCGACCCGCAATTCCGGGTCAGGCGACCTGTCTCTTGACCAGTTCTTTGAATACCCCGTCGACCTCCATGAGTTCGTCGAAGGAGCCGCTCTGTACGACTCTTCCGGCCTGCAGCACGTAGATGCGATCGGCCTGTTCCAGCGTGGACAGACGGTGGGCGATGACGATCCGGGTGGCAGTCAGGGTCGTGAGGTTCCGCATTACCTTGGCCTGGTTTTCGTTGTCCAGCCAGTTGGTTGCCTCGTCGAACAGCATGATTCGGGGGTTGCCGATCACCGATCGGGCGATTGTGACGCGCTGGCTCTCGCCGCCCGACAGGACAGAACCGCTGGCGCCGACCATGGTCATCATGCCCATGGGCATGCCCCTGATCTCGTCCTCGACTTCGGCGACCCGGGTGGCGGTCCATACTTCCTCGTTCTCCACTCCATCGTGGTGACTGACCAGGTTGTCCCAGAGGTCCTGGGGATGGAGCCCCACCGATTGTGGCACTGTGCCGATTTTCCGACGCACCTGTCTCAGATTCAGGTGCCTGAGGTCACGCCCGTCGTAATACACCGCACCGGCGGTTGGCCGGTCAATTCCAAGTGCAAGCCGGAACAGGGTGCTCTTGCCGGCACCTGATTCGCCGGCAATTGCGATGAATTCACCGGGGCGGGCGCGGATCGTGACCCCGTCGAGAATCAGCGGTCCGTCGGGATCGTAGCGGAAGGAAATGTGGTCGAACAGGATGTCGCCGCCCAGATATTCAACCGGTTCTCCTTCGATCTCGGCCTCGGGAACCGCGGTGAGCAGCGGGCGCATCTGGTCGAACGCCGGCAGCATGGCGGCAACGGTGCCCAAGGACTCGCCGAGCCGGGCGATGGCGGTCTGGAATACGATGAAGACCGTGTAGACTACAAGAAAATCGCCGACCGGGACGTTCCGGTCGCCCACCGACATCACCGCAAAAAGCAGTACTCCGGCGGCGAGAAAGGGGAGCGCGGCGCCAAATGCCCGGGAATGCCCCTCGAGTGCGCCCAGTTCGAGTTCCGCGCGTTTCTGCTCGCGGTAGCCCCGGGCCCAGATGGCGAAAGCCGACCCTTCCGCATTTTCCACGCGCAGTTTGGTGATCCCGCCCACGATCTGGAACAGCTGGCCGGCTACGCGGCGTGTCGCACTGATCATCCGCCCATACGGTGAGATCTGGCTCCATCCGATGACCGCGGTGATCAGCAGAGAAGCCAGGCTGAAGGCGAGGGCGATGCTCCCGAGGGTGGCATCGTAGAAGAAGATGATACCAAAGGACGGGAGCAGGAAAATGATCGACAGGAAGCTGTCGGCGACGACCCCCTGCAGACCGTCGCGAAGATTCTGGAAGGTCATTCCCGACATGGCCAGGTCGCCTGCCGGTTGGCGGTGCAGGATGCTCGGAGGAAGACGCATGAGGCGGTCCCAGAAGGCGGCCTCGACCCGTGACGCCGCGCGCCCCTCGAGCCGCATCATTGCAGTGCCCTGAAGCAGATGCAGCAGGGCGCCGAGCACGCCGAGACCCGCCAGCGCCACGGCCATGGCATAGAGCGCCTCGACGTTTCCGCCCGCAGTGGCTTCATGCGCAACAAAGCCGAGCGCAAGTGCCGGCAGGAGCTTGATCAGGCCGCCCGGAAGCCCGGCAATCACAAGCCGTAGCAGATCCGCGGCCGATCCATGCAGGGCGATTTTCAGCAGGTCTGCCGGTTTCACGTTCCCCGACGGTAATGGCCGGTAGAACATCCAGGCTTCCTCCCCAAGCGCGCTGGCGCGATCCGCTGAGATCCGCGCGCTGCGCTTGGTGGCCGGGTCGTATTCCCGATAGCGCCCGAACATTCCCGGCAGCAACGCCACCGGCCGCCCGTCTTCCGGGCGGAATACCAGCATCGCGTTGCTGTCCCCACGCCACCAGGTTCCCTCGGCCTTGAAACGCACGCGTCGGGCGCGTACGCCCGAGGCATCGAGAACGTCCACGAGGCCGATCGGAATATCGGCAGGTCCCGTGCGCGCCGGGATCCGGAAATCGATTCCTTCATGGCGGCCGATGATCCGCAGAGCATCTTCCAGGGCCGTGTCCTCGACACTGGCTTCCCGGTCAATGGGCTGATCATAGATATTGAAAAGCCGTTGCCTGGCAACCCTCTCGGCCGTGCGGCGGCTGGTTGTCCGCGCGCGCTCGAGATTCACGTCATCGACCACGGCCAGGCGGCGGTTTAGGCGTTCCAGGGTAAAGGCGACCGCGTGGAAGGTGGCGAGCGCCGGCAGCAGCGTGCCTTGCTGCGCCAATGTTTCGGTAGACTGGCCCGTCAGTGTCGTCTCTTCGAACAGGGTGATCCAGTTGGTCCGTGTCAGCGGGAGCATGGTTTCGCCTGCACCGCCGGCCTCGGCAAGTTCCGCCTGGTCGACGATATCCATGAACAGGACTGCGCCGTGCGACGGTTTGCTGACCCATACCACGCGGTGCCGTGTGGACAGCGTGCAGGAGGGAGAAAGGGTTTGCGCCAGACCGGGTTCGGCCAGGGCTGTCGGACGCGGAAGGGGGCTCGCAAAGCGCGACAACGTGCCGGTGATGGCGTTCAGCCAAGTGTCGGCCTGCTCCGCCAGTTCCGCCGGATCGGCCTGGGACAGCAGGGACGCCGGCAGCCGTTTCAGCATTGTGCCCGGCATTCCCTTGGCCATCAGGCTGAGCGTAGTGTCCTGGCCATCGTCCCGTACGTCCGGGGCAACGCCAGGAAGCAACCAGCCCGAATCGCGGCGCAGCAGATGCTGTGGTGCCGCCTGTTCCACCCCGTCCTTGAATTCGATCAGGAACAGGTTGACGGCACCCTGATCGATGAACCAGACGCTGTCGGGATCGTCGAGCCTGACCGGCAGATTGCCGGCACAGGGCACGGCTGTGCCGGAGCGTGCGGCGAGCTCTGCGATGGATATGTATTGCGGCCCGGTGTCCTTCATCAGCCCGACTTGACCAGCTTGTAGTACGTGCCTTCCCGGTCCGCAATCAGCTCGGCATGCGTGCCGCGCTGCACCGTGACGCCCTTATGGAGTACGATGATTTCATCGCAATCCCGCACGGTGCTCAGCCGGTGAGCCACGATCAGGCAGGTGACGCCGCGCCGCCGAAGGGCATCATCAACGAATTCCTCGGTTGCGGCATCGAGGGCGCTGGTCGCCTCGTCCAGGATGAGCACCGTCGGATGGCCCACCAGCGCGCGGGCGATTTCCAGCCGTTGCCGCTGGCCGCCGCTGAAATTCGCCCCGCCCTCTTCGACCAGGGTCGCATATCCTTGCGGCCGGATCAGGATTTCGTCATGGATCTGGGCATCCCGCGTCGCGGTGAAAATGGCTTCATCCGGAATGGCCGGGTTCCACAGGGTGATATTGTCGCGTACTGACGCGGAAAAGAGCACGACCTCCTGATCCACCATGGAAATGGACTGCCGCAGCACTTCCTCGGGAATCTCATCCCGCAGATGGCCATCAAACAGGATTTCCCCCGACCAGGGTTGATAGACACCCGATACCAGGCGCGCCAGAGTCGACTTGCCGGAGCCGCTGGAACCGACCACGGCAACCCGCTGTCCCGGCCTGATCACGAGGCTGAAGTCCTTGATCAGGGGTGGGCGGCTCTTGTTGAAACCGAAGGTGACATTGCGTAGTTCGAGCTGGCCTGCCAGCTGGAGCCGGCCGTTGAACGTGGGAATTGAGTCCGATTCCGGACTCCGGCGATTGAAAACCGGGTCTTCGGCGGCCTTGGAGATGTCATCGACCCGCTGCAGGTCGGTTTCGAGCGCCTGGCGCTTGTCGGCGAATTCCAGAAAGTGCCCGATGGGCGTCAGGAACAGTTCTGCCAGGATATAGAAGCCCACCAGCGTTCCCAGGGTCATTTGCCCGGTCATGACCATGCCGCCCCCGATGCCGAGGATCGCCGCGCTGCGAAGTACGGCAATCAGGCCCGGGAGCGCGGTGTTGACGGAGCCCAGTTCGGAATAGGCCTGGCGAGCCTGCAGTTCGCGCGCCTGCTGGCCACTCCAGCGCGAAAAAAACCGGTCATCCGCTCCCGTCATGCGCAGGTTGTCCGCATGGTTCAGCATCTGCATGCCGAGACCGATCAGCAATCCCTGTTCGCGCCTCATCGTCTGGCTTCGGACCGCCCGGTGGGCGTTAAGAAAGTGGGCCAGGATGCCGTGCAAAAGCGCCAGCAGCAGCACAATCAGCGTCAGCAGGATATCGTACGCAAGCATCGCGATGAGCAACACCACACTCATGGCCATGTCGATCATGAGCACCAGGAACTGGTCCGTCAGATTCTTCGCGATTCTGTCAATGGACGAGACCCGGTCGGTCAGGTCGCCGGCCAGCCTGTGCTCGAAAAACTCCACCGGCAACCGCAACAGGCGCGACAGGCCACGGTTGTGGCCGGTCACCGAAATCCGGATTGCTAGACGCTTCAGGAACCGGTGCTTGAGCAGGGACAGGATGTATACCAGAACACCGCCGCACAGCAGGGCTGCCACCAGTCCGCCCCAGGGCCCATGGTTTTGCAGGACATCGTCCACGAAAACACTGAGGGATGCGGGGACGAGGAGTGCCAGCAACGTCAACATGAGCCCGCAGGCGATCACTCCGGCAAGCACATTCCATGATCCGCCGAGCAGGGTGCCCAGTTGACTGAACAGGCCGGGTTGCTCGCCGCCGGGCTTGAAATCGGCGCTGAGCTTGAACCGTAGTGCAATGCCGCTGTAGCCCTTGTTGAACTCTTCAACGGAAAGCCTGCGTCGTCCCGTGGACGGGTCATTGAGATGGTAGTTACGACCGTCGAATCCCTCAAGGACGACGAAATGGCTGAATTGCCAGAACAGTATCAGGGGCAGTTCCAGCTTTTGCAGTTGCTCGGCACGCACGCTGAGTCCATTGCATTCGAGGCCATAGTGTCTCGAGGCGCGCAGGATGCTTGCGGCACTGCTACCGTCCCGGCTCACCTCGCATTTTTCGCGCAATTCGGTAAGCGGCACCCAGCGCCCGAAGTAGGCCAGTATGATGCCCAGGCAGGCTGCGCCACATTCCGACGCGTGCATCTGTAACAGGACCGGGGTGACTACCCTCCGTTTCCGGGAGTCTGTGGCGGCCTTGCCAGCAGCCCCTTTTGAGGCGACCATCTTACGATTGCTTCATTCGGAACAATGCAATCGGTGATTGCCTGCCAAGTTCGAGGAAGATCCGGCACTCCCTGTCCGCAAGGGAAGTCAGGTCGTGGCTTTCATCGAGCGTGACGACGATGCGGTGGACGGACACCGGCACCGCGGTCTCAAGCGCCGCCAGCCTCCCGTGCAGGGGCACGGCGGTAATGTCCGCGACCTCTCCGTCAAGCGTGTCTGCCTCTCCGTCCGCCATATCCAGCTCTATCACCGCCGGTATCCCGGCCTTGATTTGCGGCGCGATGTCGCTCTTGATCCAGACGAGGGCCTGCAAGGACCGGTTTCCCTCGGGCAGGCTTTCGCCGGGCTCGACCAGCACGCCGTCCAGCGCAAGGCTGCGGGGCACGTTGCCATAGAAGAACCAGGTCCCGAGGATGAGCAGCGTCACGGCGATCGCGGCGACCAGCAGACGCTCCCGGGGCGTGGAGATTGTCAGCAGCCGGTCGAGTTGTTCACGTTCCTCCTTTGCCTCGGCAACCGTATTGTGAAATGAATCAAATGGATTATTGAACACGACTGCGGGCAACCTCCTCGTAGAGATCCAGCAAGGACAAAGTAAATCTCATTCGGCCTGAGTGAAGATGTAGGAGATTATATGCAATCTCGACCAGGAAAGAGCAAATTCCAGGGGTTGGGAAATCCGGTTAGATCTGCGTCGGCTGAAAGCCTGGAGGGGTCTATTTCCGGTCCCATGATTCTGATCGGGGCCGCATTTCGCCCCCCGCCGATTCGGGCTGTCGCCGGCACCGTGTTGCACATCCCCTGCCGGGGAGGTGCCCGTCCTGAAGCTTCCGGCAGGGACGGATGGTACTGCATCACCGGGAAGGGCCGGACGGCTCCACTTCCCGCAATCCATCCCAGGAGGGCAGATCAGGATGCCGGCCCGTCCCGCCTGGTTGGGCCCCGGTCCACCACCGTCAGCAGCGCCGGCAGGAGCGTCAGGTCGGCAATGAACGCAAAGGCAATGATCATCGCGGTCAGCACTCCAACCTGCGCGGTGGGAACGAACGGGGAAAACACGAAGATCAAGAAGCCGGCCACCAGCACCACCGTCGTTGTGAAAAGGGCCCGGCCGGCCGTGTCAAAGGCGTAATGCACCGCTGCCTCGGTATCCTGGCCGAATTCGCGCCGCGCACGGCGGTACTTGCTGAGAAAGTGCACCGTATCGTCCACGACGATGCCCACGGTCATGGCAACCACCACGGATAACGAGAGGCCCACCTGTCCCACCGTCAACCCCCAGACGCCGAAGCCCAGCGCAGCGGGAACCAGATTGGGGATGATGCTGATCAGGCCCAGCCGCAGTGACCGCAGGGCGAACAGGAGAATGGCGGAAATGGCCAGGAGCACGACCAGAGTCCCGACCAGCATGGCGCGGATGTTGCGCTGTCCGATGTAGGCGAACAGTGCTGCGGGACCGGTGCTGTTGACGTCGGCGACATGGGCCGCGTTGTCCTTCAGCCAGGCCTCGGCACGCGCGTTCAGTTCAAGCACCTCCTGTGTATCCAGCGTTTCCGCCGAAATCGACACGCGCGTGGCCGATCTGGACCTGTCGATCTGGTTGTTCAGGTTCAGGCCCTGGGGAAGCGAAAGTTCGTACAACAGAAGGTATTGTGCCGCCAGGTCCTTGCTTTCCGGAATCCGGTAGGCGGTTGGGTCGTCACCGTGCATGCTCTTGTTGAGTTGGCGAAAGGTATCGGTGATGACCGCCACGTGGCGTACGGGGGGCTGTTCACGGTACCAGTCGGCGAATTTCGAGACGTCGGCAAGGAACAGGGGGTCGGTGACACCGCCCTCGGCAGTTGCTTCCAGCGAGTATTCGAGCAGGGTGTTGCCGCTCAGGTGTTCGTCCATGAAATCCGTATCCTGCCGGAACTCGACGCTCTCATCGAAGAAATGAACCAGGACGTCATTCAGCTCGTTGCGCGGAATGGCCAGAATCACGAGGGGTACGATCAGAATCCATCCCCACAGGATCGCCTTTCTGTAGCGCAGCACGGAATCTGCCAGGCGAACCATGGCGGTTCCGCCGAATCGGCGTTCCTCCGTGGCACGAATCGGGAGAAGCGAAAGCAGGGCCGGAAGAAAGGTGACGGAGAGGATGAAGGAGGTGGCGATGCCGAAAGCGACGAAATTACCGAGATGGCGATAGGGCGGCACCTCGGAGAAGTTCATGCTCAGGAATCCAAGCGTCGTCGTGAGGCTCGCCAAGAATACCGGGTACAGATTCAGGCTGACGGATTCAACGATGGCATCGTGTCTGTTATACCCGGCACGCAGACACTGCTGCAGGGCCACCAGCAGGTGCACGCAGTTCGCCACGACAATCATCAGCACGATGGTGGGTGCCGGCGAGATGGGCGGGGAAAAGGGCAGCCCGGCCCACATGCCAAGGCCCAGTGACGCGAGAATGGAAAAGACGATGACCATTCCGGTTGCCGCCACCCCCGCCCAACCCCTGGTGAGGACGCCGAGGATCAGAGCCATGAGCAGCAGGCTTGCGGGCAAGAAGATCTTCTGACTGTCGATCGATGCTTCCAGGAAGGTCTGGTTGATCATGACCGTGCCGACGATACGGAGGTCTACGCCGGGAAACCGTTCTTCCGCCTCCGCGGCGACGGACCTGGCGAACCCGGCAATTTCGGCCACGGCTTCCAGCAGGCCCTCCTCCGGCAGTTCGACAGTGACGCTTACAACGCTGACATCCCCGTTCAGGGAGAGCATGCTGCCGGCGATACGGGGGTCGGACGAAGCGACATCGCGGATTCGGGACCGCGCCTCAGGTTGGGCCAGTTCCTGCGGATCAACAAGATCCCGCACATACAGATCGTCACCGTCTGCGGTTGTGTATTGAAAATTGGCGAGCGAGTCGACGCGTCTCGAGTAGGGTGTATGCCAGGCGGATTCCGTGAGCCAGGCGGCGGCCGACAGTGCGCTTTGCGATGTGGCGTCACCATCGTCCGGAATCACCAGGAAAACGATGTTTTCGTTCTTCCCGTAGGTGTTCTCCAGCGCTTCCAGCGCCAGAAGTTGCGGGTTGTCATCGTCGAAGAAGATGCGGTAGTTGGCGGAGAATTCGAGCCGGGCAATACCGCTTGATGCGACCGCTACCAGGAACAGCGTGGCAAGGATGACCCGCCAGCGGGCCGCGAGCACCCTTTCGGCAAACCGTTTTGCGAATGGCTCTTTTGTTATGCCGTTTTTTTCCACAGGACTGGACGGGACTGGTTGTGAACGCCTTCGCGGGTAAGCGGTGCGCCGGGCATCATCGCAACCGGAAATTCATGGCAAGGCGGCAAGCATGCCGGTCCGGCCGGGGCAGGCTACGATGCAGGCAGCCCGGCCTGGGCCGCGTGCTTCGAATCCACTGGGCTCGTATCGGGGCCGGGCATGACATTCACCGCCCGCAGCAACGTGGACTGAAGGTTGGTGCAGAGAAAGATATAGCCCGCCGGGACGCCATGTCAACATCTGCAGTGCCCATGCAAAGCGGTCCGGGCCCTTCGATCTGGATGGGCATGTACCAATGGATCCGGGCAGCATCCACGATCCGGTGTCAGCGGAACCGGACCGGGTGCCGCTACCGTTCATACGGGTTGTCCAGCATTGCCTCGAACCTGTCCAGCGCGTACCGCAGCGATGAGATCGCCTCCCTGCGCTCTTCCCGCAGCCACGGAATTGTCTCCGCCAGCAACTCGTAGATATCCGCCCTCGTGGCCCTGCGCTGCTCCGTCGTCAAGTCCGCGTTGTCGAGTTGCCATTCCAGTTCGTCTATCGCCGCCTCGGCCTCGGCAATCTGTTCATCGAGGTTGCCGACGGTTCTTCGCCAGCCTGCCGCCTCGACTTCGGCCGCATGCACCCGGCGGCCCACGGAATAGGCGTCGAGAAACCCCGGCTCCAGATCCTCGGGACACACGCCGCCGTAGAGACGCCCGCTGCGTCCCGTCCGGTATCCCCTTGCCGGACGGCAGTAGACCGCCAGACCTTCGTCGAGCCCGTGCAGATAGGCGTCGAGATCGGGAACAACCCCGGCCTTGGCGCAGGCCTGACGGTAATCCGAAATCCGCTGTATTCCCCGGGCTCCGTCCTCGTATCCGACTGTACGCCAGTCCGCGGACCGGCATTCCTCTTCGGACATCGCCACGCAGCCGGAGATGGCCACCGCGGCCGACATGCAAATCACCAACCGTATCTTCATCGTATCTTCATGTCTTCATCGCGTCATCCTTCGGCCTGCACCTGCCCGGCCGTCTGATTTCCTCTTCACTCGGGAAACCTCGCGCCTGCGTTTTCTGTACTTCAAAATGGGGATTATAATCTCCGCCTTTCCGCGAATCGCTACCGTCAGCAGAGCCCCCAGGATTGCAATGACATTTCCATGACAACCAAGTCCCCCCATACCTACCTGACCGACATCCTCAATGCCCGGGTGTACGATGTTGCCCGCGAAACGGCGCTCGATCATGCGCGGCTTTTATCGGACCGCCTGGACAATCACGTCCTGCTGAAGCGGGAAGATCAACAGCCCGTGTTTTGCTACAAGATACGGGGCGCCTACAACAAGATGGCATCCCTGCCGAAAGCCCAGCTCCGCCGCGGCGTTGTGGCGGCATCCGCCGGCAACCATGCCATTGGTGTGGCGATGAGCGCCCATCAGCTGGGCTGCCGTGCCATCGTGGTGATGCCCCAGACCGCACCCGCGGTGAAGGTCGAGGCCGTGGAACGCTGGGGTGCGGAGGTGCGGCTGGTCGGTGACAGTTTCGACGGTGCGTCAGAATACGCAACAAACCTGTCGCGCAGGGAGAACAGGCTGCTGATTTCACCGTTCGACGACCCCGCCATCATCGCGGGCCAGGGAACCGTGGGCATGGAAATCCTCAAGCAGAGCCTTAACCCCGTCGACGCAATCTTCCTGCCGGTGGGCGGCGGTGGACTGACCGCGGGGGTGGCGGTCTATGTCAAGCAGGTCCAGCCCGGCGTGCGCATCATCGGCGTAGAGCCGGAGGATTCCGATGCCATGTACAGGTCAGTGAAGGCGGGCAGGCGGCTGAAGCTGAAACAGGTGGGTATCTTCGCCGATGGCGTTGCCGTCAAGCAGGTGGGCAAGGAGACGTTCCGGCTCTGCCGGGACATGGTGGACGAGTTCATTCGGGTCAGCACGGACGAAATCTGTGCCGCGGTCAAGGACATTTTCGAGGATACCCGGACCCTGGTGGAACCGTCGGGCGCACTCGGGATCGCTGGCGTCAAGCGATGGCTCAAGGAGCAGGAAGACAGGGGCAGGACAGTCCGGGGCAAGAACCTGGTGGCGGTGTGTTCCGGCGCCAACATCAATTTCGACCGCCTGCGCCACATCTCGGAACGTGCCGAAATCGGCGAGCGCCGCGAGGCCATCCTGGCTGTGACCATACCCGAAAGGCCGGGCTCGTTCCGGCGCTTCTGCAGCTTCATCGGCAACCGGCAGGTGTCGGAATTCAACTATCGCTATGCGACCGACGAGTGTGCGCATATCTTTGTCGGCGTCCAGATCAAGGAAAGGGACGAGATCGAGAAACTTGTCACCAAGCTTGAATCGGTAGGCTTCCCCACGCTGGACCTGACCGACAACGAGGTCGCCAAGGTGCATGCGCGGCACATGGTGGGCGGCCGCGCGCCGGGACTCGAACACGAACGCATTTTCAGTTTCGAGATTCCCGAACGTGTCGGGGCGTTGCGGGAATTCCTTGACCAACTGGGTTCGAATTTCAATATCACGCTGTTCCACTACCGCCACCACGGCGCCGACTTCGGACGGGTCCTGTGCGGAATCGCGGTGCCTCCCGAAGGCCGGACGGCATTCAAGGGCTTTTTGCGCAACCTCGGGTATTCCTACCGCGAGGAAACCGGCAACCCGGTGTATCGGTTGTTCCTGTCCTGAGCGCGGATACATGAGCAGACGCAAACAAGGCGAGAAATCCCGGCTGGTCGGCATCTTCAGCATGCCGGGCGAGGGGCTGGTCGTGGAACTCGGGCTGGACAGCGGTACGGCGCTGTTCGACCGCCAGGGGCTGCAGTACCGCATATTGCAGAGAAAGGGCCAGGGACTCGACACCAGCACGGAGGAAAACGCCCTGACGCAGATGAACAGCTATTCACCGGCCTTTGATGTCTAGCGAGCCGGCGCTGAGCGACCATGTCGGCATGCTCTCCCTGGATTGGAGGCCTGCTGTTCCCCGGCCCCGCGCCGCCGCGCCGCTGCAGGGTGACATCCACCTGTGGGCCGTTGACCTTGCTTCCCTCGGCGGCACCCTTTCTGCCTGTCTTACGCCATCCGACATCAGCCGTGGAGAGCGGATCGTCGATGCCGGGAAACGCCGGCTGTATCTCGGCGGCCGGGCGGGCGCCCGATACCTGCTGTCGGCGTATACCGGCATTCCCGCGAACGACATCCGCTTCGGTTATGGTGCCCGCGGCAAGCCGGAACTGCTTGACGGCGCCGGCGGCCGGCTCAGGTTCAACTACAGTCTTTCGGGGGACAGGGTCCTGTACGCCCTGGCGGACGACCGGGAACTCGGCGTGGACATCGAAGTGCTGCCGCGGCGTACCAGCGCGGACTGCCTGGCCGCGAGAAAACTGACCGCCGCGGAACGCACTGCCTGGAATGCCGTGCCGAAGAGACTGCGCAATGACGCCATGCTGTGCTGCTGGACACGCAAGGAAGCCTACGGCAAGGCCCTGGGTGTCGGCATCCGCTACAACCTGGGGCAGGTGGCGCTGTTCGACATGCCCGGTTCCTGCTGGTTCGATACGCCGCGGGCCGGACTTTTTTCCGGCACGGACACCAGCGGCATGCCCGCCTCGTTTGCGGGGGTGCAGGTCAAAATGCCTTTCCCGGCAGTTGCCGCCCTGGTGTATCCGGGTGACGGACGGGACCGTCCGCCCATCAGGTCATGGCAACTGGACATCCGCTGAACCAGGGGAGCACATGCACAATCCGTCAGGTATCCGGACATGAAATTCGTGGATCTCGATGCGCAGTTCCGGCGCCTCGAAACCGACATCCGTGGCGCGATCGATGCCGTATTTGCACACGGTCAGTACATCATGGGGCCGGAGGTCTATGCCCTGGAGGATGAACTCGCCGAGTATTGCGGTGCGGGGCACGTGGTCAGCGCCGCAAGCGGCTTCGATGCCCTGCTGATGTCCCTGATGAGTTACGGTGTCGGCCCCGGCGACGCGGTGATCGTGCCGTCGTTCACGTTTGTGGCCACCGCTGAAGTGATCCAGCTGCTGGGCGCCACGGTGGTTTTTGTCGACGTGGAGGCCGCCACGTTCAACATCGACGTGAACCGGCTAGAGGAAACCGTCGGGCGGATCAGGCGGCAGGGCAGGATCAACCTCAGGGGCATCATACCGGTGGACCTTTTCGGCCTGCCCGCAGACTACGGGGCGATCAGCGAGATCGCCGCACGGCATGACCTGTTCGTGCTGGCTGACTCCGCCCAGAGCTTCGGGGGCGGCAGGGAAGGCCGCAGGGTCGGCACGTTCGGTGATCTCGCCGCCACCAGTTTCTTCCCGGCGAAGCCGTTCGGCTGCTACGGGGATGGCGGCGCGGTCTTCACCGATGACGGGGAGCGGGCCGAAGTGCTCAGGTCCATACGCTTTCATGGCATGGGCACCAGCCAGTACGACAACGTCCGCACCGGCATCACCGGCCGGCTGGATACCATTCAGGCAGCGGTACTGCGCTGCAAGCTCAAGGTGCTGGATGATGAAATCGCCGCCAGGCAGAAGGTGGCGGAGCGATATACCCGCAGGCTTGCCGACCTGGTGGCGACGCCGGTCATTCCCGCGAACTGCACCACGACCTGGGCGCAGTACACGCTCCGCTCCACCGAGAGGGACCGAATCCGCAAGGTCCTGGATGACGGTGGCATCCCCTCGGCAGTCTACTATCCCTGCCCCCTGCACCGTCAGCCCGCGTACAGCGGAGCGGTAGGAGCCGGCGTCAGCCTGCCGGTTTCCGATCTCCTGGCAAACGAGGTGTTCAGCCTGCCCATGCATCCGTACCTCGAACCATCGGACCAGGACAGGATCATCGACACGATTCGGCGCGCATTCTGACCCGGGCAGGGAAGCGGGCGTGGTATTGCGCGCCGCACGTCCGGTGAGCCGGCGTGACCCGCTGCCGGATGACGGCATTCCGGAATATAACCGAATGCCCACCGCCGTCGGGGCTACTGCCGGATGGGTTCCGCCCGGAGCCCTTCAGGGGAGCGTTGTTGTCCGCTTTCCGCCCGGTTTCTATTTGGCCGCCCTGGTAGAGGCCGCTTTCTTCTTCCCGGATTTCTTCTTCCCGGTTTTTTTCTTCGCGACCTTGCGCGCGGCCGCTTTCTTCCTGGCGGCCTTCTTCCTGCCCCGGGCGGGCTTGCCTTCCTTCAGAAGCTCTTCACAGTCCTCCAGGGTCAGGGTCTTTGGTTCCACCACATCCTTGGGTACCCTGGCGTTGACGCTCCCGTTGGTGATGTAGGGTCCGTAGCGGCCGTTCAGCACCTGGACCCCGGCTTCCTCGAAGTTGAGGATGATGCGATTCGCATCCGCTTGCTTTTTTTCCGACACCAGTTGCAGCACGGTTTCCCGGTCCACGGTGAGCGGGTCATGGTCCTTGCCGAGGGATACGAACTTGTCGCCATAGCGGACATAGGGGCCAAACCGGCCGATGGCCACGGTCAGCGGTTCGCCCTCGGGTGTTTCACCCATGCCCCGTGGCAGCCGGAACAGGTCCAGTGCCTCCTGAAGGGAAATCACGTCCAGCTTCTGTTCCGGCCTCAGGCTGGCGAAACTGGGCTTTTCATCGTCCTCGCGGGTGCCGATCTGGGCATAAGGCCCATACCGGCCGAGGCGCACGGATACCGGCTTCCCAGTCTTCGGGTCCTCTCCGAGAACGCGGGCCTGGATCGCATCCTGCCGACTGACGGTCTCCGTCTTCTCCTCGATCTGTTTCTCGAAGGCGCCCCAGAAGTCCCGCATCAGCGGCACCCATTGCTTCTCGCCGCGGGATATTTCGTCCAGGGCATCCTCCATACGTGCCGTGAACTCGTAGTCAACGTACTGCGTGAAGTGCCGGGAAAGAAAGTGGTTGACGATCTTGCCGAGGTCAGTGGCTTCGAAACGCCGTTTCTCCAGCGTGACGTATTCCTGCTTGAGCAGGGTGCCGATGATGCTGGTCCAGGTGGAAGGTCGGCCGATGCCGTATTCTTCCAGGGTTTTGACCAGGGAAGCCTCGTTGTAGCGGGGAGGCGGCTCGGTGAAGTGCTGCTCCGGCCTTACCTGCTTCAGAGCCACGGCGTCCCCTTCCCGCATTGGGGGCAGAACGATGTCCTTGTCGGTCTTGTCCTTCCTGTCATCCCGCCCTTCCTTGTACACGGACATGTATCCCGGCACCCGGACGGTGCGTCCCGTGGCGCGGAAAACGCCAGCGTCCCCTGCCGAGAGATCCACCGTCACCGTGTCGATGATGGCAGGAATCATCTGGCAGGCCATGGTCCGTTTCCAGATCAGGTCGTACAGACGGTATTGGTCGTCGGAGAGCGCGCCCCGGAGGCTTTCCGGAATCCGTTCCACAGACGTGGGACGGATCGCTTCGTGGGCCTCCTGGGCATTCTTGGACCTGTTCCTGAAGGTATTGGGCCCGGCCGGCACCATGTTCGCGCCGAAACGTTTCGCGATCAGCCCCCGGATTTCCGCCACCGCCACGTTGGCCAGCACCACCGAGTCGGTTCGCATGTAGGTGATGAGTCCGGCTGAACCGGAACCGGTGTCGATCCCTTCGTACAACTGCTGGGCCGTTTGCATCGTCCGCCGGGTGCTGAACCCGAGCTTTCGCGAAGCCTCCTGCTGCAGCGTGGAGGTGGTGAACGGCGGCTTGGGGGAGTCCCTGGTTTCCCTTCTGGCAACCGATTCGACCCGCAGGCGTCCGTCCGCCGCCTCGGTCAGGCGGCGTTCGACCTCCGCCGCCCTGGTACTGTCGGTGATGGAAAACTTGGCCAGCTTCTCGCCTTCGAACCGGCGCAGTTTGCTGACGAACTCCGCGCCTTCGGCGACGCAGTCAGCCTCGATGGTCCAGTATTCCTGCGGAACGAAGCGTGCAATCTCCTCGTCCCGCTCGCAGATCAGCCGCAGGGCCGGGCTTTGCACCCGGCCCGCGGAAAGACCGGCCCGGATCTTCTTCCACAACAGCGGCGACAGGTTGAATCCCACCAGGCGATCCAGTGCGCGGCGGGCCTGGTAGGCGTCGATCAGGTTGTGTGACAGGGCGCGCGGGTTCTGTACCGCATGGCGGATCGCCTCCCGGGTAATCTCGTGAAACTCGACCCGGTATACGGGCTTGTCCTCAATCAGGTTGCGCTCCTTGAGAAGTTCATACAGGTGCCAGGAGATCGCCTCTCCCTCACGGTCCGGGTCGGTGGCCAGATACAGGGCATCGGCCTTTTTCATCGCCCGGGCTATGGAGTCGACATGTTTCCTGCTGCCCTCGATGACCTCATATCTCATCTCGAAGTCCTGCTCCGGATCCACGGCATTTTCCTTGCGCGGGAGATCCCGCACGTGGCCGTAGGACGCCAGCGCGACAAAATCGTTGCCGAGATAGCGCGACATTGAGCGCGCCTTAGCCGGCGATTCGACGATAATTAACGGCTTGCCCATCGGGACAACGGAGCAGACAGATAACGCGGAATGTCAGTGGATGCAGGCGTGCAGGCCGTCGAGCA
The DNA here is from genome assembly GCA_009842505.1 of Gammaproteobacteria bacterium. Classification (GTDB taxonomy): domain Bacteria; phylum Pseudomonadota; class Gammaproteobacteria; order Arenicellales; family Poriferihabitantaceae; genus VYFG01. Next base: position 38,628 of record VYFG01000145.1, read on the forward strand.
CCAGGGTTTCCGTCAGTTCGCTGATCCCTTCGCCGCCGGTGTAGTTGCTGAGCACCATGAGGATCACCCACTTGATATGGTCCAGCTCCACCTGCTCCACGCCGAGGGCCATCAGCTGGTCGATCACCATCTCCCGGGTAGTCCCGTTCAGCACGCCGCATTGCTCCAGGCTGAGCAGGAGCCCCCGGGCTTCCAGGTTGAGATGCTCGCATTCCTCGGGCGTGTAGTGGCGGACGGCGCCGGCAGGACCGATCGAATTCTCTTCCGGGTTCTGTTCGCACAGCCGGGCCAGGTTCTCGAGCCAGTCAAATGCCTGGTCGATCATTGCATGTTCGAATCCTGCCTGGCTCAGTTCCAGCGCTAGGGTTTCCTGGTCCGGCTCGTAGCCGTCGTCATCAAACATATAGTTTTCAAACAGATAGATCAGGACATCGAGCAGGCTTTCTTTCATCGACACGGAAAATTTCGGTTGATCGGGGGCTCTCCCGCTGACAGGCGTTGGTGTCCCTGGGTGAATCGGAAGCCGTTCCCTGCAATACCTCCTATACTAGAATGGAGGAAACTTGGCCCGCCGTCAATCCGTTGGGTTCAATTATTTTTTCAGGTGTGATCCGGGCGGAAACGGACCGGGCTGCCGTATGGGCAGGCGGGGAGGCGCCGCCAGGGGCCTTTGTGTGCGTGGCCGGCGGGCCGGACTCCCGGGACACAGGCCTGTCCTTCCGGCGCGGGACTAAGGACCCGTTGTCAGTCCCTGGTTTCCACGGGACTGAAAACGTCACGGTTTCCTACAAATGGCTGTCGTTTGCGGGTAGAATAGATCGTCCCAAGCGAGTGGATACCGCCCTTACGCCTTCCCGATTTCTGTGAAAGTGCATCCCCGTTCCAGGGTGACTTTCGCCTGCGGCATCACCCCGGAACGGTCGTCGCGTCTCCGGATACCCGTGCCTTTCGAAAGATACCCGTCAACTCACCCAGTTCACCTTCGATAGACGACCTGCAGTGTTTGACCCCCGGTTGCGCAAGGATACCCGCCAGCACCTCCGTCATGACTGAACGAACCGCAGAAATATCCCGCAATACTGCGGAAACCCGCATTACCGTGAGGCTCAACCTGGACGGTTCCGGAAAGGGCAGCTTCAAGACAGGCGTACCCTTTCTCGAGCACATGCTGGACCAGGTGGCAAGGCACGGCGTGGTGGACCTGTCCGTGGACGCGGAGGGGGACCTGCATATCGACGACCACCACACGGTGGAGGATATCGGCATCACCATCGGCCAGGCGGTTGCGGCGGCCCTGGGGGACAAGGCGGGAATCCGCCGCTATGGCCATGCTTATGTCCCCCTTGATGAAGCCCTGAGCAGGGTGGTCATCGATTTCTCCGGTCGGCCGTTGCTGGTCCAGCACGTCTCCTGGCCCGATGCCATGGTCGGCCGTTTCGCCACCACCCTGGTGCACGAGTTCTTTCAGGGATTCTGCAACCATGCCCATGCGACCCTGCATGTGGACAACCTCCGGGGCGCCAATTCCCACCACATTGCCGAAACCATGTTCAAGGCGTTCGGGCGGGCCCTCAGAATGGCCGCCGAGATCGATCCGCGCATGTGCGGCGTGCCATCCACGAAGGGACAGCTATAGCCCCGGCCCAGAGGGAACAGGCAAATGCCCGCCGTGGTCATCGTCAATCTGGGTACCGGCAACCTGTATTCCGTATACAAGGCCCTCGTGCATGTGGGCGCCGGTGATGTCAGGATCAGCTCGAATCCTTCGGAGATCCGCAACGCCGGCCATCTGGTGCTGCCGGGACAGGGCGCGATCGGCACCTGGATGCGCCAGCTTGGGAAACAGCCGGAACTGGCAGCGGCAGTCAGGGCCCGTCTGGACGATGGTCCGGTGCTCGGCATCTGTCTCGGGCTGCAGGCCCTGTACGCATACAGCGAGGAAAACGGCGGGGTGGCATGCCTCGGCCTCCTCGATGGCGAGGTGCGTCATTTCGCCGCATCCCGCGGACAGGCGGATGCGGCAGCGCACCGGGGAGACGGCCGCCGGAAAATTCCGCATATGGGATGGAACCAGGTGCAGCAGACGTCCGGCCATCCCCTCTGGCGGGGAATAGACGACCAGCGGCGGTTCTATTTCGTGCACAGCTACTACGTGGAAGCCAACAACGAGCACGAGGTAGCGGGCACCTGCACGTACGGCAACCGTTTCACCGCCGCGGCAACCCGCGACAATCTTTTCGCCACGCAGTTTCATCCGGAAAAAAGCCAGAGGGACGGTTTGCGCCTGTTGCAAAACTTCATTCATTGGAAAGGGGTTCACTGACATGCTCTTGATACCTGCAATTGATCTCAAAGACGGCAAATGCGTACGCCTGCGGCAGGGCGACATGCAGGATGTCACGGTGTTTTCGGACCGGCCCGTGGAAGTGGCCAGGCGCTGGGTGGAGGCAGGGGCCCGAAGGCTTCATATCGTGGATCTTGACGGCGCGTTCCGGGGCGAGCCGGTCAATGCCGACGTCATCCATGATATTGCCGAGGAATATCCGGATATGCCCATACAGGTTGGGGGGGGTATCCGCAACGAATCCACCGTGGACGTATATATCCAGGCCGGTGTCCGCTACATCATCATCGGCACCCAGGCGGTCAACGAACCCCACCTCATCAGCGACCTGTGCGCGGAATTCCCCACCCACATCATCATCGGCCTGGATGCGAAGGAGGGCCGTGTGGCGACCGACGGATGGTCCAAGCTGTCCAAGCATGACGCCATCGACATGGCCCGGCATTTCGAGGAGGACGGCGTCGAGGCCATCATTTACACCGACATCGCCCGGGACGGCATGATGCAGGGCGTCAACATAGAAGCCACGGTCAAGCTGGCCGAAGCCATCAACATTCCGGTCATTGCCTCCGGAGGCATCCACAATATCGAGAACGTCAGGAAACTCGCCAGGGTGTCGGACTCGGGGATCATCGGAGCGATCACCGGGAGGGCCATCTATGAAGGCACTCTGGATTTCGCCGAGGGCCAGAAAACCGCCGACGAAATCGCCGGACAAAGCGTGTTCGGCCTCTAGGCCGGCCAGCGCAGCGATCAGGATTCATGGGTCTCGCCCGCCGCATTATTCCCTGCCTGGATGTGGACGCTGGCCGGGTGGTGAAAGGCGTACGGTTCGTCGACATCCGGGACGCGGGAGATCCGGTGGAAGTTGCACGCGGCTACGACCGCCAGGGCGCGGATGAAATAACGTTCCTCGACATCACCGCCAGTTCCGACCGGCGGGACACGATTGTCCACGTGGTGGAGGCGGTGGCCGGGGAAGTGTTCATTCCCCTGACCGTGGGCGGGGGGGTCCGTTGCCTGGATGATATCCATCGCCTGCTGGATGCCGGCGCCGACAAGATTTCCATCAACACCTCGGCGGTGCGGAACCCGGATTTCATCCGGGACGCCAGCGGGCATTTCGGCAACCAGTGCATCGTCGTGGCCATTGACGCCAAACGTGCCCCGGACGAGGGCGATGGCCGGCGGACGTGGGAGGTGTTCACCCACGGCGGGCGCAACCCCACCGGTATCGATGCAGTGGATTGGGCGCGGAGGATGGAGGATCTGGGCGCCGGGGAGCTCTTGGTGACCAGTATGGACCGTGACGGTACCCGCAATGGATTCGACCTCGAACTGGTCCGGGAAATGACCTCGGCGGTCAACCTTCCGGTGATCGCTTCCGGCGGTGTGGGAAATCTCGATCACCTCTCCGAAGGGGTGATCCAGGGGGGCGCGGATGCCGTGCTTGCAGCCAGCATTTTTCATTTCGGGGAGCACACCGTCGGAGAGGCCAAGCGGCATATGGCGGCCCGTGGCATCGAGGTCAGGTTGTGATTCCGCCAAAGGACCGCAAAATAGTATTCCGGAAAGAACGAACGGGACAAACCGCAGGAACATGAACGACGCGCAAATACTGGATGCCATCCGGTGGAACGGGGATGGGCTGGTGGCCGCCATCGCCCAGGAACATGATACCGGCAGGGTGCTGATGATGGCCTGGATGAACCGTGAGGCGCTGGCCCTCACCCTCAAGGAGGGCCGTGCCGTCTACTGGTCCCGCTCGCGGGGCAAGCTGTGGCGCAAGGGGGAGGAGTCCGGACACGTGCAGAAGCTGAAGGAGATCCGCATCGATTGTGATGCCGACGCGGTCCTGATGCAGGTGGAACAGGTGGGCGGCATCGCTTGTCATACCGGGCGGCACAGCTGTTTCTATCTCAGACAGGAGGAGGGGCAATGGGTGGCGGTGGACCCGGTGCTGAAGGACGCCGGAGAGATCTATGGCAAACCCTGACCATGGCGCCACTGGCGGATCGGTCCTGGCGCAGCTGGAGTCCGTGATCGCCCGCCGCAGGGGCCTTGATCCGGAGGAGTCCTACGTGGCCAGCCTGTTGGACGGAGACGAGGACCGGCTCCTGAAGAAGATCGGCGAAGAGGCGACGGAGGTCATGCTGGCCGCAAAATCGGGTAACCGGGAGGAAATTGCCGAGGAGTCGGCCGACCTCCTGTTCCACCTCATGGTCGTGCTGGCGCGGTACGATCTCGGACTGGCGGAGGTGCGGGCGGTGCTGGAATCCCGTTCGGGCCGGTCCGGGCTGGCGGAAAAAAATTCTCGCACTCAGCCAGATTCCAGCTAGAATGTACGGTTTCAATCAATCCTCCGGCGCCTCGGCCCGCCGGCGGTGGTGGTGGGGCGGCAGTCCCTGTCCGCGGACAACTTCACTCTCAACGCTATTGGAGAAAGAACATGGGTTTTGGCGGTATTAGTCCATTCCAGTTACTGATCATCCTGGTCATCGTGCTGCTGATCTTCGGCACCAAGAAACTGCGCGGCCTCGGCGGTGACCTCGGCGGAGCAATCAAGGGCTTCAAGAAGGCGATGAAGGAGGACGACTCCCAGGAAAAGCCGGAAGACCAGGAGCAGCTGGATGAAGCGCAAGACGGGGTCGCCGAGAAAGTCGCCGACACCGCGGAGGACAAGACGGACGGAGAGAAATCCTGAAAAGAGCATTGGGCTGACGCCTGACGGACATGTTTGATGTTGGCTTCTGGGAACTGACGATTATCGGCGTCGTGGCACTGATCATCGTCGGACCGGAGCGCCTGCCGGGACTTGCGCGGACGGCAGGCCTGTGGATCGGCAAGGCCCGCCGCATGGTCACCGACGTGAAGCGCGACATCGACCGCGAACTCAAGGCCAGCGAGCTTTCGGGGCTCAAGGAAGGCCTCGACACTGCCCACAAGGAGGTGAACAAGGCGGCCGACACCATCAAGAAAGCCAGCGACGCCGAAGAACTCCGGTCCTCCGTCAAGGATGTCGAGGAGGAGGCCGCACCGCTGAAAGAAGAAATCCAGTCCGACATCGACGAGATCGACGAGATCGCCAAGCAGATGGAAAGTGAAATCGATGGCGCCGATGGCGGTTCCGGTGCCGGGCCGGACAAGGCGGACGGAACGGACGCCGGAAGTGAGCCGGCCGCGGCCGGAGAAACCGCTGCCGGGGAGAAGTCCCCGGAGGCGAAAACCCCGGTGGAGTAGGCCACTCCGGTGCGCAGGGACATTCCAACGGGCGAAGGCACCCTGATCTCCCACCTGCTGGAGCTCAGGGACCGCCTGCTGCGCGCCATCCTGGCGGTGGTGGTCATCTTTGTCTGCCTGGTGCCCTTCGCCAACGATCTCTACGAGATCCTGGCGAAGCCGCTCATGTCGGCGCTGCCGGAAGGCAACAGCATGATCTCCACGGAGCCGCACGGGCCGTTCTTTGTGCCGTTCAAGTTCGCATTCGCCTGCGCATTCGCCATCGCGGTGCCCTATGTGCTGTACCAGATGTGGGCCTTTGTCGCCCCCGGGCTGTACCAGCACGAGAAGCGGATGGTGCTGCCGATCATCGTCTCCAGCAGCCTGCTGTTCTACCTCGGGATCGTGTTCGCCTACTTCGTGGTGTTCCCCATCATTTTCGCCTTCTTCGCCGGCAGTGCGCCGGAGGGGGTCCAGGTGATGACGGACATCAATGCCTACTTCAGTTTCGTGGTCAAGCTGTTCTTCGCATTCGGGGTGGCGTTCGAGGTGCCTGTGGCAACCATCATTTTCGTCAAACTGGGCATCACGACACCGGAAGACCTGGAGACGAAGCGTCCCTACATCATCATCATCGCGTTCGTGGTGGGGATGCTGATGACGCCGCCGGACATCTTCTCCCAGACGCTGCTCGCGGTGCCCGTATGGCTGTTGTTTGAACTCGGCCTGTTCACCTCGCGATACATCGCGAGGAAGGATGCGGAAAAGGCAGCCAGGGAGGAGGCGGAACTGGCGGAGGAAGAGGAATTGCCGGATCCCTGACCCGGACGCTTTCCGGGCGGCGGCACCCTGACCGGTACCACACACCAGTCGCCCTTCCCGTGCGTTCGGCATGACCGCCCCGGTGCACGGTCGGGAGGACTCAGTGCAGTGTGAGCCGGCGCTGCAGCATGGACAGGGCCACGCCATAGGCGGGCAGGAAGAAGAGGATGGATACCACGATCTTGAAGACCAGGTCCACGGTGGCCACCTCGGGCCAGTTCGTCGCCATGAACGGGTCCCGGGACTGGACGAATGCGGCGGAGTAGAACACGTAGGTGTCGATGATATTGGCGAAGAACGTCGAAATGGCCGGTGCTACCCACCAGGCCCTGGAGCGCTCCCGGACTTTCTGGAACACCGTGATGTCCACCAGTTGCCCGACCAGGTACGCGGTGCCGCTTGCAAGCCCGATACGCCAGTCGGCCAGCCAGGCGCTGATGAGGATGGCGGGAACGTAGGCATATCCGACAATGCGGCGGGCCAGGTGCTGGTTTGACAGCCTGACCGTCAGGTCCGTGGCCAGGATGACCACGGGGAACACGAACATCGCCCAGGTGAAATGGTAGCCGAGAAAGGTGCCGGTGAACTGGACCGTGTAATTGGCAAGCGCGATGATCGCGACGTGAAACAGCGCCAGTCTGACGGCAAGGGTGTTGCTGGTTCGTTCCAAGGTTCCAGGTCGGGTTTGGCGGGCGCGGATTGTATCCCCCGTGCAGACCGGGGTCCAGCGAAAGGGGCGCCGGCCGGATGCCGTGCACCGCGATTCCCGGTCGCTGCCGGTCGGGCCGAAGTGTTGTGACGGGTTGAAAAACGGCGTATCGGCAGGCATGTTAATGAAACCCGACCGCAGGAGGAACTTGTTCATGGACGCACTCATTGATCCAGAATTTGTCGCACGCAGGCCGTTTTTCGCGATGCGGGATTGCATAGAATAGGCGACTGCTGCGGCTTGCCGGACTGCCCGGTGTACCGTTGTACTGATCAACACACATCCACCCCGCCAATGTCAGAAGAAACCTACGAAGACGATATCGATCTTGCCAGCCTTCCGGATGACGAACTGGTAGAGCAGATGCACGACGACCTCTACGACGGTCTGCGGGAGGAGATCATCGAAGGCACGAACATCCTGCTGGAACGCGGCTGGGCGGCCACCAGGGTCCTGGACGAGGCACTGGTGGAGGGCATGCGTATCGTCGGCATTGATTTCCGGGACGGAATCCTGTTCGTGCCGGAAGTGCTGATGTCGGCCAACGCCATGAAAGGAGGGATGGAGGTGCTGCGGCCGTTGCTCGCGGAGACCGGCGCCAAGCCGATCGGCAAGATGGTGGTTGGCACCGTGAAAGGCGATATCCATGACATCGGCAAGAACCTGGTGGCGATGATGATGGAAGGGGCGGGCTTCGAAGTCATTGATCTTGGCATAGACAACCCGGTGGAGAACTACCTGGAAGCGATCGAGAAACATCAACCGGATATTCTCGGCATGTCCGCACTGCTGACCACCACCATGCCCTACATGAAGGTGGTGATTGACACGCTGGTCGAAAAGGGTATTCGGGATGACTACATCGTGCTGGTCGGCGGCGCGCCCCTGAACGAGGAATTCGGCAAGGCCGTGGGTGCGGATGCGTATTGCCGGGATGCCGCCGTGGCGGTTGAAACCGCACAGGCGCTGGTGGCCCAGCGCCGTGCCGCGGCCTGATTGACGGCCGCAGGAGACTGATGGCGACGTGGAGAGGGTTCTCGTCATTGCATGCGGCGCACTTGCGCATGATCTGGTCAGGATCCGGGACGCAAGCGGTTGGGAGCACATGGATTTCCAGTGCCTGCCCGCCGAACTGCACAATCGCCCGGAACGGATCACGCAGGCGGTAAGGGAGAAGATCCGCGAGGCGCGGGCGCAGTACCGGGAAATTTTCGTGGCCTATTCCGACTGCGGTACCGGGGGCGAACTGGACCGGATGCTTGCGGAAGAGGATATTGAACGTTTGCCGGGCGCCCACTGCTACGAGATGTTCGCCGGCAGCCGGATCTTCGGTGAACTGCAGGAAGCGGAACTGGGGACGTTCTACCTGACGGATTTCCTGGCGCGCCACTTCGAGCGCGTGATGGTCAGGGGATTGGGGCTGGACAGGCACCCGGAGCTGAAGGACGTCTATTTCGGCAATTACCGCAAGCTGGTGCTCCTGGCCCAGCTGGATGATCCAGATATCGAGAAACGTGCCCGGGACGCCGCGGAATATCTCGGCCTGGCCTTTGAAAGGGTCATGACCGGAGACAGTGGGCTTGGCAGTGCGCTGCGGGTGCGGGTCGCAATGGCGGGACAGTCCGCCTGATTCCCGGATCCATAGCCGACCGACCCGGAAAACATTTCTGGCGGCCTTGTTGCAGGAGCTGTTCGATGGCAAATCTGATTACGGTGTACTGGCGCGATATTCCCGCCCAGGTGATGGCGAGGGAACGGCGCACGAGCGCCAAGGTGGAACTGAGCGGTCGCTTTTCCGAGGCGATCGACCATGCCGCCATGCGGGCGGGCATGGTGGGCACGGACGCCTACCTGGAGCAGTGGAGGCGCGTCAGCGAACCCTGCGGCGATGATCTCGAGACCATTGCCCGGGAAGCGGCTCAACATCTGGAAGCGGAATACGACAGGGACCGCCTCCTGGCGCTGATCCGAAACGAGGGCAGGGAGCCGGCCGCCTGACTGGAGCCGACCCGGGCCGAACAAATGCAACCATACAGTTATCCATGACAGAGACCGTTATCAGTTCAGCCACCAGCGAGGTCAAGATCGGTTTTGACCGGCCCTTCGTGATCATCGGTGAGAGGATCAATCCCACGGGCCGCAAGATCCTGGCCGAGGAAATGAAGAACGGGGACTACAGCAGGGTGGAGACGGATGCCCTCTCCCAGGTGGCCGCAGGGGCCTCCGTGCTGGATGTGAACGCCGGCATTCCCCTGGCGGATGAACCGAGAATTCTTGCGGAAGCGATCCAGCTGGTGCAGTCCATTACCGCGGTACCCCTGTCCATCGATTCTTCCATCGTCGCCGCCCTGGAAGCCGGGCTCGAGGTATACCAGGGCAAGCCCCTCCTCAATTCGGTGACCGGCGAAGACGATCGGCTGGAGGCCGTCCTGCCCCTGGTCAGGAAATACGGCTGCGCCGTGGTGGCCATATCCAACGATGAAGCCGGCATTTCAGAGAACCCGGATGAGCGCTTTGACGTGGCGAAGAAGATCGTCGAGCGCGCGGCGGACCATGGCATTCACTACAGTGACATCGTGGTCGATCCGCTGGTCATGCCCGTGGGTGCGGTCAACAGCGCCGGCAGGCAGGTTGTTCACCTGGTCAAGCGGCTGCGGGAGGAACTCCGGGTGAATACCACCTGCGGCGCGTCCAATTTCAGTTTCGGCATTCCGAACCGCAAGGGCATGGACGCGCATTTTCTCAGCATGGCCATCGGCGCGGGCATGACCTCGGCGATCACCAATCCACTGCATGAAGAGGTCATGCAGGGCATCATGGCGGCCAACGTGGTCATGGGTCACGACAACAACTGCTCCAGGTGGCTGAAAAGATTCCGCCAGCCTGTTCCGGAGGGGGATTCGCCTGCGGAAGGCCGTGGTGGCCGGCGGCGGAGACGCCGCGCCTGAGGGTGGCGGCACGCTGACCGGGACGGGCCTGCACGGCGGTGTGCACTGCCGCGGTCGCGATCCATGCCGCGTCACCTGCGACCAATGCGGCCGCCCGGCAGGGTACCGGGCTTCTGAACAGTGATGCGCTGATCTGGTACGATTCCCCGTTGGTGACCAGGCGGTGGTTCGTCAGCCGTTGGGGCTGGATCCATTTCCGGCGGGGCCGGTAACGGCGCACGATCAGCACGATGGCGGACAGACTGAACGAACATGCGGGCTTCGCCGTCGTCGGGAACGCTTTTTCGGGGATCCGGGCGCCTGCCGCACCGTGCCCGCGTCCACATGCTGACTCCGGGGAATCCAGAGGATGAACGACAGCCAGTCCGTACAGGTCGTGTTTACCCCTTCCGGCAAGCGGGGCAAGATTCCCCGTGGAAAGTCGGTGCTGGATGCGGCAAGAATGCTGGGCGTCGACCTCGATACGGTCTGTGGCGGCCGCGGAATCTGCGACCGTTGCCAGATCGACCTGAGTATCGGTGAGTTCGCCAAGTTCGGCATCCATTCCCTCGCCGAGCACCTTAGCCCCCACTCCTCCAGTGAACTGGAGTTCTTCAAGTCCGGAACCCCGCCGACCCGGCGCCTCGGCTGCCAGGCCCTGCTTAAGGGCGATGTCGTGGTCGATGTGCCCCCGGAGAGCCAGGCCCACCGCCAGGTGGTGCGCAAACGCGCCGAAGTGCACAGCATCAACCTGAATCCGGCGGTCAAGCTCCACTATGTCGAAGTGCCCGAGCCGAACATGCACGAACCCAGTGGCGACCTGCAGAGGCTTGAGGACGCACTGGAGTTCGAATGGGGACTGACGGGACTCACCTGTGACGCCCAGATACTCGGGAAACTGCAGGTGACCCTGAGGGAAGGCGCGTGGTGTGTCACTGCAGCGGTACACCACGGCAACCGGATTGTCGGCCTGTGGCCCGGACTGAAGGACCGCATATTCGGCATTGCCGTGGACGTCGGATCCACCACCATCGCCGCCCATCTGTGCGATCTCACCACGGGGCAGGTCACGGCCTCGGCGGGCCGGATGAATCCCCAGATCCGCTTCGGCGAGGATCTCATGAGCCGGGTGTCCTACGCCATGATGAATCCGGGCGGAGAAAGGGACATGACCCGGGCAGTCCGCGAGGCGCTCCAGGAACTGGTGGAGGAGCTGGCCGGGCAAGAGGGGGTGGAGATGCCCGATATCGTGGACATGACCCTGGTGGGCAACCCGGTGATGCATCACCTGCTGCTCGGCATCAGTCCGGTGGAACTGGGCGGTGCGCCCTTTGCCCTGGCCACGGACCAGGCCCTGGATGCCCGCGCCTCGGAGATTGATCTCGACATCAACCCGAGTGCCCGCGTCTACGTGCTGCCCTGCATCGCCGGGCATGTCGGCGCCGATGCGGCCGCGGTCGTCCTTTCGGAGGCGCCGTACGAGCGCAGCGAAATGACCCTGGTGGTGGATGTGGGTACCAATGCCGAGATCGTTCTCGGCAATCACCGCCGCATGGTGGCGGCATCCAGTCCGACCGGCCCGGCGTTCGAGGGCGCCCAGATCAGCGGCGGGCAACGCGCTGCGCCCGGCGCCATTGAGCGGGTACGTATCGACCGGAACACCCTGGAGCCGAGGTTCCGGGTCATCGGCTCGGAAGCCTGGTCCGACGAGCCGGGTTTCGCCGATGCCGTCGGGAGCGGGGGTGTCACGGGTATCTGCGGCTCCGGCATCATCGAGGTGATCGCGGAAATGTACCTGGCCGGGATCATCCGCCCGGATGGCATTATCCGCGGGGAGCTGGCACGGCAGAGCCGGCGCATCGTGCCCCAGGAAAAGACGTTCAGCTACGTGCTGCATGACCAGGGCGACCTGCGGATCGTGATCACCCAGAACGATGTCCGCGCCATCCAGCTCGCCAAGGCGGCGCTCCACGCGGGCTGTGCATTGCTGATGGACAAGCTTGGCACTGGACAGATCGAACGCATCCGGCTGGCCGGCGCCTTCGGTTCGCATATCGATACGAAGTACGCCATGGTGCTCGGGATGATTCCCGACTGCCCCTTGGAACATGTCAGTTCCGCAGGCAATGCCGCGGGAACGGGTGCCACCATCGCATTGCTCGATATCGACGCCAGAACCGAGATCGAGGATGTGGTGCGACGGATCCAGAAAGTGGAAACCGCCGTGGAGCCGAAATTCCAGGAGCACTTCATCGACGCTTTGGCCATCCCGCACAAGACGGCCCCGTTCCACAACCTGGCGCTGGCGGTGGAAATGCCGTCACCGGAAACCGCGGGAACCGAAGGCGGCGGACTGTCAAGGAAGCGCCGGCGCCGGCGCAACGCCTGACCGCGAAGCGGAACTCCCGACAGCTTCGGGCGCCGGATGGCGCGGGTGACCCGGTCCTTCAGGAGGCAGTCGCCATCTGCTTGTGGGCTCTTCGCTCCTCCCGTGGCGGAATGCCGAAGAACTCCCGGTAGCACTTGCTGAAGTGCGGTGTGGACACAAAGCCGCTGGCATAGGCGATGTCCACGATGGGCATGCTGGTCTGCAGCAGGAGCTGGCGCGCGTGCATCAGCCTGAGGCGCATGTAGTAGCGGGTGGGCACGCAATGGAGGTACTTCTGGAACAGCCGCTCAAGCTGGCGTCTTGACAGCCCCACATGGAAAGCGATTTCGTCCAGGCTGATCAGCTCCTCCAGGTTGGCCTCCATGAAGGCCACGGCGTCCGCCAGCTTCGGCTGGCTGGCGCCCAGCTGCAGTCTCAACGGAAGACGCTGGCGATCGTTTTGTCCACGGATGCGCTCCACGAGGAATTCCTCCGCGATCTGGGTCGCCAGGTCCCAGCCATGTTTCTGTGCGACCAGATACACCATCATGTCCATCGCGGCACTGCCACCGGCGCAGGTGTAGCGGTCGTTGTCGACCTCGAAGAGATCGGGGCTGATGATCAGTTGGGGGAACTCTTCCCGCAGCCCTGCCATGTTCTCCCAGTGAATGGTGCACCGGTAACCGTCCAGTAACCCGGCATGGGCAACCAGGTAGGTGCCGGTGCAGATCGCGCCGATGGCGACCTTACGTGCGGCCTGTTCACGCAGCCAGGTATTGCGGTTGCGGTTGGTTTTCTGTTCGATGTGAACGCCGCCGCAAACGAATACCGCATCAAGCCTGCCGGCATCGCTGATGGCGGCGGTTTCCATGGCGAGGTGATTGCTGGCAGTGACAGTGCCTCCCTCATCCCCCAGTATCACCCATTCATACAACGGCTTCCCGGTAAGGCGGTTGGCCATTCGCAATTGGTCGATGGCGGCGGCGAAAGCCATCATCGAATATTCCGGAATGACGAGGAAGCCGTAGCGGGTCGTATGGTATGTGCCGGTGATTTGGACCGTTTCCGCCAATGCAGGACGCCATCTTGCCTAACCCGGCGATTATCCAATAGCAGCCGGGGTGGCGCAATCGGTTATAAGCGGGTCGTGCTGTGCTCTGGCGCGAGTTCCGGCCTGGGCCCATACTTGATAGGATTTCCCGACAATCCCCAGTGTCCTGATGTCCGAACCCCCCCGCAAGCGTGGCGGTCGACGTGCCCGCGGCATCGCCGCCGGCAACGCCGCCCCCGTCATCGGTCCCTATATTTCGAGGAAAATCCCGGTTTATGAACTGATCGGCGAGGAAGGCCTTGAGATCATCGAGCGCAATGCCGACACCATCCTGCAGGAGATCGGCATCGACTTCCGCTATGAGCCGGCGCTGAGGCTGTTTCGCGAGGCCGGGGCGGATGTCCAGGGGGAAAGGGTACGCTTCCCGGCGGGCATGTGCCGCGGGATCATCCGGGACTCGGCCCCTTCGGAGTTCGAGCAAAAGGCGCGAAATCCGGCGCGCAATGTCGTCATCGGCGGAAACAACACCGTGTTCGCGCCGGTGTACGGGCCACCTTTCGTACGGGACCTTGACCACGGCAGACGCTACGCGGTCATCGAGGATTTCCGGAACTTGGTCAAGCTCACCTACATGCTGCCATCCCTGCACCACTCCGGCGGCACCGTCTGCGAACCCACCGACCTGCCCGTGAACAAGCGCCATTTCGACATGGTGTACTCACACATACGCTACAGCGACAAGCCGTTCATGGGATCCGTGACCCAGCCGGAGCGGGCGCAGGACAGCGTGGACATGTGCAAGATCGTGTTCGGTGAGGACTACGTCGACCGGAACACGGTGCTGGTCAACCTGATCAATGCCAATTCGCCCATGGTGTTCGATGACACCATGCTCGGCGCCTGCGAGGTCTACGCCCGCAACAACCAGGCCAGCGTGGTGTCCCCCTTCATTCTGGCCGGCGCCATGTCGCCGGTCACCGCGGCCGGAACGCTCACGCAGATTCTTGCCGAAGCCATGGCTGGCATGGCGTTCACGCAACTGGTGCGTCCGGGCTCGCCGGTCATCTTCGGCACGTTCGCCAGTTCCATGTCCATGCAGTCGGGGGCGCCAACGTTCGGCACCCCGGAACCCGCCATCGTGCTCAATGGGGCCGCGGCCCTGGCCCGGCGACTGGGCGTACCCTTTCGCAGCGGCGGCTCGTTGTGCGGCTCCAAGGTGCCGGATGCCCAGGCGGCCCATGAAAGCGCGCAGACCCTGCTCCCCACGGTGCATGCGGGCGTCAACTTTGTCCTTCACGCCGCGGGATGGCTGGAGGGCGGCCTCGTGTCCAGCTACGAAAAGCTGGTCATGGACGCGGACCAGCTCGGCATGATGCAAGTGTATGCGAACGGGATCGACCTGTCCGAGAACGGCCAGGCCATGGGGGCCGTGCGCGAGGTGGGTCCCGGTGCCCATTTCCTCGGCTGCGCACACACCCAGGAGAATTTCATGACCGCGTTCTACCGTTCCAGTGTGGCCGACAACAACAGCTTCGAGCAGTGGGAATCGGAGGGTTCGAAGGATGCCGCCATGCGGGCCAACGGCCTGTGGAAAAAGCTGCTGGCGGACTACGAGGCACCCCCGCTGGACCCCGCCGTCGACGAGGCGCTCTTGGCATTCATCAGCCGCCGGAAGAGCGAGTTCGAGGACATGAACTACTGATGTCCTCGCTGCATGCAAACCTGCGGAAGCACCACGGGACGACGGAGTCCGGAACCCGGCCCGGAATACTCCCGGCAGCGGCACCGTCCCCCCGATAGTACCGATTCGCCGCCTTGGAGATGCGGCTCCGGCGGCGGCCCAGACATTGGCGGTTCACTGCAGCGTGGGTTGACAGGGAACCTCCGCGGGGCAAATCATATCGGCTTGAAGCATTCGACCGACATACTCCGGCGCATCGAACTTGGCTGGCATCAACCGCGCATCGTCAACCGGTTGCTGCTGCCCCTGTCTTGGTTGTACTGTGCCCTGGCGGTACTGGTCCGCCTGTCCTGGCGGATCGGGCTGCGCCGTCCGGAACGCGTTGGCGTGCCGGTGCTCGTGGTCGGCAACCTGACGGTTGGAGGGACCGGCAAGACGCCCCTTGTCATCGCGCTGGCTGCCCATTTCCGTTCGAGCGGCTGCCGGCCCGGTATCGTCAGCCGGGGATACGGAGGCAGGACTTCGGCCGTACCCCACGGGGTCACCGGTTCCGATACCTCCTCCGCCGTGGGCGACGAGGCCCTGCTGCTGCAGCGGCACAGCGGGGTTCCCGTGGCGGTTTGTGCCGACAGGGTGGCCGCCGCGAGGCATCTGGTGGACAACGATGGCTGCAACCTCATCATCAGCGATGACGGCCTGCAGCATCACCGGCTCCACCGCGACCTGGATATCGTGGTGGTCGACACCATGCGCGGCTTCGGCAATGGCTGGTGCCTGCCGGCGGGACCCCTGCGGGAGCCGAAATCCGTGCTGCGGCATGCGGACATCAAGGTGTTCAACGGTGCCGGGGCGGTGGGCAAGGACCGGGAGTTCGGCATGATCATGGAGGGAGCCGAGGCGCACTCGTTGCGGGACCGGGTCCGCAAACTGCCCTTGGCGGGTTTTGCGGGAGACCCCGTCCACGCCGTGGCGGGGATCGGCAATCCGGAGCGGTTCTTTCGGCACCTCGAGGGCGCGGGCCTGGCCGTGGTGCGGCATGCATTTCCGGATCACCATACCTACACGGAAAGCGATTTTGGCTTTGCCGGTGACGACAGCGTGATCCTGATGACCGAAAAGGATGCGGTCAAGTGCGATCACCTGGATATAGCCGGGGGTGTTTTCTGTGTGCCGGTGTCAGCACGAATCTCCCCGGGGTTCTTCGCCGCCGTGCAACGTCACCTGGACATTAGGTCCGCGCCCCGGAACCCGGAACCATGAACACGCGCTTTCACGTCGTCATCCCTGCCCGTTATGCTTCCACGCGCCTGCCGGGGAAACCATTGCTGGACATCGCCGGCAAGCCCATGATCCAGCATGTCTACGAGGCCGCCCTCGCCAGTGGTGCAGCGAGTGTGACCGTGGCCACCGACGACCGGCGCATCGAGTCCGCCGTGCAGCATGCCGGAGGGGTCGCCGTCATGACCGGGAAGGATCACGCTTCCGGCAGCGATCGTATCGCCGAGGCCTGTAGCGTGCTTGGGCTGGCGGACGACGAGGTGGTGGTGAATGTACAGGGGGACGAGCCGCAGATGCCCCCGTCCCTGATTCGCCAGGTCGCCGAATTGCTGGTGGTGCGGGAAGACGCGGCCATGGCGACATTGTGCACCCCATTCATCGGTGCCGGTGAATTTGCCGATTCCTCCGCCGTGAAGGTGGTGCTGGGAGATGCTGACAGGGCCGTCTATTTCAGCCGGGCGCCGGTGCCCTGGCACTGCTCCCGGGATTCCTCCGACCTTTCGGGGGAAGCCTGGCAGCATGCCTTCAGGCACCTGGGCATCTATGCGTACCGCTCTGGCTATCTGCGCACATTCTCCGGCCGCGGGCCCTGTCCGCTGGAACGCAGGGAGCGCCTGGAGCAATTACGTGTTCTCTGGCATGGGGAGTGCATTGCCTGTGCATTGGCCGTCGAGGCGCCTCCTGCCGGTGTGGACACCGCCGAAGACCTGGCAGGCGTCAGGCTCCGGCTGGAGGGGAACCCGGAGAGCTGAAATGACGGACAGCCCGTTGCCGAAAACGCCGTCCCTGTCCACTATCGTCAAGAAATTCCTATGGCATCAGGGATCCGGCCATCAGGTTCCAGTTATGGTTGTTGATGGCGGAAGGGGCCGTGGCGGTATAAGATGACCCCCAAGATTTTGACGGTCATTCCAACATATCCGGGCATTCTCCTTAACGGCTGAGATGAAGAGCGATACCATGCGGAATATTCTCCACGGCCCACTTGGGCGTCGTGGCCTCAGCATGCGCGGGGCTTCCCCGGTCGCTGGCCGTAATCCCGGCCGCATGTGCCGGTTCCCGAGCGTGAAATGCCAGGGGCGCTGACAGCGAGATGACCGAAATCACCCTGGGCATAGAAGAGGAGCTGATGATCGTGGACCCGGGATCACGGGACGTGGTTCCCGAGCCCGACGGGCAGGTCCTGGTCCAGGCGAGTGAACAGGCAGGCGAGAACAAGGTGGTCAGCGAATTCCTGCGATCGCAGGTCGAGACCAATTCCAGGGTATGCGCCTCAATCGCCGAGGTCGAGCAGAGTCTGCGGGAGACGCGGCGTTGCGTGATCGACGCCGCACGGGCGTACGGTGCGCGGATTATCGCGTCCTCCACTCATCCCTGGGCCCGTTGGCAGGACCAGAAGGTGACGGAGAAGGACCGCTACCGGCGCGCAGAAATCTTGATGCAGGACAGCGTACGCCAGTTCTTCATCGGCGGGATGCACATCCATGCCGGTTTCGGCGACGACGACCGCAGGATCGAGGTGATGCACGCCCTGCGCGGCTATCTGGCGGTGTTTCTGGTGCTCTCCTGTTCTTCGCCCTTCCACGGGGGACGTCTGACCGGACTCAAGTCATACCGGCAGATGGCGATTACCGCGCTGCCGCGCACCGGAACCCCTCCCGCAATGCGCACGCGCAACGATTACGATACCGTGCTGGAACGCTACCTCGCGATCGAGGCGATTGAGGATGGCAGCGAGCTGCGGTGGGATATCCGGCCGTCCGCCAGCTATCCGACCATAGAGCTCAGGATCTGCGATATCTGCCCCCGGATCGAGGACGCCGTGTCAATCGCGGCACTGTACGCGTGCCTCATCCGCCATCTGGACGCAAGGCTCGAATCCGGCGAACGCCTTGAGTCGATTCCTCCGGAATCGATAGAGGAGGGGCGTTGGCTGGCGCAGCGCTATGGTACATTTGCATTCTTGCCGCACTGGAAGGGAGCCGGTGGCCGGATCGATGTCGAGGACCTGGTGATCGAACTGGTCGACATGCTCCGTGACGATGCGGACGCACTCGGGTGCGAGACGGCGCTTGCGCGGATCCCGAGCATCATCTCGGAAGGCAACAGTGCTGACCGGCAGGAGGACGTTTACCGGCAGGCCATTCTCGATGGGGCCAACAACCGTGAAGCGTTGCAGAAGGTAGTCGATCTTGTCATCGCCGAAACCGAGCCGGGACCGGCTGCCAGTGCTGGACAAGACATCTGAAAACCCGGGATGTACCCAGGCACCCTGGAGGAACCTGCGATGAACAAAATCCTGCGAACCACCGTCCTCATGGCGGCCCTGTTTCTCAATCCCGCCTGGTCGGATCAGAATGCCCCCGCCCTTGACGGCCTGTTCGATCGTCTGTTGTCCCCGGAGACATCGCAGGCGGAGGCCCGCGCAGTCACCGCGCGGATCTGGAATCACTGGCTTGCCAGCGACAATCCCAGGGCCCGGCGGCTGATGGCGCTGGGAATCCGAAGCATGAACCAGTTCGCCCTGGACGAAGCTGCCCAAATTTTCACGGACCTCATCGACATCGCGCCGGACTTTGCCGAAGCATGGAACAAGCGTGCCACGGTCCTTTACATGATGGGCAAGTACGATCAGTCCACCGCCGATGTCCGGGAAACCCTGCGCCTTGAGCCGCGCCATTTCGGGGCGCTGTCGGGGCAGGGTCTGATCTACATGGAGACCGGCAAACAGGCCGAGGCCCTGCACTGGTTTCGCCGTGCCCTGGAGGTAAACCCGTTCATGGAGGGCGTCCAGCAGAACGTGAAGCTGCTTGAGGATGCGCTTGAGGGCAGGGTGATCTGAACCGGCCCTGCCTTGGCCTTAAATTCCACTAGGGGATGGAAAAGGCTGCTATTCATGGCATAACGGCCGTGTAATCAGTCGGCCAGGCCAACCAGAGAACATTTAGAAAAACAATACTGTTTTCCTGAAAAACGCAACGTTTGATAATGCCGCAAGGTATTGAAAAAAAGTAATTTCGAAAATATATGGGCGCGGCAGGGTCGGGGACTTCACAACTGGCGCGTGACAATGATCTGGCCGATGTCGCAGCAGGCATGCCGTTCCTGGATCACGCCTGGCCGGTGAGGTTGAACTCTATCCCCTGATCAGCGGCGACGGCTGACAGCGTCCGCCACCACGCAGAGGATTTCGAACATCATGGTGGCGCCCACCAGGGCGGTGTTGCCGGAAGGGTCGAACGGCGGCGCAACCTCCACCACGTCGCCACCCACCAGGTTGAGTTCCGACAGCCCGCGGATCATGATCTGTGCCTCGAGGGTGGAATAGCCCCCCACCTCCGGCGTGCCCGTTCCGGGGGCATAGACCGGGTCCAGGGCATCCACATCGAAGCTGATGTAGGTAGGGCCGTCACCCACGATCCGCTTGGCTTCTTCGATTACCGCTTTCGGTCCCATCTCGAAGTATTCCTCGATGTAGATCACCCGCATCCCCGCATCATGGCTGAATTTCCACACATCAGGATCATTAAGGGAGCCCCTGATGCCGATCTGAATGGTGCGTTTCGGGTCAAGCAGGCCCTCCTCCACCGCCCTCGAGAACGGCGCACCGTGGTGGAAGCGGGAGCCCAGGTAGTCATCCCCGGTGTCGCAATGGGCATCGAAATGGACCATGCCCACCGGCTCCTTGGCGGCAAGCGCCCGAAAAATGGGCAGGGTGATGGAATGATCGCCGCCGGCGGATACCGGTACGATGCCCGCCGCCGTCACCCGGTGATAGAAATCCTCGATTTCCCGGTGACTGCCTTCGAGGGTGAACGGCTTCTGCACCCACGCATCCCCGATGTCCGCCACCCGGCAAAGATCATGGGGCGAGACGCCGGTTGCCTGGTTCATGCGCCGGATGAGGCTCGACTGGTTGCGGATTTCCCGGGGGCCGTGCCGGGCGCCGGTACGGTTGGTGACGCCGCCATCGAACGGGACTCCCACAAGACCGACATCGACATCGCGCATGTCCTCCCGGTAGGGCGCACGCAGGAAGGTTGGCAAGCCGGTATAGCGGGGCCGTACAATGGGATCCAGGAACTCGGGGTAGTCAGTCATGCTCTCAGCCGCGGGAGGGTTGCGGGCAGTATACGCAATATTTGCCCGGCGATGAGATGTCAACGGACTTGCAAGCCGCCGCACGGTTCGGGCAGAGTCCCGGTGTTGCAGTCACCGTCATCATGTCCACAGGCTAGGCACATCCCATGCAACGAGAGACCGGAGGTTTGTCCAGCGGCAGTGGCCGCAGCGTGAAAAGGCGGCATCGTTACCTGCGGGACCTGCAAAACGGCCTGACGCCCGAGGAGCGTCTGAACAAGGTGGTGACGGACGCCATGTGCATCGGCTGCGGACTGTGCCAGAGCATCGCCGGCCGGGAGCGGGTGCAGATGCGACTGGTGGAAAACCTGACCGAACGGCCCGTGATCACCGGGGAACTGGATGCCGGGACCGTGGACAGGATCTACCGTGTCTGTCCCGCAACGCGTATCGAAGGGCTGCCGGAGACACTGATCGACTCCGCCAGCAGGTCCGACAAGGTCTGGGGTGTCTGGCGCCGGCTGGTGCTGGCCTGGGCTGCCGAGCCGGACATCCGTCATCTTGGCTCCACCGGGGGATTCCTCACTGCCCTGGCGCTTTACCTGCTGGAACGGGGGGAAGTGGACTTCATTGTCCATGCCCGGGCCTCGCGGAGATATCCCGCGTTCGGGGAGCGCGCCATCAGCCGCAGCCGGGAGGACATCATCGCTGCGGCGGGATCCCGCTATGGCCCCACGGCCACCCTGGTGGACATGCTGGAGGTCCTGGACCGGGCGGAGGCCGCAGACGAACGCTTCGCGTTCATCGGTACGCCCTGCGACGTGACCGGGCTGAGAAACCTGGCTACGGAGGATTCCAGGGTGGACAGGCTGTGCCGCTACCAGCTCACCATGGTCTGTGGCGGTTTCATGGCGCCCACCGCCCTGCGGCGGTACCTGCGGGAACTGGACGTGGAATGGGACGATCTGCATGCCTTGCGCTACCGGGGCCACGGCTGTCCGGGACCCACCCGGGTGGAAGCAGCCGATGGCAGGGCAATCGAGAGGAATTATCTCGATTTCTGGGGGGAGGATGAATCCTCCTGGCAATTGCCGTTCCGCTGCAAGGTCTGCGCCGACGGCATCGGTGACGCCGCGGATATTGCGGCGGCCGATACCTGGGACGGGGGCTCACCTCCCTGGGAGGGCCAGGAGAAGGACCCGGGCAGCAACGCGGTGATCGCCAGGAGCCGCCGGGGCGAAGAGCTGCTTGCGCGGGCGGAGGCTGCGGGTTATGTCGCCACGGGGGAAGGCCTGACTCCGCGGGACCTGGACCGACTGCAGCCGCACCAGGTGACCAAGAAGCTCGCGGTCTGGTCCCGGTTCGTCGGCATGCGCAGCGCGGGCCGCATCGTGCCGGACGTGGCCAGGCTGCGCCTCAAGTCGCTGGCCAGGACCAACACGCTGGCGGAGAACCTGGACCAGGCCCGGGGAACCAGGAATCGATGCCTGGACGGCAGCAACAGCGAGCCTCTTCCGGAACCGGTGGAATAGCCCCGGGAACAATGCCGCGCACCCGTCATGCGCCAGCACGCTTCAACAGGTCAAGGTACGATTCCTCGATCAGTCCGGCTTCGTCTATGGCCAGGGCATCCATGATCCCGAGGGCGGTACGCTTCCCGTCCTGGACGGTGTCGTCTTCATCCAGTACGACTTCGAGTTCGACAAATTCTCCCAGCCCTTCGACGCTGTCCAGATGAATCCTGGTGCTGCCCACGAGAAACAGCAGGCGTTTCTTCCTGACGAATCCCCGCACTCCGTTTGACCGCGCGAGTGACTCCTCCAGGGGCCCGGGATGATGAACCGGGGTGATGATATAGTTGCTTTCCCTGGGCCCGTTCAGGTTCGGCCGATCGTAATAGATCAATTGTCCGGTGCCGTCCGGGAATTTTCTCAGCTTCAGGCGTCCGTTGCCGCATTCGAAGAAAACGTCCTCCTGCCAGATGGTTTCCACCTCGGTGTCGGATATCGCAAGCACACTGGACCGCATCTCTTCCGGATTGTCCACCCGCGCCTTGATTTCGATGTTTCTTGCCATTGCGGTTCAGTTGTGTACCTGCTGGAGGGTTTGTATATCATGCCGGTGAAGCCTTTGCGCACTCGGTCGGGCGTGGGCCAATGTTCGCTGCCGGGGCCGGGTCCGGCAACAGTCACGAATCTTGACCCGTCATGGCTAAGTCATTTTCGGGATTACCCGGATCACGTTTCCCGGTCAGACGAATCAGTAGGCGGCGTATTGCGTCCCGGCCCATTCACGCTCCGGGCATTGGCTGCAGCCGGCAACAGAAAGTCCGCGAGCGCTCCTACGACGCCGTCAAGGGACCCGGGGTCGGCATTCAGATTCTGCTTGAAGCTTTCCCACTGCCGCTGCCTGACGGGATTTTTCGCGAACACCTGCGACAATCCGTCCGGAACTCCATCCGGAATCGTTGTGCCCCGCCGTGCAAAGGTTGCAGATATTGCCTGTGAGAGACGTGATCGCTCGATCTCGAAGGTCTGGCTGATGACCCACAGGTCGTAGTAGTCCTTCATTCGGCTGTTGGCCATGCCCAGGGTCACGATGGCCTGAAATTTCTCTGCAACCACGGTCTCCCGGGCATATCCACGCAGTCGTGGCGCCGGCATGTCGAGCAAGACCGGATAGTCGAGCCACTCGGCGGGAGGATCGGTCGCATCTCCAAAACCGACATCGACATTGATGGCGATGCGTGCACCGTCAATATCAGCTGTCGTCCGAAAACGGAGTCCTCCATATTCGTTCGCCTGTCGAATATCAGTGACCTGCACTGCGCCGGTGTCGAACACAACCCCGTCCGGCTGTTCCAGTCCGAGAACTTCCCTGATGACAGCCAGCACTGCTTCCGGTGTCGGATCGCCGTAACCCAGAAGATCGAGATCGCGCGTACCGCGAAACGGCTCATTGAACCACGTCATCAGCAACATGGCTCCCTTCAGAACGAAACGGTCGGCGTATCGGGATTGAGCCAGTCGGTAGAGCAGGCGCTCGATCGCATAGTGGGTCAGGACCAGATCGAAGTTCTGACCCTTCTCCTTGCTGATCGCAAGGAGGCGGGCCCGAACCGAGGCGCCGATGTTCTTGGCTGACCTAGGCATTGACGGTGAACGCCTCGAGATACGGGCGGATTACCGTTGCCACGCGGCCACGCTCCGCGTGCCGTGCGATTTCGGCTGGGCTCGCCTTTCGTTGCCGGAGCGCCTCTTGCAGTCCCTCCAGTGCTACCGTTTGCCCGACAGACCGGCGATGCCGGAAACAGTCGGCAATCGTCTTGGCGACTCCGAAGATTTTCACGGGGACATTTTCGATGTGTACGGTGAGGACATCATCGGTGAGAAGCGCGTCCGTGAACCGCACGATCCGCATATCCGGACTTCCCTGCCTCGGCAGCCAGTCCCTTGCGCCGATCGCCATCCAGACCGCGCGTGGAAGTTGATCGGTCAGTTCGTGATAGGCCAGCGCCGATACCAGGCAGACGACCCCTCTGGGAATGCGTTTGGCGGCTTCAGCCAGGCTGTGGTGTGCTTCGAGCGGCGCGTCAGGAAGTTGATAGAGGCCGCGCCCGAGGCGGTTCACGTCACCGGCGCGGACCATTCTACCGATCGTAGCCGCGGTAATCCCGGCATCCTTGAATTCGGACAGGCGTGCAATTCCCTTCATCTGAAGCAGATCAATCGCCTGGTCGCGCTGAGTGCCAGTTTTTATCATTGATATTTAATCATGATATATTAGATTTATAATTAAATGTTTTATATCATATTGCAGACCTTGCGTAAAGCATTGGGTTAGCTGTGTGGACGCAAACAAGCCGTGCAAGGAGCCATAGCCGCGTCCGGACTGAAGGGTCCATCTCATGACGCCTCCAAACAATGCCCGTGAAACCAGACAGATCACGTGCTACCGGACCGGACAGTTTATTCGCTCGCTGCACCCTGTTCTGATGCGTGACAGGTCTGGAATGATTATTTTATGTAGAATCCGGGCATGGAAGCGCAGGCGGAGCATGTCACCACTGGGGATGAGGCCTCCGTACACGTCAGGGTCTGGCGTGGGGATTCCGGAGGGGGTCAGTGGCACATCTACCGGGTCCCGGTCCGCAGGAACCAGACCGTGCTTGACGTGGTGACATGGATCCAGCAGAACCCGGCGCCGGATCTTGCCTATCGCTTCGCCTGCCGGGTGGGTGTATGCGGTTCCTGCGCGATGACGGTGAACGGCGAACCCCGATGGACCTGCCGGACCCATGTCAACCGTGTCCTCAGGGACGGCCAGCTGTCCATTGCCCCGCTGCGCAACCTGCCCGTGGTGCGCGACCTGGTGTGCGACATGACCCCTTTCTTCGACCGCTGGAGCGAAGCCGGGGGGGGATTCGTGCCCGGCATCGACCGGCACCGGCCCCTGCCGGCGATTGCCCCGGATACGCTGGCCAGGCGCGCCGCCGATGCGGCCATCGAATGCATCAACTGCGCCGTCTGTTACGCCGCCTGTGATGTGGTTGCCTGGAAACGGGATTTCCTCGGACCGGCAGCCCTGAACCGGGCCTGGTCGCTGGTGAACGACGAACGCGACCGGGGCAACCGGGAACGCCTGCGGGCGGTGTCGGGAGACGCCGGCTGCCACAACTGCCATTCCCAGCAGAACTGCACGCAATACTGCCCCAACCTGCTGGACCCGGCAGGATCCATTGCCGGGCTGAAACGGACAGTCATGCGTGCCGTGCTGAAGGGGGAGTTCTGATGCCGCTCGGGCTGTATCTCCTGCAAAGGCTGAGCGCCCTGGTCATGGCGCCGCTGGTACTGGTCCATCTCGGCGTCATCATCTACGCCGTCCGCAGCGGACTCGACGCCGAGTCGCTGCTGGGCCGCACCCGCGGAAGCGTCGCCTGGGGACTGGTCTACGGCAGTTTCGTTCTCGCGGTCTCCATCCACGCCGCCATTGGCATCCGCACCGTGCTGCATGAGTGGCTCAGGCTCAAGGGGCCGGCTCTGGAAGCGTTGACCTGGGCACTGGGCCTCGGCCTGCTGGTTCTCGGGTTCCGGGCCGTGTTCGCGGTGACCCTGGCATGATCGCGCCGCACAGACGCCATGGACTCTGGCTGGCCTTTATCGTGCACCGGCTGTCGGGCATTGCCCTGGCCCTTTTCCTGCCGGTGCATTTCTGGGTGCTGTCGCTGGCCCTGACGGATCCGGCGGCGCTTGACGGGTTCCTGCAGTGGACCCACCGGCCCCTGGTGCGGATCGCGGAAATGGGCCTCGTCTTCCTGCTGTCGGTGCACCTGTTCGGCGGTCTGCGTCTCATGGCCCTGGAGTGGCTGCCTTGGAGCGCCAGGCAGAAGACCATGGCAGCCCTGGCGACCGCCGGCTCGGTCTTCATGGCGCTCTGGTTCCTGTTGTCCGGGTACCGGATGGCCTGAGACGTGACGGAAGTATCCACCCTTGAAACCGATATCCTGGTGATCGGCGCCGGCGGCGCCGGGTTGTTTGCCGCGCTGCATGCCCACCAGGCGGACCCGGACCTTAGGATCGCCGTTGCCGTGAAGGGACTGCTCGGCAAGTGCGGCTGTACCCGGATGGTCCAGGGAGGCTATAACGTCGCGCTGGGCCCGGGAGACTCGGTGGAGCGGCACTTCATGGACACCATCATCGGCGGCAAGTGGCTGCCGCACCAGGGCCTGGCCTGGAAGCTGGTGGAGACCGCCGTCGTCCGGGTCAGGGAGCTGGAGAATGAACTGGGCTGTTTTTTCGACCGCAACCCCGACGGCAGCCTGCATCACAAGGCCTTTGCGGGACAGACGTTCGACCGCACGGTGCACAAGGGCGACCTGACGGGCATCGAGATCATCAACCGCCTGATGGAACGGGTCAGGGCGCTGCCGCTGGCCGGGCTCGAGGAGCACCGTGTCCTTGGCCTGATTCCCGACCGGGCCGGCGAACGGATCGCCGGCGCACTGATGGTGGACATGCGCAGCGGGGAATTTCGCCTGGTCCATGCCCGGGCGGTACTCCTGGCCACCGGCGGAGGGCCCACCATGTACCGTTATCACACGCCCTCCGGGGACAAGTCCATGGACGGTCTTGCCATGGCGCTCAGGCTCGGCCTGCCGCTGCGGGACATGGAGATGGTGCAGTTTCACCCTACCGGGCTGCTGGCGGGCCGGGATACCCGCATGACCGGGACGGTCCTGGAAGAGGGGCTCCGCGGCGCCGGCGGGTATTTGCTGAACGGCACCGGGGACCGGTTCATGCTCCACCACGACCCGGCCGGTGAACGGGCCACCCGGGATATCGTCAGCCGGGCGATCTACGACGAGATGCGCCGGGGCCGGACCAGTCCGCTGGGCGGTGTCTACATCGCCATGTCCCATCTAGGCCCCGACACGGTGGCGGCGAGGTTTCCGGGCATGGTGCGCCGCTGTGCCGACTGCGGATTCGATCTGGCCGCCGGGCGGGTGGAGGTGGTACCGACGGCGCACTACTTCATGGGCGGGCTGGTATGCGATACCGAAACCCGCACCGGGATACGGGGACTCCACGTGGCGGGAGAGGATGCTGCCGGGATGCACGGCGCCAACCGGCTCGGCGGCAACGGCGTGGCCAACTCCACGGTGTTCGGCGGGATCGCCGGGGAAGTGATGGCGGCGGACCTGGGCGCGGAGGGGCGGGGAAGGGCGCTGCCCGAACCCGACCGGGATGCCGTGGACCGGGAACTGGCCAGGGCAACGCGTCCCCTCGGCCGCCACGGCGGCAACATCCATGGGATTCGGGAGCGCCTGATGGACCTGATGTGGACGGATGTCGGCATCATCCGTTCCCGGGCGGGCCTGGAGCGCGGAATTGCGGGGATTGCCGGGCTCAGGTCCGAACTCGATGCCACCGGTATCGGCACCCGGGACCTGCGTTTCAACCTGTCATGGCATGACTGGCTCAATCTGGAAAACCTGCTGGATGTTTCGGAGGGCATCTGCCGGGCGGCACTTTCGCGGGAAAATTCCCGCGGTGCCCACTACCGCGAGGATTTCACCGGGACCGGCGATCTGGCATCCTCCACGTTTACCGTGGTACAAAGGGCCGATGACCGTTTGTCCGTAACCCAGTCCCCGGTGGCGTTCACCATCGTGCGCCCCGGGGAAAGTCTGCTGGAGGAGCAGCCGAGCCTGCCCGGAGCCACAGTATGATTGCACCTGACGACATCGAAGAAGCCGCCTGCCGCATCATGGCCAATGCCGCCATCGACATTCCCGCGGACTACCGAAGGAGTATCCAGCGCATGGCGGACGGCGAGTCTGGGGATCTTTCCTGTTTCGTACTGCGGACCATGCTGGAGAACTGGGAAACTGCCACCGCCGACCGGCGGCCCATGTGCGCGGACACCGGGCTGCCGAGGTTCTATGTGAAGCTCGGGGACCATGCCCGGTTCGCCGGCGGATTCACCGGGTTCGAGCGGGCCCTGAGAAGCGCCACCGCCAGGGCGACCCATGACATCCCGCTGAGGCCCAACCGGGTGCACCCCCTGTGGCGGACCGACCACAACAACAACGTCGGTATCAACGCCCCGGAAATCGAGTGGAGTTTCGAGCCGGACGTAGACTGGATCGAAATCACCACTGTGCACAAGGGCGGGCTGTTCGGTACCGATTACCGCATGCTGTTTCCCGGTGACGGCATTGACGGCATCAAGCGGTTCTTTCTGGACACCCTGGTGGCCTTCGGCAAGCGGGGCCTGGCCTGCCAGCCCGCCATCGTCGGCGTCGGCCTCGGCGGCTCCAAGGATACCTGCATGGTCCTCGGCAAGCAGGCGGCCTGCCTGCGGGTGGTCGGTGACCGCAATCCGGATCCAGAAATCGCCGCGCTGGAAGAGGAATTGCAGGAACTGGGCAACTCGATCGGCATGGGCGCCATGGGGTTCGTGGGGAAATCCATGGTGGCGGACTGCCATATCGAGGTGGGCTATACCCACACCGGCGGCATGCCGATGAGCATGCACACGTTCTGCCTGTCTTCGCGCCGGGCCACGGTGCGGATACGGGCGGACAGTTCGACGGAATACCGTACCGACCCCAAGTGGTTCACCCCCTACATGCGACGGGAGACAGTGGAATGGCAGACCCCGCACCCGGTTTCAAGACAGTCCGGCTGAAGGTGCCGGTCAGCGGCGAGGACCTCGCGGACCTTGCCATCGGCACCATCGTTTACCTCGATGGCGTGATCTACACCGGCCGCGAGGGCGTATACCAGCGCGTCCTCGGGGAAGGGAATCCCCTGCCCCTGGATCTGCCCGCGGTCAGCAACGTCAACTTTCACTGCTCCCCCGCCGCGGCGGTGGAGCCGGACGGGCGGTACAAGGTGGGCGGCGTCACCGCCACCGCCAGCTTCCGTTTTGCGAAGTGGATGGCCGACTGGTTTCGGGTTTCCGGTGCCCGTGTCATTATCGGCAAGGGCGGCATGACGGGACAGGATTACCGCGATCTGTTCCTGCCGGCCGGGGCCGTGTACCTGACCACCGTGGGATACGGCACCGGCGCCCTGCTCGGCCGCGGCATCCGGCGTGTGCGCGAAGTGCACTGGCTCGGGGAACTCGGCAATGCCCAAGCCCTGTGGGTGTTCGAGGTGGAGAATTTCGGCCCGTTCATCGTCGACAGCGATCTTCAGGGAAACAGCCTGTTCGAGCAGCAGGCCGAGCTGGTGAACCGGAACCTGGAAGAACTGTATGCCGGGCTGCGGCCGCCCGCGCTCAGCCGCTACGGGGAAACCGACGACCGCAAGGATGAACTGATATGAACGCCCGGGATGGCCGCGCAGGTGAATACTGCGGCCCGGGGCATCCGGATATAATCGCGCCATGAACAGATCACCCAATACATTCTGGCACCAGGCCACCATCAGCCGCGACGACAGGGAAAAACAGAACGGCCACGCCGGCGCCATCGTCTGGTTCACCGGACTGTCCGGCAGCGGCAAGTCCACCCTTGCCCACGCCGTGGAACTGGAGCTCCACGAGATGGGATGCCGCACCCTGGTGCTCGATGGCGACAACGTCCGCCATGCACTGTGCGGCGACCTTGGCTTCAGCGAGCAGGACCGCACGGAAAACATCCGCCGGATCGGGCAGGTGGCGAGGCTGTTCGTGGATGCCGGAGTGATCGTGCTCACCGCGTTTATCTCGCCCTTTCGGGTCGACCGCCAGCGGGTGCGCATGATGGTGGAAAGGGAGAACGACTTCGTCGAGGTGTACTGTGACTGCCCGCTGAAAGTCTGCGAACAGCGCGATATCAAGGGACTGTACCAGCGCGCGCGCAAGGGCGAGATCGAGGAATTTACCGGGATATCTTCCCCCTACGAGACGCCGCAGAATGCGGACCTGATCGTGCGTACCGCAGACCGGGGCGTGGAGGAATGCGTCCAGGAGGTGATGGAATTTCTCGCGCGTCGCGGTCTCATTTCATTGCCGGGGCGCAACGGCGATTGATCCTTGCACAAGGAATGTCCTTCTCAGACGTACAGGAAGGGGACTACGGGACAAAGGGTTTGAGCAGACCGGCACGGCGTTGAATCGACCTGACATGGACACGGGTACCTGGGGTCCTGTTCATTGATCGCGATATTTAATCTTGTTTTATTGAATTGATAGTTCAATATTACAAGGATGATTTCACGGGAAGCACAATATCTTCTACAAACCCGCCTGATGCAATTCGACAGCGTGGCGGAACGGAAGATTCTGGTGCACAGGGGCAGGGAATCGTTCTCCATGCTCCATGGCGTGGAGGCCATGCGGCTGCTGGAGGCAATGAGCGCGGTCAGCGTGGCGGTGAATGCCTGAATTCCCGAAGTGGGTACCTTCCGGGAAGGTTGTCTTGGGCTGACCAGGCTGGGGAGACTATTATGATCTCCGGCGGAGATCCTCCATGCATGATTGGCACGACAATCCCTAACGTGCGCTGTATCCCGCGTCCACGTCAACCAGCGCACCGGTCATGTAACTCGCGTCCTCGGATGCGAGGAACAGCACCACCCGTGCGATTTCCCCGGGTTCGGCCAGTCGACCCAGGGGAACGGTGCCGGCAATGTCCTCGAGCATTTCCGCGGTCACCGGCCCGGACCGTTCGGATCGCAGCATGGGCGTGTCGACTTCCCCGGGACAGACGGCATTGATGCGGACGCCGTCCCGGACGCATTCCAGGGCCATGGCCCTGGTGATCTGGTGTACCGCGCCCTTGGAGGCGCAATAGGCGATGACGCCCGGGGCCCCGGAACCACCCCAGATGGAACCGAAATTGACGATGGCGCCCGAACGCTGCTCCTTCATCACCCGCAGCGCCGCCCGGCTCATGTAGAACACGCCGTCCACGTTGACCCGCATCACCCGCTGCCAGTCCTCGTCGCTGGTGGACAGGGTATCCCTGCGGGCGATGACGCCAGCGGCGTTGACCAGGACATCGACGCGGCCGGTGCGTCCGGCAACGTCGGCGATCACGTGATCGCAGAATCCCGAGTCGCTGACATCGCCGATCAGGCAGTCCGGGGCATTGCACTTCTTCGCCGTTCCGGCAGCCGCCGCTTCATCCCGGTCCACGATGGCGACCCGGGCGCCCGCTTGGGCAAACAGCTCCGCGGTTGCCGCGCCCATGCCGGATCCGCCGCCGGTGACGATGACGGTTTTGTCCGTGAAATTCATCGCCCGGCGCCGCAGGCGGGGCAGTTGGGATTCTTCGGCAGCACCATTTTCTGCCAATCCATGAACTGGGCGTCGAACAGCCATACTGTGCCGTGGAGCTGGCCGCGGCCCAGCAGGATGTTCACCGCCTCCAGGGCCTGCATGGTGCCGATCACGCCGACCAGCGGCGAGATCACGCCCTCCGCCGCACAGGTGGCGGCCTCCACGCTCCGGTCGGGATACAGGCATTGGTAGCAGGGGCTGTCGGGCATGCGGGGGTCGAACGCGGTGACCTGGCCCTCCCAGCGGATGGCGGCACCGGAGACCAGCGGGGTGCCGGTGGCGAGAGAGGCGTCGTTGAGCTGGAACCGGGTGGGAAAATTGTCGGTGCAATCCATGAGCAGGTGGTGGTCCGCGGCCAGATCGACGAACTCCTCCGCCTCCAGGGTGTAGTCCAGGCAGGTCATGGCAATGTCCGGATTGATGGCGCGCAGGCGCCTGGCGGCGGACTGTGTTTTCAGCAAGCCGATATCGTCATGTGCATGGACGATCTGGCGCTGGAGGTTGGACAGGTCCACGACGTCGAAATCCGCAATGGTAAGACGGCCTACGCCCGCGGCGGCCAGGTACATGGCAACCGGCGATCCCAGTCCGCCCATGCCCACGATCAGCACCGCCGCATCACGAATCGCGCGCTGCCCCTTCTCTTCCACCAACGGCAGTCGGATCTGGCGGCTGTAGCGGTCGGCAAAGACATCATCTTGCATGGTTCGTGTCCCGGTGTCGGCCTGACGCCCGATCTTCCCACAATTCCCGGTATCTCCGTCAATGCATCCCCGGTGCCATGGGGGCGTACGGGCCCTGTCCGGTCGGGAGCGCGGCCTGGACGAGCCTTGCATGTTTGGCTGCCCGGGGGTACATACTGGAAATTCCTGGGGCCTGCACCATCATCATCCGGATGAATTCGAGACGCCGAACGGGTGCCGTGCGCGTGGGTGGCGAATACCTGCTGCCCGCACCGAGACCGGTCGTCTGGCGCAGGCTGAACGATCCCGGGGTCCTGAAATACTGTATCCGTGGCTGCGAGATGGTGGTGCGGGATGCGGACGGCGAATACCGGGCGGTATTCCGATTCGGCGTGGGGCCGGTGAAAAAACGGCTGGACGCGCGATTGCTGGTGGAGGAGACCGATCCACCGGTGGAATACCTGCTCCATGCCGAAACCACCCTGCCGGCCCTTGGCCATGCGACGGGCAGGGCCCGGGTCCTGCTGGAATGCCGGGATGCCGAAACCCTGCTGGCCTACCGGGCGGATATCACCGTGTCCGGCTGGTTCGCGATGCTCGGTGACGGCCTGCTCACGACCGCCGCGGACCGATACATGGCGCTCTTCTTCAGGCGGTTTGCCGACGTTGTGGTCTGACTCCCCAATTGGTATGGTTACGGTTCACAAAGGCATTCAATACAATCCATGACCTTGACCTGCCGCCCAGGTATGACCTTGGCTGACCGGGGCACCAGGCGGTGCGGCATGTTCGGGTCCAGAACCAGTGGGCGCCAGGCGCCCGGGCAGGGGGATTCATGAAATCCGGCATATCCGATCTCGCGTTTCTGAACGGCGGCAACCTGAGCTATCTCGAGTCGCTGTACCAGGATTCGCTCCACAATGGCGCCGATCCGGCCTGGCAACAGATCTCCGCGCTGCTGCCTGATGTTCAGCCGTTGGCTCCCACCGGGGTCAGCATCGGCGGTTCCCGGGAATGGATGGAGACCGCTGCCCACAAGCAGGGTCAGGTCTCCAAGCTGATCATGGGCTACCGCTCCCTCGGACACCTGTTGGCCGACATCGATCCCATCAACACCATGCCCCGCGGGGACGCTGGGGAACTGGAACTGACCCAGTATGACCTGACCGAGGCCGACCTTGACAGCGAGTTCGATACCGGGGATCTCGCCGGCGGGGGCCGCAAGACCCTGCGGGCAATCCTGGATTACCTGAAGGAGGCCTATTGCGGCCCCATCGGGTACGAGATCCGCTACCTGAATTCCATGGAGCAGCGCCAGTGGCTCATGGCCCAGATCGAGACGGATCCCGTGCGGCCGAATCTCACCCGCGAGGACCGCCTCCGGGTCATGACCAAACTCACGGCCGCCGAGGGCCTGGAACGCTACCTGCACACCCGCTATGTGGGCCAGAAGCGGTTTTCCCTGGAAGGCGGCGACAGCCTGATTCCCATGCTGTCGGAGCTGATCCAGCGTTTCGGGCGCAAGGACGTGAAGGAGGTGATCATCGGCATGGCGCACCGCGGCCGGCTCAACGTGCTGGTCAACATCCTCGGCAAGTCGCCGGCGGAGCTTTTCAGCGAGTTCGAGGGCGATTATCACACCGAGGACGAGGACACCCAGACCGGGGACGTGAAATACCATCAGGGATTCTCCTCGGACATCCAGACCGACGGCGGAAACGTGCACGTGGCTCTGTCCTTCAATCCCTCCCACCTGGAAATCATCAACCCGGTGGTGGAGGGTTCCGCCAGGGCGCGGCAGGAACGCCGTCACGACGTCGACCGGCGCATCGTGGTGCCGATCCTGATTCACGGCGATGCCGCCTTCGCCGGCCAAGGTGTCGTGATGGAGACCCTGAACATGTCCCGGACCCGGGGCTATTCCACCGGCGGTACGATCCATATTATCGTGAACAACCAGATCGGCTTCACCACCAATACCCTGGACGCCCGTTCCACGCTGTACTGCACGGAGGTGGCGAAGATGATCCAGGCGCCGATCTTCCACGTCAACGGCGACGACCCGGAGGCGGTGATCACCACGGCGCGCCTTGCCATGGACTACCGCAATCGGTTTGCCAACGACGTGGTCATCGACATGGTCTGTTACCGGCGTCACGGCCACAACGAGGCGGACGAGCCGGCCATCACCCAGCCGATCATGTACGGCAAGATCCGGAATCACCAGACGCCCAGGGAGATCTACGCCGATCGGCTGGTTTCCCTCGGCGTGATGACGCCGCAGGAAGTGCAGGACATGGTGGAGGATTACCGCAGCCAACTCGACAGCGGCAAGATGGTCGCTGGCCAGGTCATCGATCCCAACAAGAAGCTCAAGATGGAGAACTGGGAGCCCTTTCTCACCGACGAATGGGATACCGACACCCCGACCGGCGTCAGCACCGAGCGCCTGGTGCCCCTTGCGGAGAAGATGAACCGGTGGCCGGAGGACTTCAAGGTGCATCCCCGGGTGTCCAAGGTGCTTGCCGAGCGGGTGGAGATGGCCCGGGGGGAAAAGCCCATGGATTGGGGATGCGCCGAACTGCTGGCCTACGGCTCCTTGCTGGAGGACGGTTACAAGGTGCGGCTGTCGGGGCAGGATGCCGGCCGCGGCACTTTCAGCCACCGGCACGCGACACTGCACGACCAGTCCCAGCCCCGCACCTACGTGCCGCTGCAGTACATCACGGACAATCCCAGCGACTACCTGGTCATCAATTCGCTGCTTTCCGAGGAGGCGGTGCTGGGTTTCGAGTACGGATACGCCACCACGACGCCCAAGACCCTGGTGATCTGGGAGGCCCAGTTCGGCGACTTCGTCAACGGGGCCCAGGTGGTGATCGACCAGTTCATATCCAGCAGCGAAGCCAAGTGGACCAGGGTGTGCGGCCTGACCCTGTTCCTGCCCCACGGCCTTGAGGGCCAGGGCCCAGAACACTCCTCGGCGCGGCTGGAGCGCTTCCTGCAGCTGTGCGCGGAAAACAACATGCAGGTCTGTATCCCGACGACGCCGGCGCAGATGTTTCACATGCTGCGCCGTCAGTTGCACCGGCCCCTGCGCCGCCCCCTGATCGTGATGACCCCGAAGAGCCTGCTCAGGCACAAGCTGTCGGTCTCCTCGGTAGAGGAACTGGTGAACGGCAGGTTCCAGCCGGTCATCGACGAGATCGACGACCTCGACCCGGGTGGCGTGAAGCGCGTGGTGCTTTGCAGCGGCAAGGTGTACTACGACATCCTCGAGGAACGCCGTCTCAAGGGCATCACCGACGTGGCCATCGTGCGGCTGGAACAGGTCCACCCGTTTCCCAAGGAGCATCTCGAGAAGGCCATTCTTCGCTACGGCAATGCGAAGGAACTGATCTGGTGCCAGGAAGAGCCCAAGAACCAGGGAATCTGGTACCAGATCTTCTATTACCTGAACGGGCTGCGCAACAGGAGCATCGGCCAGACGCTGAGTTACGTCGGGCGTGAAGGCTCCCCGGCACCTGCGGTGGGCTACTACAAGCTGCACGTCGAACAGCAGCGCAAGCTCGTGGCCGAAGCACTGATGATCAATCGATAGGCACCGATTCATTCTCTTAGATTTCATCCCCCGAACCCGAACCCATGACCGTAGAAATCAAGGTACCGGTATTGCCCGAATCCGTGGCCGACGGGCTGTTGCTTGACTGGACCAGGCAGCCCGGCGAGGCTGTCAGCCGCGATGATGTGCTGGTGGAGGTAGAGACCGACAAGGTGGTGCTGGAAGTGCCGGCGCCGGTGGACGGCGTGCTGTCCGAAATCCTGGCCCAGCCCGGGGAGACGGTGACGTCGGAGCAGGTGCTGGCGGTACTGGACACCGAGGCGACGGGAACCGCGCCCCAGGCGGATGCCGGCCCCGCCGGGACGGAAGAGGCGCTCGGCAGTTCCCCCGAAGGGGAGCGGCTGATGGGCCCCGCGGTGCAGCGCCTGGTCGCGGAGCATGGCATCGACCCGGCGGCCATCACCCCCACGGGACCGGGGGGCAGACTGACCAAGGAGGATCTGCTGGCCTACATGGCCGACTCGGTGGCGCCGGATGCGGCCCCGCCGGCCGCGGCGGAAACCGCCGCTTCGCCCGCGGCCCCCGCCGAGGCTCCGGTGAAGGCCGCGGGGAGCGGGGCGCCAAGCGTCTCGGGCAGCCGGGAGGAGGTCCGGGAACCGATGTCCCGCCTGCGCCAGACGATCGCCGCCCGGCTGGTGCAGTCGCAGCAGACGGCAGCCATGCTGACCACGTTCAACGAGGTCAACATGCAGCCTGTGATGGCGCTCAGGAACCGCTACAAGGAGCCGTTCGAAAAGACCCACGGGGCTCGGCTGGGCTTCATGTCGTTCTTCGTCAAGGCCAGCGTGGTGGCGCTGCAGAAATTTCCCCTGGTGAACGCCTACATCGACGGCACCGATATCGTGCGGCACCACTACCAGGATGTCGGCATCGCGGTGTCCTCTCCGCGCGGTCTGGTGGTGCCGGTGCTGCGCAACTGCGAAGACCTGGGATTTGCCGAGATCGAATCGAAAATCAGGGAGTTCGGCGCCCAGGCAAGGGATGGCAAGATCGATCTCAAGGACCTGGCCGGCGGCACGTTCACCATTACCAACGGCGGAGTGTTCGGGTCCCTGGTTTCCACTCCCATCATCAATCCGCCCCAGAGCGCCATTCTCGGTATGCATGCCATCCAGGAAAGGCCGGTCGTGGAGGAAGGGGAAGTGGTGGTGCGTCCGATGATGTACCTGGCCCTGTCCTATGATCACCGGATCATAGACGGCAAGGATGCGGTCCAGTTCCTGGTCACCATCAAGCAGATGGTGGAGGATCCGGCCCGGCTGCTGTTGGCGTGCTGATGCACCCCGGGTGCCACCCTCCTGGCCGCCTCGGATGAGTGGATGGGTTACCCCGGCCCGAAACACGCGCCGAAGGCGCACCAGCCCGCCGCGACGGCCGCATGCGGGCTGCCAACCGTGAGAAAGCAGGATGTCGGAACATTTTGATGTCATCGTAATCGGGGGAGGGCCCGGCGGCTACGTCGCCGCGATCCGCTGCGCCCAGCTTGGTCTGGCCACGGCCTGTATCGACGACCGCACGGATGCCGAGGGCAATCCGTCCCTTGGTGGCACCTGTCTCAACGTGGGCTGCATTCCCTCCAAGGCGTTGCTGGATTCCTCGGAGCAGTACCACCGCCTGGTGCACCAGTTTCCCGCCCACGGCATCCAGGCGGAAGGCGTCAGCATGGATGTCGGCAGGATGCAGGCCCGCAAGGAGGAGATCGTGGCCGGCCTGACCGGGGGCATCGCCACCCTGTTCAAGGCCAACAAGGTGGCCCCGATATTCGGCAGGGGCCGCCTGATGACGGACAAGAACGTGGCCGTGCTCGATCCGGCCAGCGGTGAGCTTCGCCAGACCATCAGTGCCCACAACATCATCCTCGCGCCGGGGTCCGTGCCGGTGGAGTTGCCGGCGGTGCCCTTTGACGGGAAATTGATCGTGGACTCCACCGGGGCACTCAACTTCGAGGAAGTGCCCGCAAGGCTGGGCGTCATCGGTGCGGGGGTGGTCGGCCTGGAACTTGGCAGCGTCTGGCGCCGGCTCGGGTCGGAGGTCGTCCTGCTGGAGGCGCTGGAGGATTTTCTTGTCGCCGCCGACACCCATGTGTCGCGGGAGGCGGCCAGGCAGTTCCGCAAACAGGGCCTGGACATCCGTCTCGGCGCCATGGTCGACAAGGTCAGCACCACGGCCGGCGGCTTGCAGCTGGAATACACCCAAAAGGGCGAGTCGCAGCAGGTGGAGGTGGACCGCGTGGTGGTGGCGGTCGGCCGGCGGCCGGCCACCGACGGTCTGCTGGCCGCGGACAGCGGCGTTTCCACCGATACGCGCGGATTCATCGAGGTGGACGGCCATTGCCGCACGGCGGAAGACGGCGTCTGGGCCATTGGCGACGCGGTGCGGGGGCCCATGCTGGCGCACAAGAGCTCCGAGGAGGGTGTCGCCGTGGCCGAACGCATCGCGGGCCAACCGGGTCACGTGGACTTCAACCTGGTGCCCTGGGTGATTTACACCTCCCCCGAGGTGGCCTGGGTGGGGGAGACCGAGCACCAACTCAAGTCGGACGGTGTCCCTGTCAGGTCGGGCATGTTTCCCTTCGCCGCCACCGGCCGGGCCAAGGCCATGGAGGAACCCGTCGGCCTGGTGAAGATCATCGCCCACGGAGAGACCGACCGGGTGCTGGGCGTTCACATGGTGGGGCCCCATGTCTCGGAATTGATTGCCGAATGCGTGGTGGCCATGGCGTTCCATGCCAGTTCGGAGGATCTCGCCCGTATCGTCCATGCCCACCCGACGCTGTCGGAGGCGGTGCACGAGGCGGCGTTGGCCGTCGACAAGCGCGCGATCCACAAGTTCGGCTAATTGCCTGCCCCGCGCGATTTGCCCGCGCCGGCCCGGAATAGCGGAGCCGCCGTGCCGGTGATCAGGGGGTTCCCGCTTCCCTGTCAGGCTGATCGCGGCGCGGCGGCCGTGCGGCGGGATTCACAAGGGTTTCATGTGTTTCATGTACACTCCGCCGCCATTCCCGGCAGGCCGGACTGAGCCCCGATGGAATTTCCCCACGAGATCTTCAAGGCCTACGATATCCGTGGCATCGTGGACCGGACCCTCACGGAGGCGATGGTGCGGCGTATCGGGCAGGCGCTGGGCAGCGAAGCGCGCGGGAAAGGGGCGGGCGCCGTGGTGCTCGGGCGCGACGGGCGGCTGTCCGGTGAGCGCCTGT
The DNA here is from genome assembly GCA_009842505.1 of Gammaproteobacteria bacterium. Lineage (GTDB taxonomy): Bacteria > Pseudomonadota > Gammaproteobacteria > Arenicellales > Poriferihabitantaceae > VYFG01. The sequence continues at coordinate 77,381 of VYFG01000145.1, forward strand.
CGGGCGCACTGGTGGCGGGGCTCCGGTCCGCGGGCTGCGACGTGATCGATATCGGGCAGGTCCCGACACCGGCGCTGTATTTCGCCACTAGGGAATTCGGCACGGGCACCGGCGTCCAGGTGACCGGCAGCCACAACCCGCCGCAATACAACGGTCTCAAGATGATGATCGAAGGCGTGACCCTCTCGGGGGAGGCCATCCAGGGGATCAAGCAGCGGGTGCTCGACGGGAACGTTCTGGACGGCCATGGATCCTATGCGAAGGGGGACATCCTGGACACCTACTGCGGGCGTATCCTGGACGATGTGCACCTGGCGAAAACGCTCGACGTGGTCATCGACTGCGGTAACGGGGTGGGCGGGGCCGTGGCCGGGCGGATCTTCCGCGGCCTGGGCTGCGGGGTGACCGAGCTTTACTGCGACGTCGACGGCACATTCCCCAACCACCACCCGGACCCGAGCCAGCCGGAGAATCTTGCGGACCTGGCCGCGCAGGTGGTCGACGCCGGCGCCGACGTGGGGCTTGCCTTCGATGGCGACGCCGACCGCCTTGGCGCAGTGGCGCCGGATGGAACCATCATCTGGGCGGACCGGCTGATGCTGCTCTTTGCCCGCAGCGTGCTCAATGAGCGGCCCGGCTCGGAAATCATTTTCGACGTCAAGTGCTCCCAGGTGCTGCCGGCGGACATCGCCGCCCATGGCGGCAGGCCCACGATGTGGAAGACCGGCCACTCGTTCATCAAGTCCCGCCTGCGTGAGACCGGGGCCGCCCTGGCCGGGGAGATGTCCGGGCACATCTTCTTCAACGACCGCTGGGGTGGATTCGATGACGGGCTCTATGCCGGGGCCCGGCTGTGCGAACTCCTGGCGGCGGATTCCCGGCCGGCGGCGGACGTGTTCGGTGAGCTGCCGGACACGGTGAACACGCCGGAACTGCGGCTGGAGATGGAGGAGGGCGATCACTTCCGGCTGATGGAGGTGCTGGCCGCCCATGCCTCATTTCCGGATGCCGAGATCAGCCGAATCGACGGTGTCCGGGCGGATTTCGAAGACGGCTTCGGGCTGATCCGGCCGTCCAATACCACGCCCGCGCTGATCCTGCGCTTCGAGGCCACGAACGGGTCGGCGCTGGCGCGCATCCAGGAGGAATTCAGGCGGCTGCTGCTGGAATGCCGGCCGGACCTGTCACTGCCTTTCTGAGAGCGGGATCGATTCGCTGCCGGGGTCCTGGAATGAAGCCGTGCGCGCGGTACCGACCCGGGTGGTGTGCCGGACACTGAATGGATGACGGAACAGCCGTAAACCGCTTCATCCCTTCCCGGCGGGGAAGAAATGTGCTTGCTTTTGCCCGTTTACAAACTGTCTAATTAATCCCATCGAATACAGGGATACCCCCATGGCCGGATTTGAGATATCAGGAACCACCATCACCGCCATCGTACTGATCGTGCTTGCCGTGCTGACCGTCTCGAAGTCGGTCATCACGGTTCAGCAGGGCTATGAGTTCACCGTCGAGCGTTTCGGCCGGTTCACCCGGTGCATGCGGCCGGGCATTCATTTCCTGATCCCCTACATCGAGCGGATCGGCGCGCGGGTCAACATGATGGAACGGGTGCTGGAAGTGCCCTCCCAGGACGTGATCACGCGGGACAATGCCGTGGTGCGGGTGGATGGCGTGGTGTTCTTCCAGGTGCTGGATTCGGCCAAGGCCAGCTACGAGGTGAACCAGCTCGAAAACGCGGTGCTGAATCTCACAATGACCAATATCCGGACCGTGCTGGGGTCCATGGATCTGGACGAGTCCCTGTCCAAGCGGGACCACATCAATGCCGCGCTGCTCGGCGTGGTCGACTCCGCCACCACGCCTTGGGGAATCAAGGTGACCCGCATCGAGATCAAGGACATTTCCCCGCCCCAGGACCTGGTGGATTCCATGGCGCGGCAGATGAAGGCCGAGCGGGACAAGCGGGCGGAGATCCTGGACGCCGAGGGCAAGCGCCAGTCCGAGATCCTGCGCGCGGAAGGCGCCAAACAGGCCGTGATCCTCGAGGCCGAGGCGGAGAAGGAGGCGGCTTTCCGGGCCGCCGAGGCCCGTGAGCGGGAAGCGGAAGCGGAGGCCAACGCCACCCGCATGGTGTCCGAGGCCATTGCCGCCGGCGACATCCAGGCGGTGAACTACTTCATCGCCCAGAAATACGTCCACTCGCTGGAGCAGATCGCGTCCTCCGAAAGCCAGAAGGTGATCTTCCTGCCCGTGGAGGCAACCAGCATGCTGGGCTCCCTCGGCGGTATCGGGGAGATCGTTCGGGAGGCGTTCGGCAAATCCGGCGATGGTGGCGGGAAGGCCTGACGGGCCGGGTCAGGCCGATGTACGCGAGAGGCGCCGGACATGACTGAAATCCTGGCCATGACCCACTGGACCTGGCTGATACTGGGCCTTGGCCTGCTGGTGCTGGAACTGGTGGCCTCGTTCCTGTTCTTTCTCTGGCTCGGCGTGGCGGCGCTGGTGACCGCGGGAGTCCTGTACCTTTACCCGGAAATGCGCTGGGAGGTGCAGATTCTGCTCTTCTCCGGACTGTCGGTCGTCAGCATCGTGCTGTCCCGGAGGTACCTCTTCCGGAAACAGGTCGCGAGCGACCAGCCCGACCTCAACCGCCGTGGCCAGCAGTACGTGGGCCGGGTATTCACGTTGATCCAGCCCATCAACAACGGCTACGGTAAGATCTCGGTGGATGACACCCAGTGGCTGGTCACCGGACCTCCGCTGGATGCGGGTGCCCGCGTGCGCGTCGTGGCGGCCGATGGTTCTGTGCTGGACGTGGAGGAAGCGGAATCCGAGTGATGGCCCGGGGCACCGGGCATGCCGGGTCGCTACAGCCGGGTGCTACAGCCGGGTGTGCTACAGCCGGGTTGCCATGGAAAGGCGTTTTCACTATGATCACTGACGGCTCGGGTTCCCCTTGGCGCGTTGCTTCGGCTTCGCCCAGGGGTGAAAAGGGAAACCGGTGCGCCGCGATTGCGGCTATCCCGGTACTGCCCCCGCAACGGTAAATGAGTCAGGTTCGCAGGATCCCCCGGTATTTCGGCATGGGGCGATCAGCCACTGTACATCTGGTATGGGAAGGCGCGGACCGCAGGTGGTGTGTAATTGCAGGCATGCATCCGGCACCGCCACTCATGAGTCCGGAGACCTGCCCGATCCTGGTGTGACCACGGCCGGTTGTTGATGCCGGGGTGTGGTCTTGGCGCAACACTGCACGGGTGCGTGCAGTCACCGAGATCTCCAGATGAAAACCTACCCTCTTGCCGGCATCGCCGGCGTACTGCTGTACACCGTCTCCCTGTTCGCTGCGGCACAGGACAATCCCATCACCGTGGTCGTCACCGCGTCCCGCAGCGCGGAAACCGTGGACGAGACCCTGGTGCCCGTGACCGTCATCACCCGCGAAGCGATCGAACGGGGCGGGGCAACCACCCTGTCCGAGGTACTGTCCACCGTACCGGGCGTGGTGATCACCCGCAATGGAGGCGCGGGCCAGCAAGCCTCCCTGTTCCTGCGGGGTACCGAATCCGACCATGTCCTGGTGCTGATCGACGGCGTCAAGGCCGGGTCGGCCACCCTGGGAGCCATGCCGTTCCAGCATATTCCACTCGACCAGGTGGACAGGATCGAGATCGTCCGGGGCCCGCGCTCCAGCCTGTACGGCTCCGAGGCCATCGGCGGCGTGATCCAGATATTCACGCGCAGGGGAGGGGATGAACTGCAACCCTCGCTCAGTATTGGCGCGGGAAGTCATGAAACCGGGAAAATCGATGCCGGGATATCCGGTGGCAGTGGTACGGCCTGGTATTCGATGCATGCATCCGCCTTCTCCACCGCGGGCTTTGACGTACGCCGTGACACGGAACCGGACGACGACGGCTATGAAAACACCGCCCTGTCCGTGAGGTCGGGAGGACAAGTCAGCGAGCGGCTGGAAGTGGATGCGTCCCTGCTGAATTCCAGCGGTGATACGGAATACGACAACTCCTTTTCTGACGGTGCGGATTCCGCAAAGACTCTCAACAGGGTCGGGCACCTGCGCGGCATCTTCACCGTGAACGATCGCTGGACCACCAGCTTGCTGGCGGGTAAGGCCGTGGATGAAGCCGAACAGTATCTGGACCGTGTGTTCCAGTCAGTCATCGAAACCGACCGGGACCAGTTGACCTGGCAGAACGATATCGCCGTCGGCAATGCCGACCTGATCTTCGGCGTGGATCACATCAGCGAGGTAGTGTACAGGACGGGCGACAACTACGTGGTGGACAGCAGGGACAATACCGGCATCTTCACTTCAGTCCATCCCGGCTTCAGTGCCATGGATCTGGAGGTTTCCCTGCGTCATGATGACAACGAACAGTTCGGTAGTGAAACGACCGGGAGTGTTGCCATGGGATGGGATTTGGGCGACCGTCGGCGCGCCACGCTTTCCTGGGGGGAGGCATTCAAGGCACCCTCATTCAACGAACTGTATTGGCCTGGTTTCGGCAACCCGGATCTGGTGGCGGAATCAGCCCGGAGCCTGGATGTGGGCCTGTCCGGTAACAGGGACAATTTCCGCTGGTCCGTCAACCTGTTCAGCACCCGGGTCGAGAACCTGATCAGTACCGTTCTTGTGGACCCGGAGACCTTTACCTACTCGCCGGTCAATATCGATGAAGCGGAAATCGAGGGTCTGGAACTGACAGGCGATGTCAAGGCGGGTGGCTGGAATCTGTCCGGGGTGCTCACCTTGCAGGATCCCCGTGACGCCAGAAGCGGCGACCGTCTTCGCCGGCGTCCGCAGTGGATAGTCAATCTCGCCGCCGACCGTGACTTCGGCCGGTGGTTCGTCGGGGCGTCGGTTCTGTCCCAGGGAAAGAGCCGTGACAACCCGGACGATCTGGACGGGTTCACCGTGGCGGATCTGCGTGCCGGAGTGAAGCTCAGACGCCAGTGGACGCTGGGCATCGAGATCAACAATGTTTTCGATGAGGAGTTCGAAACCGCATCGACCTACAACCAGGATGGAACCAACGTGATGGCTACCTTGCGATACGGTGGTGAATAATGGGATTCACAAAAGAAAAACAAGTGACTGGTTCAATGTGACACCGAGTCCCGGCCAATTGAGAACGGCCTGTTATCCGAACGCCGAAAAGAAGGAAACCCACTGGCGTTCGTGGTGCCGGCTGTTCCTGGCGCGGGTGGTGGCATCCGGCCTGTCCTTTGGGCTTTGGATGACGGGTACGGCATTTGCGGAAATTCGAGTCGTCGACGATTTCGGCCGTGACGTGGTCTTGGCCGAACCCGCCCGCAGGATTCTCAGCCTGGCACCCCATATCACCGAGAACCTGTTCTCGGCGGGAGCCGGCGACCGGGTCGTCGGTGTCGTGGACCATAGTGATTTTCCGCCTGCGGCAAACAATCTGCCCTCGGTGGGGAGCTATGTCCATTTCAACATCGAAGGCGCCCTGGCGCTGGCGCCGGACCTGGTTGTGGCCTGGCCGAGCAGCAGAAACGGCGAGATACTGAACCGCCTGGAGCGACACGGTATAACCGTTTACTTCTCCGAGCCCCGCACGTTCGATGGCGTGATGGAGAACATCCGCGAGCTGGCGCTGCTGGCCGGTACGGAGGATGCCGTGGACCCGAGGCTGGACCAGGCCCTGGCAAAAATAGCCGAAGCCCGGCACCGTTTCGCGGACCGGCCGGTACTGGACGTGTTTTACCAGATCTGGTCGGAGCCCCTGATCACGCTGAACGGCGAGCATTTCATCTCCCGTATCCTGGAGGTCTGTGGTGCCCGCAACCTGTTCGCCGACCTCTCGATCATCGCTCCGAGGGTCAGCATGGAAGCCGTGATCGAGGCGAATCCCGATGTGATCATTACGGGTCTTCGGGACGGTATGCGCCCGGACATGTCCTTCTGGCGCAGGTGGACCATGGTCAAGGCGGTCGAACAGAACCGCTTCGTGTACGTCGATTCCGACGTGATGCACCGGCATACGCTCAGGATGCTGCTCGGAATCCCCGGGTTCTGTTCTCAGATCGATATGGCGAGGCAGGGGAGTTCGGGATGACCGAGGCCGGGACACTGGAAGCATTCCGTGCAAGTGGCCATACCCTCGGCAATGTGGAAGGGGATTTCATCGAATGGCACCGGGGCAGACCGTTCTACTACTGTTGGATGGTAATGGTGGATTCGTCAGCCTGGAATTCAGCTGCCCGCGAGGCGGCACTCCGGCTTAGGCGATGGTTGTTGTCGGGATACGCCCGCCAGAGCCATGTCACCATACTGCCGGGTGGATTTCCGCGGCGGGGATCACTGGACATGTCGGCCATCTCCGCATGTGTCCGCAGGATTCTCCCGTTCCGGATCTCACTTGGACCCCTGGGCAGCTTCACTTCCTCCCCCTGCTTCGAAGTGGTGGATCCCGATGCCATGCTCGGCCGCCTGCGCAGTGCGCTTCGGCCGGTTCTGCGTGACCCGCTGGCCCAGGTGTCCGACGCGTCATACCTGCCGCATCTGACAGTGGGGCTTTACAGGGACTGCTTCTCCACCGGCGGGATCGCCGCAGCCATCGAGTCATTTCCTCCTGTGTCGGTTGAATCTGTGATACAGGTAGACTGGATATCCCTGTGTGCTTACGATACTTCCTCCATCAAGGGACCGCTCACCGAGGTCGCCCGGGTGGAACTGGGTAGCGGCAGAACGAACGTGCTGGGACATGCCGAGTTGTTCAGGAACGGTTGCGATGATCGAACTGGTTGTCGGCGGAGCCCGTAGCGGCAAGAGCCGTTATGCGCTGAAGGCCGCCGAAGCGCTGTCTCCCCGTCCCGTTTTCGTGGCGACCGCCACTGCCGACGATGCCGCTATGGAGGCAAGGATTCGCCGTCACCGCGAGGAGCGGGGGGCGCATTGGGGACTGTTGGAGGTGCCGTTCGATCTGGCCTCGGCGATCCGGTCAGCCGTCCCGGAGGATGTGATGGTGGTGGATTGCCTCACCTTGTGGATCAGCAACTGGCTTTGCAGTGCCGACCCCGGGGGCTGGCCGAAGGAGCGGGCCGCGTTCCTGGCCGCGTTGACGGAAACCCGGTCCAAGGTGTTCCTGGTGAGCAATGAGGTCGGTATGGGCGTGGTGCCCATGGGCAAACTGACCCGGGAGTTCGTGGATCAGAGCGGATGGTTGCACCAGGACGTCGCCGCCCTGGCGGACAGGGTGACGTTGATGCACTTTGGCATTCCCACCCTGATCAAGGATATCTGATTTCGCCGGACGGCCATCCCGGCCCCGATTCCGCCGCCATCAGGCCGCCTGAAAAGGTGCTGCTACTCCAGCTTGGGGATGATCAACGGTATCTCCGGGTCCTGGGGATGCTCCCTGATCCAGATGTCCAGGTCGAACACGTTGCTCAGCGTCTCCACGGTGAACACCTCCGTGGGGTGTCCGTCCGCGATCAGGCGTCCGTTGTCCAGGATCAGGCAGCGGTCGGCGAACTGCGCTGCCAGGTTGAGGTTGTGCAGGGTGCAGATTGCACCGAGCCCTTCTTCACGGGTCAGTTGCCGGAGCAGCCGGAGCAGGCGGTACTGGTGACTGAGGTCCAGTGCCGATACAGGTTCATCAAGCAACAGAAACCGTTTCCCGGGTCCCGTACCGTTCCAGATCTGGGCCAGCACCCGTGCTGTCTGCACGCGCTGCTGTTCTCCGCCGGAAAGCGTGGGGAACGCCCGCTCGGCCAGATGATGGCAGTCGCACAGGCGCAGCATTTCGTGGGCGATCTCCCGGTCCGTGTGCTCGTCCGTGGCGTGCGGCAGGCGACCCATCAGCACCACGTCCAGCGCGGAGAACGGAAAATCCAGGCTGGAGTGCTGGGGAAGAACCCCCCGTGCCAGTGCAAGGCTGCGGATTGGCCAGTCCGCCAGGGACCTGTCGTCAAAATGGACCGTGCCTTGGGAGGGGGTGATGTCTCCTCCCAGCGTTCGCAGCAGCGTGGTCTTGCCGGCACCGTTGGGACCGACCACCATGCACAGCCTGGTGGCTGGGAGGTCCAGCGACAGGTCATGCAGCAACCTGGCGTTGCCCATATCCACGCAGACCTGGTTGAGAACAAACATCAGGCGACCTGCCTTCGCCGGTGGCGGACCAGGAGCCAGAGGAAGAAAGGTCCGCCCAGTATCGCCGTGATGATGCCGATCGGAATTTCCGCCGGGGATACCGCGGTACGGGCGGCAATGTCGGCCACGATCACCAGCACGGCGCCGAACAGCCCGGCGGCGGGAAGCAGCAGGCGGTGGTCCGGACCGAAGACAAGACGTAACAGGTGGGGCACCAGCAGGCCAACGAAACCGATCACTCCTGACATGGCCACCAGGACGCCCACCACCATGGCAACCAGCACGATCAGCTGCACCTTGATGCGCTCGATGTCGAATCCGAGGTGCCGGGCCTCGCTTTCCCCGAGGAGGTTGGCGTTGAGCGCCCCGGAATAGCGCAGCATCACCACACAACACGGAACTGCAATGGCGGCGGTGATGGAGAGTTTCCACCAGTCCGCGATTTCCAGGCTGCCCAGGCTCCAGAAGATCAGGTCTCTCAGCTCGGCGTCGCTGGCGATGTAACTCAACAGCCCGATCAGGGCACCGGCAATGGCGTTCACCGCAACACCGGCCAGCAGCATGGTGGCGACATCGGTGCGATAGTTGAAACGCGCGAGGCGATGGACCAGCCAGAGGCTCAGCAAGCTGCCGCAGAACGCGGCCGCCGGCAACAGCCAGCCACCTGCCACGGCAAAAAGTCCCGGCGCCACGGAAACCCCGAGGACGATGGCAGACACGGCACCCAGGGCCGCTCCGGAGGAAACGCCCAGCAAACCCGGGTCGGCCATGGGATTGCGAAACAGGGCCTGCATGACGGTGCCGGACATCGCGAGGCCGGCGCCCACGAGCAGACCGAGCACCAGGCGCGGAAGACGGATATGGACAATGATCTGGTCAAGCCCGCTTGCGGGGGATGCCGGGTCATTGAGGCCCAATACCCATCCAATGGCCGAGAATACGTCTCCGAAGCCGGTGGAAATTGCGCCGATCGCGAGAGAAACCGTGGCTGTGATCAGCAGCAGCAGCGCAAATCCGGCAAGAAGGACCCGGGTGTGGGTATGGCGATAGCTTCGCATGGCAGGGGGAATCGGGCAGTTCCGGATTATCCACGCTATACACCATGGAAAGAAAGCAGCGGGTATGCGGTTCGTCCTCCCGGCGGAGGAACCCATCCCTTGGCAAGCTACCAACTATCCGGTGCGCATGCTAGGGTCGCTGAAATAGTGCGCATTTCGGGCGGAGGACGGGCGATGCCGGCGCAAGAGCCGCCATCGCGGAACAGGATCGCCTGGCTTTGGCGAGCTTCCGTGAGTCGGCATTCCGATCACCGCATGCGCGGAGAGTGACTCGCCGTCCGCCGTCCCAGCGCCGCAAACATCCGCCCACCCCGGAGAATCCCCCATGCCCGTGGCCGTGTCCCCCTTCCTCATGTTACAGGGCCAGGCCCAACAGG
>VYFG01000087.1 GCA_009842505.1 Gammaproteobacteria bacterium
AACCTAATCCCTCAGGTCGGGTAATGGAATGACGCCCTGGAATGGCCGGTTACGCAAGAGCGAGATCCTCAGCCTGAAGTGGGAGTGGGTGGACCTCGAAGCCGGGGAGATGCGGTTGCCGAAGACCAAGACGGAGCCGCGCACGGTGCCGTTGTCGCCGGCGGCGGTGCAGGTGCTGAAGGAATTGCCCCGCGTCGAGGGGAATCCCTGGGTGATTCCTGGGCAGAAGCCGGGGGCCCGCCTGGTCAACCTGGACGGCCCGTGGCGGATCGTCCGAAAGCGCGCCGGGATTCCGGACGTGCGGCTGCACGACTGCCGCCATTCCTTCGCCAGCCGGGCGCTGGCCCTCGGAGAGAGCCTGCCGGCCATCGCGAAGCTGCTGGGGCACAGCCATATCCGGACTACCGAGCGCTACGCCCATCTCGCGCGGGATTCCGTCCGGGCCTCGGCGGCGCGGGTGGCGGCGAGCATCGCGGGGGATTTCTTCAGTTGAGTTCGTCTGACTTCGGACCACTTCCTTTCGAACGGATTCGGCCCGGCGGGACCGGTTTGTGGTGCAGTGCCTCTCTTCCTTGAAAATCTGCCTCCAGTGATTTACACTAAAGTTACAATTCACTGATGAAAGACATCCGGAAATGGAAACTTTGCCGGTCAAAAGTGGCCGCCGAAGAATTAGCCTGACCAAGGCCTTGAAGAGGTTTCCAGACGATGCGACTGCCGAGGCGTGGTTCGAGAAACAGATTTGGCCGGATGGTCCGCGTTGCCCGCACTGCGGAACCGGAAACGTCCAGTGCGGGATCAGGCACAAGACCATGACGCACCGCTGCCGGGAATGTCCGTCGCGCCCGTTCTTCAGTCTGCGCAAGGGAACCATCATGCAAAGTTCGAAGCTGGGCTATCAAGTGTGGGCCGTCGCGATCCACCAGATGACCATCAACCTGGCAGGCATGTCCAGCATGAAGCTGCACCGGGACGTTGAAGTGACCCCAAAGACCGCTTGGCACATGGCCCACCGGCTTCGCAAATCGATCGAGGGGAAGGAATCGCCCTTTGCCGACCCTGTCGAGGCTGGTGAAACCCATGGGGGTGGCATGCGAAATAACAGGAGCAATGCGAAACGCAAGGACCTGCAGGAAGCCGGAACGGTTCGGGTAACCGATGGCAAGACCCTCAAGGATTTCACCGCGGACAGCGCACAGTGCGATCCAATGGTCCATACTGATGACGCCGCTTGCAATCGCCTGTCCTGCGAGCACAAGACGGCCAGCCACTCCGTTTCAGAGCACGTCAAGGGACAGGCATACATCAAGGGCGCCGAATCAAGCGGGTCTATGCTCAAGAACGGCCATCAAAGCATGAGCGAGAAGCACATGGACTGCTGTAACAATGAGTTTGCCGGACGCCACAACATTGGAGAAGCCGACACGCTTTCTCAGATGGAAGTCATGGGGCGGGAGATGGTCGGGCGGAAGCTGACCTGCAACCAGTTGAGAGGCTGAGGCGGATGGACACGGCGAACATGCATTACGCTCCCATCAGCAGCGTATGGGAGGCTGGCGACCCTGAACTGATCGAGCGGATGCTGGACTTCTACCCCACGATCCCGCCCGAGCCGATCCTGGATTCCACCTACAATGCGGGCCGGTTCTGGAAAGGGTCCAATCGGCCGGTGGTATCGATGGACATAGATCCTCAATACAAGCCGGACATCGTGGGCGACAATCGGAAGATGGACGGCGTGGCGGATACGTCGTTCGGTGTCGTGGTCTACGATCCGCCCCACGTCGGCCCCCAAGGTCGGGACAAAAGCCGCAAGCGGTTTGACGTGGACTTCGGCGCGACGATGCAATGCGGGAAAGATGAGGACTGGACGTTGAGCTACCTGTACCCTCCCTTCTTGGCACAGGCCAAGCGAGTCCTGAAGCCAGAGGGACTGCTGCTTGCGAAGATTACCGACATGGTGAACAATCACCGGTCCCGCTGGGCTCATTGCGACTTCATGCGGATGGCAGACGAAGCCGGATTCACTGTCTGTGATCTGATCGTGAAAGTGCGTAACGGCCCGATGGTTTCAGACAAGTGGAGGACTGCCCACCATGCCCGAAAACGACATTGCTTCTGGATCATCTGCCGGAACGGAAATAGCTGCGAACGGGGATAACCTTGACGCTTGAGCGCAGATACAACCCGCTCAACGTCGATGAGCTGGGCCGCAATGCGGCCCGTGCGCTGATCTGTTATCCGCTGTCCAAGCTTCCGCCACCGGATGCATTCCAGGGCTGCGGTGTCTACACGATCCACTACCACGGCACTTTCCCGGCCTACACCTGCATGGGTAGCGATGAGCCAATCTATGTGGGGAAAGCCGATCCACCGGGCAAACGTCAGGGACGGATTGCAACGGCCCATAACAAGACCACCCTGTACGGTCGCTTGACCCACCATGCCCGATCCATCGACAGTGCGGGCAATCTCGACCTGGCAGACTTCACTTGCCGCTGGCTGGTGCTTGATCCCGTCTGGATCAGTCTGACCGAACAGGTCCTGATCGCCAAATATCAGCCGCTGTGGAACGTGGTGGTTGATGGGTTCGGAGTAAACGATCCGGGAAAGGGACGGCGCAACCAAAAGCGTTCGCAGTGGGATACGCTGCACCCCGGCAGACCGTGGGCCGCTGAACTCGCTGACAATCCATCCACCCCTGACACGATCACAGCGACGATACGTCATCATAGACCCAACGGGGAAAGCCAATGACCCGGAACAATGACGTGAAGGGTCTGCCCGAGGTGCGGGTGCGCCCGTACAGTTACCAGCCGAGCAAGGCCGAACTAGAGGAAGAAATGCAAATTGATGCCACCCCCGAAGAACTGGCTAAAGCCCTGCTACGGCAGGTTAAGGTGGTGGAAGACGAAATCGCCTAGACGACCTGTCTGCTTGACCAGCGCCAATTGGCCGCCCCCACTGCGCCCTAGAACGCAGGAACGATACCCGTTTTCCAGGGCTCCGAAGTAATCTGGCCCAAACCGTGTTCCCGGCAAGCAGTCGCATCCATTCGCCCCCCTGCACCGCCCGGCC
>VYFG01000140.1 GCA_009842505.1 Gammaproteobacteria bacterium
GATGAATCCTCCGTCTGTCCTCCGGCCTCCCCGCCGGTTGCCGACTCCGCCGTCGGCGGCTGTTCGCCGGGGGCGGCAGGTTCCCCGTCCCCGGTGTCAAGCATTGCCACTGAGCTGCCCTCGGAGACCCGGTCACCCACGGCGACCGTCATCTCCCGGACCGTACCGGACGCCGGTGAAGGTACCTCCATGGTGGCTTTGTCACTTTCCAGTGTCAGCAGCGGGTCTTCCGCCGTGATCCTGTCTCCCGGGGCAACTAGCAGCTCGATGACTTCCACATCGGCAAAGTCGCCGATGTCCGGTATCTTGATTTCAATCACGGATGACATGGCGGCTCCCTCAGGCTTCTCTCGGATTGGTCTTTTCGGGATCGATACCGAATTCCCGGATGGCCTCGTCCACCACGCCAGGCGGGACCTGTTCCTGCAATGCCAGGGCATGCAGGGCCGCGACCACGACATGCTGCCTGTCCACTTCGAAAAACCGCCGCAGTTTCTTGCGCACGTCGCTTCTGCCGAAACCATCGGTCCCGAGTACATGGTACTGGCCGGGAACCCAGGCCCGGATCTGGTCGGCATACCATTTCATGTAGTCCGTGGCAGCGATGACCGGGCCCTCGCTGTTCTCGAGGCACATCTGGACATAGCTCTTGCGCGGCTCCGCATCGGGGTGCAGGCGGTTGTAGCGGTCGGTGTCGTGACCGTCCCGGGCCAGTTCGTTGAAACTGGTCACGCTCCAGATGTCGCTGTCCACGCCATAGCTCTCCGCCAGCATTTCCGCCGCGGCCTCGACCTCCCTGAGGATGGTGCCGCTGCCGAGAAGGCGGACCTTGAGCCGGTTGCCCTTTTTCGACGTGCTGTGCAGCAGGTACAGGCCGCGCAGGATGCCTTCCTCGACGCCCTTGGGCATCGGCGGATGGACGTAATTCTCGTTCATCACCGTGATGTAGAAGTAGACGCTCTCCTGCTCGCCGTACATGCGCCTCAACCCGTCACGGATGATGACCGCCAGTTCATAGCTGTAGGTGGGATCATAGGAAACGCAGTTCGGCACCGTGCCGGAAAGGATCAGGCTGTGCCCGTCCTGATGCTGCAGGCCTTCGCCGGCGAGCGTGGTGCGGCCCGCGGTGCCGCCGATGATGAAGCCCCGGGCGCGCATGTCGCCAGCCGCCCAGCAGAAATCGCCGATCCGCTGGAATCCGAACATGGAGTAGAAGATGTAGAACGGCACGGTGTACAGGTCGTGATTGCTGTAGGACGTGGCCGCGGCGATCCAGGAGCACATGGCGCCGGCCTCGTTGATCCCTTCCTGCAGCACCTGTCCGCTCTTGTCCTCGCGATAGAACATCAGCTGGTCCGCATCCTCGGGTTCGTACAGCTGGCCCTGGGGCGCATAGATGCCCAGCTGCCGGAACATGCCCTCCATGCCGAACGTGCGTGATTCGTCGGGAATGATGGGGACCACGTACTGCTTCATCTCCTTGTCCCGGACCATGGCCGACAGCAGGCGCACGAATACCATGGTGGTGGAGATTTCACGGTCGCCGGTCCCTTCGAGCTGGGCCCCGAACAGGTCGATCCCGGGAACCGGGAAAAGCGGTTTGGACCCGGTGAACCTGGCGGGCAGGAACCCGCCCAGGGCACGCCTGCGCTCGATCAGGTACTCGGTTTCGGGGGATTGCTCGTCCGGCCGGTAAAACGGCGCTTCCGCCACCTCCTTGTCCGACAGGGGAATGCTGAACCGGTCACGGAAGGCGAACAGTGCATCCTCCCCCATCTTCTTTTGCTGGTGCGTGGTGTTCTGGCCCTCGCCGGCTTCGCCCATGCCGTACCCCTTCACCGTCTTGGCCAGGATCACCGTGGGCTGGTCCCTGTGCCTGACCGCGGCGGCGTAGGCCGCATAGATCTTGTGGGGATCGTGTCCGCCCCGGTTCAGCCGCCAAACGTCCTCGTCGGTCATGTTGGAGACCATCTCACGCAATTCCGGGTGCTTGCCGAAAAACTTTTCCCGCACGTAGGCGCCGTCACGGGCTTTCAGCACCTGGTAATCGCCATCGACGACCTCCTCCATCCTCTGCTTCAGCAGCCCCTTGTCGTCCCTTGCAAGGAGAGGGTCCCAGTAGGACCCCCAGATCACCTTGATGACATTCCAGCCTGCCCCGCGGAAATCGCTTTCCAGTTCCTGGATGATCTTGCCGTTTCCGCGTACCGGTCCGTCCAGCCGCTGCAGGTTGCAGTTCACCACGAACACCAGGTTGTCCAGGTTTTCCCGGCCGGCCACGGACAGGGCACCTACGGATTCCGGCTCATCCATTTCCCCGTCCCCGAGGAATGCCCAGACCTTGCGGTCCCCGGCGTCGATCAGGCCGCGGTTGTGCAGGTACTTCATGTAGCGGGCCTGATAGATCGCCATGATCGGGCCAAGACCCATGGATACCGTGGGAAACTGCCAGAAATCCGGCATCAGCCAGGGATGCGGATAGGACGACAGTCCATCGCTGTCCACCTCCTGCCGGAACAGCCGCAGCTTGTCGGCATCGATGCGCCGTTCCAGGTAGGCGCGGGCATAGATACCCGGCGCGGAATGTCCCTGAATGAACAGCATGTCTCCGAGATGGCTGTCGTTGTGCGCGCGCCAGAAATGGTTGAAGCCGACATCGTAGAGTGTCGCGGCCGAGGCGAAACTGGCAATATGGCCGCCGAGCTCGGTAGAAATCCGGTTTGCCCGAACCACCATGGCCATGGCATTCCAGCGGATCAGGGCGCGGATACGGCGCTCGAGGGCATGGTCGCCGGGGCTGCGCTCCTCCATGTGCACCGGGATGGTGTTCAGGTAGGCCGTATTGGCATGGTAGGGAATATGTACGCCGGTACGCCGTGCACTGTCGATCAGTGATTCGATAAGGAAGTGGGCCCGCTCATATCCCTCGTTGTCGATCACCGCGCTCAGCGCATCCAGCCACTCTGCAGTTTCCAGGGGATCTATGTCGACGGGACGCTCGTTATTCATCTTGGAACCGGGGATGATGCCTGGAATCATTATATCATCCGGGA
>VYFG01000039.1:0-1943 GCA_009842505.1 Gammaproteobacteria bacterium
AATGGTTGTGATACGAAATACATTTGCCCCCGGCAGCCGTCACTGTGCTGCCGGGGTCTTTTTCAGCTACCCGACGGGCAGTTCCATGGAATTCCTTTTTCCGACTCTCGTTCTGGCTCTTCTGGCCATCCTGGCCGCACTCGTCATAAGCGCGGGTCGGATGGTGGCGGCTCCACCTGATCCCCGCGAACGATCCAATATCCGTCTGGAGGAGGACAAAACCTGGACGGAAGAGGTGGACAGATTCGACCGGATTCTCTCAGCCGAGCGCCGGGACCCTGGATTTGATGGCACGAAATGAAACAATACCCGATGTCCGTTGAATGCTTCGATGTCGGTTTCCTCCCGATAACCATCATGGACAGGACCCACATTCCGCAGTCGAGGCCGTCTCCATGCGCCTGAGACGGCCGCACCGGGTCTCACGCGAAGAGGTCCGGATCACCCGGGAGGGCGACACGGCCGTCTTCGAATACGTCGATCCTTCCATCCGCTCCGTCGGCCTGAAGATCGGCCCGGAGCTCGCGACGATGACCGATACGGAGGTTTTCGAGCGGTTCGACGAGATGCTGGAGACGCGGGACGAGTTCATGGCGGGCGTCGACCGGACGCTCACCGAGATTCCACCGGGGCGCCCGCAGATCGAATACGACGAGTTCTTCGGCCAGTGGTCGCTGCGCGGACAGGTTCTCCGGTGCCACATCGCCGACGACGGAGAGCGCGGGACAGTCTTCTGCATCGACGACGAAGAACTCGACATGGCCGCGTTCGGACGAATGCTGACGACCTTCTCGGGTTTCGGGATGCGCATCGCGCTGGTCGACGAGGACGATGTCGAATACCGGCCGGAGATCGTGGTGAGGGAACCGGACAGCGGATAACAGCAAAGGGCAATCAGAACGGACAGGCGCCTGCCGAAGGGCCGCGGCCCGATACCGGCGATCACATCGCCGGACTGTCCTTGATGTCCGGAACGTACGGCCCCAGGAACCGCTTCGCGGCCCGCCGTTCCCCGATGCACTTCCGGTATTTCCACGCCCGGCCCAGGAACCGGGGCAGCCCGCCCTCCTCCCTCGGATCCAGCGTCTCCAGCAGCCCGAGGGGCCTCGGGCCCGGTGAATCCATGGCCCACACCCTTTCCGGCACCCGCACGAAGGGACCCGCAAGCCGGACGGTTTCCCCGTTCCTCCGGTTCCGGATCTCCAGCCCGAGCCGGAATTCATCGTCCGGCCCGTTCACTCCAAGGTCGGCGAGGGCGAATCCGAGGTCCGGGCCTTCGTGGTAGAAGGGTTCTGTGCCGTCCACCTCTTCGCCCGGCTCCACGAACGTGATCCAGTCCACTGTGCCGTTGTTCCCGGTACGGAACTCCTGCGGTCCCCGCTCATGGCTGAGAAAACCGTCCATCTCGGGCCCTGCCAGTTCCAGGGAACCGCTTTCAGCGAGCAGCCGGATCGTCCAGGAAACATTCCGCCATGATTCGCCTCCATTGATCTTCAGCCGCTGCAGCCATGCCTCGACCCGAACTGCATCCCCGCCACCGGCCGGATAACCAACGAGAACCGCCACCACCGCCTGCGCCCGTCCGCCGGGCGATTCCATCCGGGCATACGCCCGGACTCGGTGGGATTCCTCGTCCGCGCATTTCCGGGTGAAGCCGATGCGTCCTTCCGGGAGGTGGAGAACGGGTTCCGGGCCGGACCCCGCTTCCGGTCCTGCCGACTCCGTCGTGCAGGCGGCCCCGGCCATCAGCAGCGCAGCAATCGCCGCGACCCGTAACTTCTCCTTCATCCGTTTTTCAATGGTCTCAATTTCGGTCAATTTCAGTCAATTCTGGGATGCCGGCATCGGCATCACCGCTTCGGGAACGGAACCACCTTGCCGCTTTCCCCGGCCGGGCCGGTGCGGAAACGGGCATGGGCCGGATCGCCCTCCCCCGACGAACC
>VYFG01000039.1:1953-21070 GCA_009842505.1 Gammaproteobacteria bacterium
CGGCCGGGCCGGTGCGGAAACGGGCATGGGCCGGATCGCCCTCCCCCGACGAACCTCGGACGCGGAACTCCACCTCGTACTCCGTGTTCGGCAGAAGGCTCCGGCAGGCGGCCCCGGCCATCAGCAGCGCAGCAATCGCCGCGACCCGTAACTTCTCCTTCATCCGTTTTTCAATGGTCTCAATTTCGGTCAATTTCAGTCAATTCTGGGATGCCGGCATCGGCATCACCGCTTCGGGAACGGAACCACCTTGCCGCTTTCCCCGGCCGGGCCGGTGCGGAAACGGGCATGGGCCGGATCGCCCTCCCCCGACGAACCCCGGACGCGGAACTCCACCTCGTACTCCGTGTTCGGCAGAAGGCTCCGGAAGGTGGCCCCGGCCACCGGCGTCTCGAATCCGAAACTCCACTCTCCCGCACCCGCCTCCCGGATGCGGACCACGTACGTCGTCTCCGGCGTCCACTTCGCTTCGAGGTTGCCCCCGCCCGCCATCGGCAGGGTCACCGCGCACTCCCGCCCGTCCCACCGGATCCGGGGACCGTCACCGCCGGCCATCAATGCAACGCCTCCCCGGGAAGGTGGAAACCATGCCGGTCCGCCATCAGCTCGATGCACAGGAACGGCTCGCATTCATCCGATCCCTCCGGCCGGGATGCGTGGATGCCCGGCGAAAGCCAGGCCTCCCAGTACACCAGCGCGAAACCGTCGGGAAATCCGACGCGCCCGAGGCCGTATTCCGTGCCCGGGGCCGAGATGATCTTCCGGCCCCCCTCCGAATCCTCATCGCAGGGGAAGTCTGTCAGGGCCACCCTCTCGTCCAGTTCGAACAGGACCAGCAGCCAATCCAGCGCCTGAATCCTGAATTCCATCTGGGCATCGATATCCGAAGTGCCTTCGTCCAGCCGCAGGAACAGGTCGCCCATCCTCTCCAGCCAGTCTTCCGCTTCGGTGGTCATTTCATCTTCCCGTGTGTCTTCCCTTCTGGGCGGCAGTCGACCCGGGGCGGTTTCCGGCTCCGGCCTGGCCCGGTTCACCGGATTTCCTTTCTTCCCCCATTGTCATGACCTGGCTCCGGGGCGCCTATTCGGGTAGCCGGTCCAGAATGTCCATGAGTTCGATCGCGTACCTCGCCAGGGCCGCCCGGTGCCCGTCATCGCCGTTGGCGATCGCAGCCAGTTCCTGATCGATGCTATCCGCCAGGTTGCCCTCCGGGTCCATCAGGCCCAGTTCGAATACCGTCTCGGCAAAGCGCCTTTCGACTCTCTCCACATCCACCATCTTCGACAGCCCACATTCAGGATTCCGGATTCCCGGCGCCGGCCGGATGATTCCGGAAAGGCGCCGGCCGCGTCGAGCGCATTATGCCGCCTGGTGCGCCGATACGCCACCGTCCAGGCAACGCCGGCAATCGGAATTGCGGACAATGACCCGGTTGTTCGATAATGCAGATGGAACCGGCACCGGCACTTCGCGGCCGATGGCCACGGCGAAGGCGGGGTCACGGTGCGGGGAAGGTCGTAACCGTTCGGGGCTCAGGTGACGAATGCCAACGACAGACCGGCATAGACGTTAGTGGTGGTGAATTTACTGGCCTGATCACTCCTTCGATGCTTTCCATCACCCGACGGCCGAACGGTTACACGAAATCCGCCTCGGGAAAACGGACATACGCGCGTGTTCACACGCCTGATTTGAATCAAATTCGCTTGCGATTTGCTTACGATAGATTCTTCCGGAAAGTTTATACTTGAATTAGTATATTATTTTCAACGAATTAATATCATATCAGCTTTTTTTATTCCGAACCCGGGAAGGTCACGGTCCCAGACAACGGTGTCACCGGAAGAAACATGAAGCGCGCCTACGGCGCGTTTGGTAAGCTTGATGGGTTTTCCCCCGGTCATTCTGGAATGTTCGACGTGGAAATTAACAAAATCGGATTCAAATGCGGAGAAGATCGTAACCACATCGCAACCAATCGACACCGAATCAGGGGAATCGAAAAGTCGCAATTGACTGGACTCTGAAGAGACATCGTTACAATACATTATTTATTATCAATGAGTTATAAGAAAATTAGTCGATGCTCAGGCGTTTGGGTTTGAATTGATTTTTATGGGATATCTACTGGCGGAAATCGTGATCGGCCTGCTGGTGGCCATGCTGGCGGGTTTCTGGTTCGGCTGGATCCTGCGCGGGGTCCGGGACCGGATCCGGCGCAGCCGGACCAGGCGCCCCGGAGACTGGCGGGGCACCTGAATCCACCGGCAACGGATCCGGTGCCGACCCGGCGGGACCGGTTTGCTATATTCCCGCTTCCACCACCCGTCCGACATCACGGACCAGTATGCCCATGACCGCAAGCATGACCGCCTTCAGCCGCCTGCAAAGGGATCTTCCCGCCGGCAGGCTCGTCTGGGAAGTACGCAGTGTCAATCACCGCTATCTCGACATCCACCTGAAGCTTCCGGACACGCTGCGCGCCGCGGAGCCCGGCTGCCGCGACCGGATCCAGGCCGCGCTGGGGCGGGGCCGCATCGACGCCATCCTGGGATTCGAACCGGCGCCGGGCGCGGACCGCGAGATCCGGGTCAATGTCCCGGCCACGGAAGCCCTGTCCCGGGCCCTGGAAACCGTCGCCGGGATCGTTCCGGGTTCGGGCAGCCCGAATCCGGTGGAACTGCTGCGCTGGCCCGGGGTGCTGGAACCGGCGGAACCGGACTACGGGTCCCTGGCCGAGTCGGCCCAGGAGCTGCTCGGCGAAACCCTGCTGGATCTGCGCGACGCCCGGCTGCGCGAGGGCGCCCGGCTGGCAGCGCTGATCCGGGAAAGGGCGGCGGGTGCCGGGGCCATCACTGCGCAGCTCCGGGCGGCGCTGCCGGAGATCGAGGAGAGCCTGAAGTCCCGCTGGGGGCGCCGGCTCAAGGAGCTGGGGGAGGAGGTGGAACCGTCCCGGATCGCCCAGGAACAGGCGCTGCTGCTGACCCGGGCGGACGTCAGCGAGGAACTGGACCGGCTGGACACCCACCTCGCCGAGATCGACCGGGCACTGGGCCGGAACGAACCGGCGGGCCGGCGGCTGGACTTCCTCATGCAGGAACTCAACCGGGAAGCCAATACGCTGGGGTCCAAGTCGAGCGATCTCAGGGTCACCGACGCCTCCGTGGAACTCAAGGTGCTGATCGACCAGATGCGGGAGCAGGTGCAGAACCTGGAGTAACCGCCGCGCGGCTGCCGGATGCCCGGCGAATTGACCCTGCCGCGCCGGCGTGCAGGGTGCGTCGGTTTCGCATAGAATACGCGCCCCGCCGGCCGATCGGTTCCGCAGACCGCCGACCGGGGGTCCCCGCGCCGATCCCGCAATCCCGATTCACCGACCTGGAGTCATGCACAGTCCCGGCATCCTGATCCTTTCCGCGCCTTCCGGGGCCGGCAAGACCAGCCTGTCCCAGGCGCTGGTGAAGGCCCGCGGCGACGCGGGACTCACGGTTTCCCACACGACCCGCCCCCGGCGGCCGGGCGAAACCGATGGCAGGGACTACCACTTCGTGGACCACGACCGGTTCGTACAGATGGTCCGGGACGGCCTGTTTGTGGAGTACGCGGAGGTGTTCGGCAATTTCTACGGCACCTCGCTGGCGACCATCCGGTCCCTGGCGGACGCCGGAAAGCACGCCCTCCTCGAGATCGACTGGCAGGGCGCGCGCAAGGTGCGGCAGAAATATCCCGGCGCCCGCTCCGTGTTCATCATGCCCCCTTCCCGGGACATTCTCGAACAAAGGCTCCGCGACCGGGGTCAGGACAGCGATGCCGTCATCGAAAAGCGCATGCGCGAGGCGGACAGCGAAATGAGCCACAGACACGAATACGACAGGGTGATCGTCAACGATGATTTCGAGCGTGCGCTCGGCGACCTGAACGACATGCTGGAAGGCCTCGGACACCCGGGGCGGGACACCTAGGACACCTTGCTTACGGGGTGACCGGACCGGTCCCCCGGGGTCCGGATTTTTGATACTATTTCAACCATATTTTCAAGAGGACAATCCGTCATGGCACGAATTACCGTCACCGACTGCCTGGAGCACGTCGACAACCGGTTTCAACTGGTGCTGATCGCCACCAAGCGGGCCCGCCAGCTCATCCTTGGCGCAGAGCCCCATGTGCCGGTGGAAAATGACAAACCCACCGTGATCGCACTCAGGGAAATCGCCGAGGGGCATATCGGACCCGAAATCCTGGACGAGGATACCTCGCTGCCGGAACTCAGCTTCAGTACCGACGATTCCGGGCTGGGAGACGACCCGGAAAGCGCCACCTCCGCCCTGGATGCCGAACTGGCCTCCATGCTCGGCGGGCTCACCGGGGCATCTTCCGCGGAGAGCGACGATATCAACTGACGTCTCCACCGCCTGGCCGTCCGGGTGCCGCCAGGCAGTGCGCTTTCTGACCTGATGCCCCTGTCCGAAGCCAGGATTTTCAGAACCCGGGGGGACAAAGACGACCGCCCCCTGGTCAAGAGCCTGCTGAAAAAGCTCGGCGAGTACATGGATGCCGAAGCGCTGTCCAAGGTCGAGGAAGCCTTCGAATTCGGCGCCGGCGCCCACAAGGGCCAGAAGCGGCAGACCGGGGAGGCGTATATCTCCCATCCCGTCGCCGTGGCGGAGATTCTCGGCGGAATGCGCATGGACAGCCGCACCATCATCGCCGCGATCCTGCACGACGTGGTAGAGGACACGAACGTGACCCTGGAGGAGCTGGCGGCGCGGTTCGGAACCGACGTGGCGCACCTGGTGGACGGCGTCAGCAAGGTCAGCCAGCTGGAAGTGGACTCCAAGAAAAACGCCGAGGCGGCATCGTTCCGCAAGATGTTCATGGCCATGGCCCAGGACATCCGCGTGATCATCATCAAGCTCTGCGACCGGCTGCACAACATGCACACCCTGGGCGCCCTCTCCGGGAAAAGGCGCCGCCGCATCGCCCGCCAGACCCTGGACATCTACGCCCCCATCGCCAACCGCATGGGCATGCGTGAACTGTCCGACGACCTCGAGGACCTGGCCCTCAGGTCCCTGTATCCGAATCGCTACGACGTGATACAGAAGTCCATCCGTACCAGCAAGCGTTTGCGCAAGGGCACCACCGAGAAGGTCGGCCGCAAGATCCGGGCAACCCTTACACGGGTCGGCATCGAGGCCGAAGTCGTGGGCCGGGAGAAGAGCATCTACAGCATCTACAGGAAGGCGCGGAACCGGGAAACCCGGCGCATCGACTTGCGCGACATCAACGATCTCCACGCCCTGCGGGTGATCACGGACAACCGCAACCAGTGCTATCTGGCCCTCGGCATCATCCACAGCATCTACAAGCCGAGACCCGCCACCTTCAAGGACTACATCGCGATTCCCAAGGCCAACGGGTACCAGTCCCTGCATACGTCCGTGTTCGACTCCGAGGGCAAGATCGTGGAGGTGCAGATTCGCAGCAGGGCCATGCACCAGATGGCCGAGGCCGGGGTGGCGTCCCACTGGCGTTACAAGACGGATCCGGCGGACGACACGGCGCCCCAGAAGCTGGCGCAGCAGTGGCTGGCCAGCTTTCTCGAGTCGCAGCAGGACTCCGGCGATTCCGGCGAGTTCATCGAGCATCTCAAGGCCGACCTGTACCCGGACGAGGTCTACGTGTTCACGCCCAAGGGCGACATCAAGCGGCTGCCGCGCAACTCCACGGCCCTGGATTTCGCCTACGCGGTGCATTCCGACGTGGGCAATCGCTGCCTCGGCGCCAAGATCAACAACCGGGAGGTGCCGCTGTACGAAAGGCTGCGCAACGGCAATCACGTGGAAATCACCACCTCCGGGCGCGTCCGCCCGGAGCCCGGGTGGCTCAACTACGTGGTCACCTCCAAGGCGCGCAGCGCCATCCGCCACTACCTCAACAGCCAGAAGAAGAAGCAGTCCCTGAAGCTTGGCCAGAAGATGCTGCGCAAGGCGCTGTGGGACCAGGGCTACGGCCGGGTGCGGATCCCGAGCCAGCACAAGATCATCCTCCTCGATGCACTGGGACTCGAGGACTGGCCGGAACTCCTCACGGATATCGGCGCCGGCAAGCGGTTGGCGCCCATCGTGGCCAAGCAGCTTGTTGCGGAGACCAAGGAGCCGGGGGAAAAAACCCAGCGCAGCCGCCGTCCGAGCGCCAACCCGGGCAACCTCACCATCGAGGGCACCGAGGGGCTCCTGGTGACCTATGCCAAGTGCTGCCACCCGATCCCCGATGACCGCATCATCGGCACCACCACCGCGGACCGGGGGCTGGTGATCCACCGGCTGCGGTGCCCCAATTCCCGGGGCATCATGAAACACCCGGACCAGTTCTTCCACCTCAACTGGGCGGACGACACCCGGGGAAATTTCGAGGCCCTGGTGAAGATGGAGACCCGGAACCAGCCCGGAGTCCTGTCGGACATCGCCAATACCATCGCCCTCCATGAATCCAACATCAACAAGCTCAACGTGGAGGGACAGGCCGGCAACACCTCGCGCATGTCCTTCGTGATCGAGGTCCGGGGCCGCAAGCATCTGGCGGACATCCTGCGGGACCTGCACGTCAAGCCGTCGGTCATCCGTCTCCAGCGCCCGCGCTAGCCTCCCGCTCCATGCCCAGAACCGCCATCCTGTTCGTCTGTCTCGGCAATATCTGCCGGTCCCCCACCGCCGAAGGGGTGTTCCGCCAGCGCCTGTCGGACCGGGGTCTCGACGGGCGCTTCACCGTGGATTCCGCGGGCACCGGCGACTGGCACGTCGGCCATCCGCCGGACCGCCGCGCCCGGTTCGCGGCCGCGAACCGGGGGTTCGACATCTCCTCTCTCAGGGCGCGCCAGGTGCGGTCGGACGACATGGAAACCTTCGACTACCTCATCGCCATGGACCACGGGAATCACCGGGAGCTGGTCCGGATGGCCGGCCAGGGCCTGGCCCACAAGGTGCGGCTTTTCATGGAGTTTGCCGGCATCGACGGACCCGACGAGGTGCCCGATCCCTACTACGGCGACGACCACGGGTTCGATCGCGCGATCGACCTGATCGAGGCGGCCAGCGACGGGCTCATCGACTACCTGCTCCGGGAGGCATGACGGCACCCGGCATCCACATCGACATCCCCACGCAGCAGCTCCGTTTCACGGACGGTTCCGGGCGCGGGCGCGGGTACGCGGTGTCCACG
Source organism: Gammaproteobacteria bacterium (assembly GCA_009842505.1). GTDB lineage: Bacteria > Pseudomonadota > Gammaproteobacteria > Arenicellales > Poriferihabitantaceae > VYFG01. The sequence continues at coordinate 9,175 of VYFG01000039.1, forward strand.
GCGGCCAACGGCGCCGGGGAACGCAACGGCAGCCTCTGCACGCCGCGGGGCCGGCACGTGGTCCGCGCCCGCATCGGCGGGGGCGCCCGGCCGAACGCCGTGTTCGTGGCGCGCCGGCCCACCGGGGAGCTCTACCGGCCCGAAATGCGTGCGGACTTCCCCGACAGGGACTGGATCCTGACCCGGATTCTCTGGCTCAGCGGAACCGAGCCCGGTTTCAACCGTCTCGGCGACGTGGACACCATGCGCCGCTTCATCTACATCCACGGGGCGCCGGATGACGTGCCCATGGGCAATCCCGGGTCCCACGGGTGCATCCGCATGCGCAACCGGGACATCATCGAGCTGTTCGACCGGGTGCCGGTGGGAACGCCGGTGGTCATCGAGGCCTGAGCCGTGGCGCCCGCCGCGCCTGTCCGCCTGCCCCTGGGCCCGCTGATGGCCGATGTCGCCGGCACGGCGCTGGACGCGGAGGAATGCGCGTTCCTGCGCAGCCCGGCCGTCGGGGCGGTGATCCTGTTCAGCAGGAACTACGAGTCTCCCGGCCAGGTTTCCGACCTGGTCCGGGAGATCCGGGCGCTGCGCACACCGCCGCTGCTGGTGGCGGTGGACCAGGAAGGCGGCCGGGTCCAGCGCTTCCGCGACGGCTTCCGGCCCCTCCCGCCGCTGTTCGCACTGGGAACGGCGTACCGGGACGATCCCGTCCGGGCGAGACGGCTGGCCGAAGGCGCCGGGCGACTGATGGCGGCGGAGCTGCGACGGACGGGCGTGGATTTCAGTTTCGCCCCCGTCCTCGACCTTGCCGATCTCGGCAGCCGCGTGATCGGGGACCGGGCGTTCCATCAGGACGCCGCGGTCGTCACCGACCTGGCCCGGGCCTACGTGCAGGGCATGGCGGGCGCGGGCATGCGGGCGACGGGAAAGCATTTTCCGGGACACGGCGGCGTGCGGGCGGACTCCCACATGGAAACTCCGGTGGACCCGCGCCCGCTCGAGGACCTGTGGCGGTCGGACCTGGTTCCCTTCCGGCTGCTGTCCCCGCTGCTCGGCGGCATCATGACGGCGCACGTGCGGTTCCCCGCGGTGGATTCCCGGCTGCCCTCCTATTCCGACCGCTGGATCCGTGAGATCCTGCGGGATCGGATCGGCTTCGGGGGGGCGGTGTTCAGCGATGACCTGACCATGCGGGGCGCCGCGGACGCCGGATCGACGGTGGAGCGTGCCCGCCTGGCCCTGACCGCCGGCTGCGACATGGTGCTCGTGTGCAACGATCCGGCGGCCGCGCGGGCAGTGGCGGACAGCCTGGGACCGGCGGATATCGGCCAGGGCGCCGCCCTGGAACGCATGGCCGGCGCCCCGTGCGGGGCGGACGAGGACGAACTGGCGGCCCTTTCCGATGATGTGCAGCCCCTGTTCGGGGCCGCCTGAGCGCACCGCCTCGCCGGGACTGTCCGCAGGAAGCATTGCGGATATAATGGCACCCCCCGTGAACAGCAGGCCCCGTCGATCCATCCTCTTGCCTCCTGCCGGTCATCGGCGGCCCTTCCCGTCCGTCCGCCGTCCCTAGCCGGAAGGCAGACGGTTGATCCCAGAACCGGACCCGGACACAGCGCAAATGAGCCAGAAAAAACCTTGGGCAGGGCGTTTCAGCGAGGATACGGACGCCCTGATGGAAACGTTTTCCGAGTCGGTCTCCTTTGACTGGCGGCTGTACCGCCAGGACATCCGGGGATCCATTGCCCATGCCCGCATGCTCCAGGCCGCCGGGGTGCTGTCCGAGGAGGACTTCGGGGACATCGAGCGCGGTCTTCGGGAGATCGAATCGGATATCGAGCGCGGCGCGTTCCAATGGTCCGAATCGCTGGAAGACGTGCACATGAATATCGAGGCGGAACTCACCCGGCGCATCGGCGATGCCGGCAAGCGGCTGCACACGGGCCGGTCGCGCAATGACCAGGTGGCCACGGACATGCGGCTGTACCTGCGCGAAGGCATCGACCGCATCGCCTCGGCGATGACCGGACTGCAGCGCACCCTGGTGGACCTGGCCGGGAAGGAGGCCGGAACGATCATGCCGGGATACACCCACATGCAAAGTGCCCAGCCTGTGACCCTGGGGCACCATATCCTGGCCTGGAACGAGATGCTGGACCGGGACTACCAGCGGCTCCTGGACTGCCGGGAGCGGGTGAACGTGTCCCCCCTCGGCGCCGCCGCCCTGGCCGGCACCGGCTATCCCATCGACCGGCAGATGACGGCCGATGAACTCGGCTTCGGGGGCGTTTGCGCCAACAGCCTCGATGCGGTGTCGGATCGTGATTTCGTGATCGAGTTCGGCGCCGCGGCGGCGCTCATCATGGTGCACCTCTCACGGATCGCCGAGGAACTGGTGCTGTGGTCCTCGGAGGGTTCCGGGTTCGTTGAACTCGGCGACGCATTCTGCACCGGCTCGAGCATCATGCCGCAGAAGAAGAACCCGGACGTGGCCGAACTCATCCGGGGCAAGAGCGGCCGCGTGAGCGGCAACCTGGTGGCGCTGCTGATGGTGATGAAGGGCCAGCCGCTGGCCTACAACCGCGACAACCAGGAAGACAAGGAGCCCCTGTTCGATTCCATGGACACGGTGGAGGCGGGCCTGCGCGTTTTCTCCGCCATGTTCACGCAGGTGACGTTTCACCGCGAAGCCATGTACCGCGCCGCGTCGCGGGGCCACCCCACCGCCACCGACCTGGCCGACTACCTTGTGCGCAAGGGAGTGCCGTTCCGGGACGCCCACGGGGTGGTGGCCCGGATTGTCGACCATGCGGCGCGGGACCGGCTGCAGCTCGAACAGGTTCCGCTGTCGGTGATGCAGCAGCACAGCGACGCGATCGGGGCGGATGTCTACGACGTGCTGACGCTCGAGGGGTCCGTGGCGAGCCGGAACCATGTTGGGGGCACCGCCCCGGAGCAGGTTACAATCGCCGCGGAAAATGCCGCCCGGCGGCTGCAGGAGCGCGGAGCCTGAACGCGGCTCCGGGGCCGGCCCCCCACGGGCGACGCGACACCGAGATGACCATGGCGCACCGAATCAACCTCCCGCTGGCGGCCCTGCTGGCCGCGGCCCTGCTCGCGGCCGGCTGCGGACAGAAGGGCCCCCTCTACCTGCCCGGGGAGGAGGTTCCGGCGGACGCCGCCGCGGCGGAAGACGCCGACGACAAGTCCACGGAAGAGGACACGACCGCCACCGAATGATTCCCACAGACGCCCCAGCACCCTCAAGTACATGGACCACTTCCAGTATCGATCCGGACACCTGCATGCCGAGGACGTCCCCCTTCGGGAGGTGGCGCGGGAATACGGCACGCCCTGCTACGTGTATTCCCGGGCCACGCTGGAGCGGCACTGGCATGCCTTCGACGAAGCCATCGGCGACCACCCCCACCTGGTCTGCTACGCGGTAAAGGCCAACGGCAACCTGGCCATCCTGAACCTCCTCGCACGCCTGGGGTCCGGCTTCGACATCGTCTCCGGGGGCGAGCTCAAGCGGGTGATCGCCGCGGGCGGCGATCCCGCGAAGACGGTGTTCTCCGGGGTCTGCAAGCTGGACTGGGAGCTGGAATACGCCCTCGGCGCCGGGGTCCGGTGCTTCAACATCGAGTCGGAAGGCGAACTCGGGAACCTGTCCGCCGCCGCCGGGCGCCTGGGGGTGGTTGCCCCGGTGTCCGTGCGCATCAACCCGGACGTGGACGCGAAGACCCATCCCTACATTTCCACCGGGCTCCACCACAACAAGTTCGGCCTGCCGGCGGAGGCGGCCATGGCGGTCTACCGCCAGGCGGCGGCGGATCCCAACATCCGGATCACCGGCGTGGCCTGCCACATCGGCTCCCAGCTCACCGATCTCGGCCCCTACGCCGACGCACTGGACCGGATGCTGGATTTCATCGGGGCGCTCGACCGGGAGGGCATCGGGGTGGATCACATCGACATCGGCGGCGGCCTCGGCGTGCGCTACCACCGGGAGTCGCCGCCCGACCCCGCGGAATACTGGGCCGTTCTCTCCCGGCAGCTGGCCGGGCGCGGCATTTCGCTGCCGGTGACCATCGAACCGGGTCGGGCCATTGCCGGGAACGCGGGCATCCTGCTGACACGGGTGAATTTTCTCAAGGCCTCCCGTTCCACCAACTTCTGCATCGTCGACGCCGGGATGAACGACCTGATCCGGCCGGCGCTGTACCAGGCCTACCAGGACATCGTGACCGTGGACGAGGAGCCGGACCCCGCCGAGAAGATCTACGACGTGGTGGGCCCGGTCTGCGAAAGCGCGGATTTCCTCGGCAAGGACCGGCCACTGCGCATGCGCACCGGGGACCTCCTGGCGGTGCGCACCGCCGGAGCCTACGCCATGGTCATGGCATCGAACTACAACGGCAGGCCGAGGCCGGCGGAAGTGATGGTGGACGCGGACCGGTGCCACCTGGTGCGCGAACGGGAGTCCACGGAGGACCTCTACCGGGGGGAACGGATCATCCCGTAGGCCCCCGGGCGACGCTCAGCCGTTGGACACGCCGTGGGGGACATGACCCGTGGGGACGTGCTGGCGCGCGGAATCGCAATGCCCGTCCTGGTCGTCGAAGAAGATGTCCGCCTCGAACGTGCGCAGGAACTCGCCCTTTTCCACGCCGCCGAGAAAGTAGCTCTCGTCAATGCGCACGTCCCAGGCCCGCAGGGTGCGGATCACGCGCTCGTGGGCGGGCGCGGACCTGGCGGTGACGAGCGCGGTGCGGATGGGCGACTCATCCGGGGGATAGGCGCCCTGGATACGGTGCAGCGCCGCCAGCACCGGCTTGAACGGACCCCCGGGCAGGGGCTCGTTGGCGGCGCCCTTTTCCGACGCCGAAAAGGTGTCCAGACCATGTTCCTGGTACACCTGCTCGGCATTGTCCGAGAACAGCACGGCGTCGCCGTCGAAGGCGATCTTCAACTGCCGGCTGCCGGTGTTCCCGACCCTTGACGGCAGGATGGTGGCCGCCGCGATCCCGGATTCCAGGGCGCGGCGGACATCCCCCGGGTCCACCGACAGGAACAGGGCCGCGCTGAACGGCTTGGCGTAGCGCCACGGGGATTCCCCCCCGGTGAACGCGGCCCGGCTGATGGACAGCCCGTGGTGGGCAATGGAATTGAAGATCCTGAGACCGGTGTCTGCGCTGTTGCGGGAGATGAGGACGATCTCGACCTGCTGTTCCCGGCCCCGGTTGAGGGCGAGCAGCTTCTTCACCATGGGATAGGCCACCCCGGGTTCCAGGGGGTCGTTCTCATGGGCGATCTGGTAGCGGCAGTAGGCATCGATTCCCTCCTGCTCGAACACCCGGTGACTGTCCTCGAGGTCGAACAGCGCGCGCGAGGAAATCGCGATGACCAGGGTGTTGTCCAGCCGGGCCGCCATCAATTCTTGCGCAGGTGGCTGATGACCGGCGCGGTGCTTGGCCTGGCGCCGTGCCAGACGAAGAACGATTCCGCGGCCTGCTCCACCAGCATGCCGAGGCCGTCGCTGGCGCGGGCGGCGCCCTGATCCAGGGCCCACCTCATGAACCGCGTGGGTTCCGTGCCGTACATCATGTCGTAGGCGACGGTGCCGGGCCCGACGCATCCCGGGCCGATGGCGGGCAGTTCCTCCCCGAGGCTCGCCGCAGTACCATTGATGACCAGGTCATAGGGCCCGACCGCGGAATCAAGCGCGCCCCCGGTCACCTCGCTCTCCCCCGGATTCGCATACCTGCCGGCCATGGCGACGGCCCTGGAGGCGGTCCGGTTGACGATATGGACGGACACCGGATCGCGCGCCAGCACCGGTCCGAGCACTCCGCGTACGGCGCCCCCGGCGCCCACCACCAGGATCCGCCTGCCCCGCAGCGGAACGGCGAGATTCTCCTCGATGTCCCGGACGATCCCGATGCCGTCGGTATTGTCCCCCTGCACCGCGCCATCCCCGGGAAACGAGAGGGTATTGACCGACTCCGCCTCCCGTGCGCGGTCCGAGAGCCGGTTGCCGGACCGCCGGCAGAGTTCCCACGCCTCCACCTTGAAAGGGACGGTGACGTTGAGGCCGGCGCCGCCGTGGGCGGTGAAATGGCTCACCGCCTGGCCGAACCCCCCGGGGTCCACCTGGATCCGGGTGTAGTGCAGGTCGATCCCCAGCTGCGCGCCGAACAGTGCATGGATGGCCGGGGACCTGCTGTGGGAGACGGGATTGCCCATCACCGCGTAGTCCTTCGATTTCGGCCGGAAGTCGAACAGGTCGCTCATGGGGTGGGTTGTCTCATCGTGGCTGCCAAAATTCAAGTGGCCTCCGGCACGTTGTGGAAGATGAACACCGGCCCGTCGGCCTCGAGTTCGACATGGCCGTGACCCACGTTGCTGAGCCCGAGGGAGCTCATGGGAGTCACCCGGGTGTCCGGCGCAATGGGATAGCGGCAATCCCCCCCCAGGATCACGCGGCACGGCGCGAACAGCGCCAGGCTGAATGTGCCGCGGGCTTCGAACCGCCAGCGGCCGGCACTGAACGCCTCGACCTCGCGATCGAAGCGGACACGGGCGGGGGTGTCCCTGCGGTCGAGGAAATGAAACACCTCGCCGAAACCGAGAAGCTCATGGTCCCGCCGGCCGCCGAGAAACCCGACGAGTTCGATTTCGCGGAACCGCGGGCCGAGACACCCGAGGGCGAAGGCGAGATCGGAGAAATCCTTGTCGGGGTCCAGCCGGTGGTCCAGGTGCCCGTCGAAGGAATCGCCGTCCCCCACCGCGACCCCCTCGCCCGCCACGCGCAGGCCAGCGCCCCCGTCGATGAAGATGACCGGTTCGGCCAGTGCCGTCTGCGGGGACGCCAGGGGGCCCACCAGCTGCACGCGCGATGCACCGGCATGGCTTTCCAGATAGCGCTCAACGGTTTCAGACTGCATGGCGAACAGGGTACGGGTCCCACCAAGATGCGGCCCCCGGATCCGATTGGAAGTGGGCAGCGGCGGGAAGCTTCTGGTGAAAATTACTGCAAATGTCGCAAATCTCTCCTTCAGGTGCACGGGCAGGCGCCCTCGGACTTTATAATAGAAAGTCCCTGTCCATGAAGCCAGATCGTTCCCCATGCGGCTGATCAAATTCCTGCTGCCTATACTGGTGATCGGAGCCGGGGTGGGTCTTTTCCGGCATTTCCACGCCACCAAGGTGGAGCCGGACCCCATCCAGTCGCGGCTGCGGCCTCCCGTGGTCGCCGCGATGACCGTGCAGCGCCAGTCCCTGGCGCCGGAACTGACGCTGTTCGGCCGCATCGAGGCCCCCGACAACAGCGTGCTCAGCGCCGGCATTGCCGCGGACGTGGTGGAGGTCACCGTGCGCGAGGGGAATTCCGTGCCTGCGGGCGATATCGTGGTCCGCCTGGATGACGCCGATGCGGCCCTGGAGATCCTCCAGCGCAAGGCCAGCGTCGCGGAAATCCAGGCCCAGATCGAGAGCGACCGCCGGACCTACGCGGCAGACCAGGAGGCCCTGGAACGGGAGCAGGAGATGCTGGCGCTGATGCAAAAGGCGGTGGCCAGGGCCAGGGCCCTGGCCCGTACCAGCGCCGGCACCGAAGCCGCCCTGGAGGACATGCAGCGCCAGGAGCAGCAACTGCTGCTCGCGATTACCCAGAGACGCCGCAGCATTGACGATCACAGCACGCGCAGGAAGCTCTGGAAGGCCCGCCTGGACAACGCCGAAGCGGCCCTCAGCCGGGCGGAACACGACTATGCCCGCACCAGTGTCCGGGCACCCTACAGCGGCAGGGTGATCGAAGTCCTGGTATCCCCGGGTGTCCGGGTCACGCCGGGCACCCCCCTGGTGCGGATGTATGACCACCTCAGCCTCGAGGTGCGGGCCCAGGTGCCACGGCGCTACGTGCCGCTGCTCAGGGAGTCCATCAACCGGGGCCGGGAGATCGTGGCAACCCTGGAGAACGACCGGGTAGAAACCGAACTCATGCTGGACCGCCTCGCCGCCGCCGTGACCCAGGGACAGGGCGGCGTGGACGCCTTCTTCCACGCCGGCCGCCGAACCCTCCCTGCCCTCGGCAGCACCGTGGAGCTGGCGCTGAAGCTGCCTTCCCTGGACGGGGTGGTGGCGATCCCGCCGGATGCCCTCTACGGCGACGACCGCGTGTACCGGATCGTCGAGGGCCGGCTGGAATCCCGGACCGTCACCAGGCTGGGGCTCCGACGGGACGCCGACGGCAGGCAACAGCTGCTGCTGGATGGCTCCGCCTTCGGGGAGGGAGACCTGCTGATGGTCTCGAGGCTGCCGCAGGCCATCAACGGCCTGGCGGTGGAAACGGGCGCCGTGGATGACTGATCCGGCACCCGGAACCGGCGGCAGGGCTCCGGGCACAGGTTTCATCACCCTGTTCGCCAACCACCCGGTGGCGGCGAACCTGCTCATGGTGATGATGCTGCTGGCCGGAGTGTGGTCCATCCGGGAACTCAACACCCAGTTCTTCCCCAGCTTCAACGTCGATTACGCCACCGTCAGGGTGGCATGGAGCGGCGCCAGCGCGGAGGACGTGGAAGAGCTGATCACCACGCCCCTGGAACAGGAGCTCCGGGATGTGGACTTCGTCCGGCAGATGACCTCGACTTCCTCCGAGGGCATGTCCGTGATCTCCCTGGAGTTCGAGGAGGGCACCGACATGGGCCTGTCCGTGGACCAGGTCAAGCAGCGTGTCGACCAGGTGCAGAACCTGCCCCTGGAGGCGGACGAGCCCGTGATCCAGAAGGTGGTGCGCTACGAGAACGTGGGCAAGGTCCTGATCACCGGGGACCTCGACCTGGAGCAGCTGCGCCCTCTGGTGAACCGCATGGAGCAGGAACTGCTGGACCGGGGCATCGCCAAGATCTTCGTGCGCGGCCTGCCGAAGGAGCAGATCGCCATCGAGATTCCCTCCCGCCGGCTGCGCGAGCTCGGCCTGTCGCTGGACGATGTCGCCCGCCGGATTTCCGCCTGGTCCCGGGACGTTCCGGTGGGCATCATCGGACGCGGCGAAACCTCCCGCCAGCTGCGGTTCCGTGAACGGCGCCAGTCCGGCCTGGAATTCGAGGCCATTCCCATCGTCGCCAGCAACGAGGGGCGCCTGGTCCTGCTCGGGGACATCGCCGAAATCCGGCGCAAGCCCCTGGACAGCCAGGAGACACTCAGTTTTCGCGGCAGGCCCGCGGTGGAGTTCAGCCTGAACCGGAACGAGAACAGCGACAGCCTGGAAGCGGCCCGGATTCTCGGGGCCTGGGTGGAGGACACCCGGCCGCTGCTGCCGCCGGGCGTGGAACTGGTACCGTACAGCCAGCAGTGGGAACTGCTCCAGGAGCGGATCAACCTGCTGGTGAAAAACGGCGTCGGCGGCCTGGCCCTGGTGCTCCTGGTCCTGTTCCTGTTCCTCCGCGGGCGGGTGGCGTTCTGGATCGCCGTGGGCATCCCGGTGTCGTTCATGGCGGCCCTTGGGGTCCTGTACGCCATCGGCGGATCCATCAACATGGTGAGCCTGTTCGGCATGATCATGGCCCTCGGCATCATCGTCGACGACGCCATCGTGGTGGGCGAGGAAGCCATGAGCCAGTACCAGGGCGGCGGCGAACACGACAATGCGTCGGAAAGGGCGGCCAGAAGGATGCTGGGCCCGGTGTTCGCCTCCTCCCTGACCACCATCGCCTCGTTCCTCCCGCTGATCCTGATCGGCGGCATCATGGGCGCCATCCTGAGCGCCATCCCCATCGTTGTGGTCTGTATCATCGTCGCCTCCCTGGTGGAGTGTTTCCTGATCCTGCCGGGCCACCTCACCCATTCCTTCCGGCGGACGGACCCCGACCGGACAGGCCGGGTCCGCCGCGGACTGGACAACGGATTCCGGTTTTTCCGGGAGCGGCTGTTCCGTCCCACAGTGAAGGTTGCCGTGGGCCATTCATGGACCACCCTGGCCACGGCAATCGCGATGCTGGTCATCACCGTGGGCTGGCTCAGCTCGGGGCGGGTGGCATTCCAGTTCTTTCCCACCGCGGAAGCGGACAGGATCTACGCAAACGTGAGTTTCGTCTCCGGGACCCCGGCCCACGTGGTGGAGGACTATCTCCTCCAGGTCGAGCAGGCGCTGTACGCGGCCGAGGAGGATCTCGGACAGCCATTCGTCAAGCTGGTGCTGCTCCGCCAGGGGGCCCAGGAAGGGGACGCGCCGAGCCGGGGCCGCCCCCGGGACCAGGCGGACCACCTCGGGAGCCTGGGCGTAGAGCTGACGGATCCGGACCAGCGGTCCGTCCGCAACCGGGACATCGTCAGGGCCTGGCGGGAGCGGCTTCCCCCGGTGCCGGGCCTGGAAACCCTGAGCATCATGGAACCCAGGGCCGGTCCGCCCGGGAGCGACCTGGACATCCGGATCGTGGGCAGCGACATCCACCAGGTAAAGGACGTGGCGGTGCGGCTGGCCGGGATCATACGGCAGATTCCCGGCGTGTTCGGCGTCACCGACGATGCCCCCTACGGCCGGGAACAGATGGTGCTGGAACTGACCCCCACCGCCCAGGGGCTGGGGCTCAGCGTGGAAAGCATTTCCGCCCAGCTGCGCACCGCCTATGACGGCATCAAGGTGCAGGAGCTGTCCGACGGCTTCGATGAAATGGAAGTGCGGATCTCCCTGCCGGAGACGGAGCGGTACTCCCTGGCAAGCCTGGAGGAACTGGACATCGTCCTGCCCGGCAGCGGCACCGAGCCCATCGGCAACCTGGTCACCATCCGCCTGGAGCGCGGATATGAATCCATCCGCCACTCCGGCGGCCAGCTTTCGGTCACGGTCAAGGGCAGCGTGGACCCGGTCGTGGCCAACGCCAACGAGATCCGCGCGAAACTGGAAGAGTCCGTGCTGCCGGCGCTGGCCAGCGAAAGCGGCGTCGGGTTTTCTTTCGAGGGCCGGCAGGCGGACCAGCGGGAGACCCTGGGGGACATGCGGTTCAGCCTCATCCCGGCCCTTGGCCTGATCTACCTGGTCCTGTCCTGGGTATTCAGCTCCTATGCCTGGCCGCTCATCGTCATGTTCATCATTCCCTTCGGGCTGGTCGGGGCGGTCTGGGGCCATGTCCTGATGGGGCTCGACCTGACCATCCTGTCCCTGTTCGGCCTCTTCGGCCTTGCCGGAATCGTGGTAAACGACTCCATCATCCTGGTGGTGTTCTACCGGGCACTGAAATCCCGGGGCATCGCGCCCGCAGAAGCCGTCGTGGAGGCGGCCTGCCAGCGGCTGCGGGCGGTGGTCCTGACCTCCCTGACCACCATCGGCGGACTGACGCCGCTGCTGTTCGAGACCTCCCTCCAGGCCAAGTTCCTGATCCCCATGGCGACCAGTATCGCCTTTGGACTTGCCTTCGCGACCCTCCTGGTGCTGTTCCTGGTCCCCGCGCTGCTGGTGATCTACGAAACCGCCGCGGGACGGCTTGCCGGCACCGTGCCCCGGCACGCCTGACCCGGGCGCCGGGATCGCTCGGCGGCGTCAGTCCCCGACGGCGCGGGCCTCGAGATAGCGGATGATGTCGGCCGACTCCGGAAGCCAGCGGATGTCGCCGCCGGCATCATGGATCCTGAGCACGGGAACCGTAAGCCGGCCGGTGGCCTGCAGCAGTTCCCGGGCGGCCTCCTCGCTCTCCCAGATGTTGCGCACCTCCACGTCCAGTCCGAGACGCTCGATCGCACGCAGTACACTGTGACAGTACCAGCAGCCGCCCCTGGCATAGAGTGTCAGCACGTTATCTGCGGTCATCATGCTTCGATCGTTGGCGTTTCACCGGGCCGGGCTCCGGTCTCACAACACCCCACATACGACTCAGTCAGTCTTGATCATTCCCATGGATTT
>VYFG01000016.1 GCA_009842505.1 Gammaproteobacteria bacterium
TCCAAACCGGGCGAATCCGGCATTTCACAAACCGCCTCCATATTCGATATAAATACGACTCGTCCTTGTTGCGGTAACGCTTAACGAAGAGGACGGAAGGAAGGGCACTGCAGGACAGCCGGCCACAGCTTGAGCGGGAAGGGTTGTTCAAGGTCCCTGAATGCAATGAAGGGGAGATTGGTCGATGAAAATGAAGTGGGGCAGACGATGGAACGGGCCCCGTCTCAGCGTCTTGCAAGTCCGTGTGAGGTCCTCCATATCGCTCCTCCTCTTGTCGCACGGCCGGGAAAGCCCCCGCAGCAGCGCTTGACAGCCGGAGAGACGGCGCTTTCCCCTACCGACCAGACCCAGAGGTGGGTGGTTGCCTGTCGTGCGCTCCGGTATCCGGCGTGTGAATTCTGCCGGATAACAGTTTGCTGACGAGTGATCGACAGGAAGTCATTTTCCGTTCGAGGACATTGAGAAAATCCGGAGGCTACCCTCGGGCGTAGCAGGAGCTCTGGCCTTGGATGTCTGGGATAGCACTCCATCTGGCATTCCATAAATTTGCCAGGTTACTGATCAGTCCATGGAGGGCATCGCCGACTTCCGGGTCTTTTTCAGACACCACTCCGGGGCGCCCATCTGGCAGGCCATGATATCCCGCCTTCCGATGGGGACGGGATTCATGCCAGGATTAGGAGAGCAGCGGTCTGAAATCACGTATCCCTGCAGCAGCGTTTCTGCCAGAATCCTGTCGCATCCAGGCACGTCCCTGCGGCCAGTGCCGACGCATCGTCCCCGAGATACCGACAACGCCATGCTTGATTCCAGATACGACTGCCTGTTCGAGCCGATCGAGATCGGCCCTGTAACGGCCAGGAACCGCTTCTACCAGGTCCCCCACTGCTCCGGCATGGGCTGGCAGCGCCCGCAGATGCTCGCCGCCATGCGGGGCATGAAGGCCGAGGGAGGGTGGGGCGTCGTCTGCACCGAGTATTGCTCCGTCCATGCCACATCGGACGACGGCGGATATCCGTATGCCCGCCTGTGGGATGAGGACGACATCCGCGACAATGCCCTGATGACGGAGGCAGTGCATGCACACGGCGCGCTTGCCGGTGTCGAACTGTGGCTCGGCGGAAGCTTCATCGCCAATCTTGATTCACGGGTACCTCCTGTGGGCATCATCAGCCGGCCGACATCGAATACCGACGTCTACCACCCGGTTCAGAGCCGAAGGCTCGACCGGTCCGACATCGCCGAACTTCGGCGGTGGCAGTCTGCCGCCGCCCGGCGCGCGGTCGAGGCGGGGTTCGATATCGTGTACGTTTACGCCACCCACGGCTACCTGGTCTCCGAGTTCCTCAATCCCGACACCAACGATCGTGCCGACGAATATGGCGGCTCGTTCGTGAACCGGTACCGGATCGTCCATGAACTTATCGACGTGACCCGCGAGGCGGTTGCCGGCAAGGCCGCGGTTGCCGTGCGCATCTCCGTGGACCTGGCCAATCCGGAGCGTTACGACGCCTTCGGCGTCATGGCCGAACTGCCCGATCTCTGGGATCTGACCGTCCCGGACTACAGTATCGAGATGGGTTCTTCCCGCTACACCAGGGAAGCCGGCCTGCAGGAGCATGTCGGAAAGGCAAAGGCGATGACGACGAAGCCGGTCGTGGCCGTCGGCCGCTTTACCTCGCCGGACACCATGGCCCGGGTCGTGCGTGAGGGTATCCAGGATCTCATCGGCGCTGCCAGGCCGTCGATCGCCGACCCGTTTCTGCCGAGGAAGATCGAGGAGGGGCGGATCGATGACATCCGGGAGTGTATCGGCTGCAACATCTGCTATGCGCACAATTCGCTCGGCGTGCCGATCCGGTGCACCCAGAACCCGACCATGGGAGAGGAGCATCGCCGCGGATGGCACCCGGAGCGAGTATCCCGGCTATCCGCCCCCGGGCAGGAACGGGTTCTTGTGGTCGGGGCCGGTCCGGCCGGACTGGAAGCGGCCAGAGTCCTAGGCGAACGCGGCTTCCCGGTGGTGCTGGCGGAGGCGACGCGGGACCTGGGCGGCCGCGTGGTGCGCGAGAGCCGCCTGCCGGGCCTCGGCGAATGGATCCGGGTCCGGGACTGGCGCGTGGGGCAGATCGGCAAGCTGCCGAATGTCGAGGTCTTCCGGGAAAGTCCCATGAACGTTGACGACATTCTCGAAGTCGGCGCGGACCATGTGTTCCTGGGCACCGGGGCGAAATGGACCACCGACGGTGTGGGCCGCATCCGGAACCTGCCGTTCGCCGTCGAAGCGGGGGCTGTCGTCGTGAGCGCCGACACCATGCTTGCCGACGAGGAGACGCCATCTGGACATGCGCTGGTTTTCGATGACGACCACTACTACCTGGGCCCGGTCATCGCCCTGGCGCTCCGGTCACGGGGCAATTCCGTAACCCTGGTCACCCCGGCGGGCCGGGCCTCACAACGTCCCACAGTTGACTCACTGGGCCTGAGCGAGTACATTCCCGGCCATGCAGGTCGGACTTCACCAGTTTGACGCCGATACGGTGGAATGGTTTTGCGTGGCGGTGAACGAGCCGGGCCGGACGCGGAACTCGCTGGCCCGGGAGCTCTGCGTCCGGGAGGACTGGACCGGCCACCGGGGGGAGCCCTGCCTGGGCTCGGCGCGCAAGGCCCTGCCGGTGCTGGCGGACAAGCTGGGGGTTTCCCTGCCGGCGGCCCGGCCCGCGTTCGGCGGACGCCGGGACGCGGCCCCCAAGGCCGATTATCCCGATGTGACGGTTTCCTGCGCCCTGGCCGACCTCGGGGAAGTGGCGCTGGAGCCGTAACCGGCCATTCTGGGGCGTTATTCCTTTCGGCTCCGTCCATGGTTACGC